>DUKH01000214.1:0-8629 GCA_013329415.1 Methanosarcinaceae archaeon | reverse complement strand
CAAAAATATCCGGATTATCAAGGATATCCGGACTACCAAAAATATCCGGATTATCAAGAAATTTGTTAACAAAAAACATTACGTTCATTTCTAGAGTGATCGAAATGTGTGGAATAATAGGCTTCATAGACAAGACAAAGTCCACAATGGACGGGTCGAAAATAAAAGCCGCCCTGAGTCTCATGAATGAAAGAGGCAGTGGAGACGGGGCAGGCTATGTCGCATACGGGATTTACCCCGATTATGCAGACTGTTACGCGCTTCATGTTTTTTTTGACAACATGGTAGAACCAAAAACAAAGGTTGATGAAATCCTCCACCGCTGGGGCACTGTTGTCCACCAGGAAGAAATCCCCACCGTCGAACAACCGGGACTGAAGAGAGTACACACCCCCTGGAGATACTTCTTCAAGCCCTTTGACGACATGATCGGAGGAAAGGTAGGTTCCGAGAAGGACATCATCAAGCACATCGTAATGGAAGTGAACTCTTCTATCGACGGTGCCCTGGTCTTTTCTTCAGGCAAGAATATGGGAGTCTTCAAGGCTTCCGGCTGGCCGGAAGAAGTGGCGGACTTCTACAGGATAGAGGACTACGAAGGCTACATCTGGCTTGCCCACAACCGTTACCCCACAAATTCCCCCGGCTGGTGGGGAGGAGCACACCCCTTCAACCTGCTTGACTGGTCCGTTGTACACAACGGGGAAATTACCTCTTACGGGACAAACCAGCGCTATGTGGAAGGTTACGGGTACAAGTGCACCCTGCTCACGGACACCGAAGTCGTGGCATACCTCTTTGACCTCCTCGGAAGGCAGCACGAGCTTCCTACGGAAACGGTGGTCAAAGCCCTCGCCCCCCCATTCTGGGACGAAATAGACCGCATGTCCCCTGTCGAAGAAGAGCTGCACCGGGCAATCCGCCTGACCTACGGCTCTGCCCTCATGAACGGCCCCTTTGCGATTGTGGTCGCATCGAACGAAGGGATTGTGGGCTTCACTGACAGGATCAAACTCCGCCCCCTCGTGGTAGGAGAAAACGGGGACAAGCTCTACATCTCCAGTGAAGAGTCCGCAATGAGGGTCCTGGACCCCGAAGTTAAGAACATCCGCGCCCCGCGGGCAGGAGAGCCCATCATAGGGAGGTTTAACGCATGAGCCTCGGAAGCATACCCCCGAAATACAAGGTCACCATTGACCGGGAACAATGCATGGACTGCGGGCGCTGCATTGAAAACTGTTCCTACGGCACTTTCAGGAGAGAAGGAGACAAAATCCTGATCCAGTCCAGGAAATGTACCGGCTGTCTCCGCTGTGTATCTATGTGCCCCAGGGACGCGATTTCGCTTACCGAAAACCCCGTGGACTACCGCAGCCACCCCCTCTGGACCCGGGAAGCCAGGGAAGATATCATCAAACAGGCCAGGAGCGGAAAGATCATCCTCGCAGGGATGGGGAATGCCAGCAACCTGCCAAGCATCTTCGACCGCCTCCTGCTGGACGCCTGCCAGGTAACAAACCCGAGCATTGACCCCCTGAGAGAGCCGATGGAACTTCGGACCTACATAGGGAAAAAGCCGTCAAAGCTCGAATTCAAGAAGACCGAGGCAGGGGACGTTGAACTTGCAACAAAACTTGCCCCCAACCTGAAGCTTGAAACACCCATCATGATCGGGCACATGAGCTATGGGGCAATCAGCTTAAACGCCCACCTCAGCATGGCAAAAGCCGCAAAGGAAACCGGGACCTTCATGGGAACCGGAGAAGGCGGACTGCACAGGGAACTTTACCCCTACCAGGGCAACGTGATCGTCCAGGTCGCTTCAGGCCGTTTCGGCGTGAACGTGGACTACCTTGAAAGGGGAGCGGCAATCGAGATCAAGATCGGCCAGGGTGCAAAACCCGGAATCGGCGGGCACCTGCCCGGAGAAAAGGTCTCTGCGGAAGTCTCCCGTACAAGGATGATCCCCCTCGGAAGTGACGCAATCAGCCCTGCCCCTCACCATGACATTTACAGCATCGAAGACCTGGTCCAGCTTGTAAGGAGTTTGAAAGAAGCTACCGAATGGAAGAAACCGGTCTTCGTAAAGATTGCAGCCGTGCACAACGTGGCAGCCATTGCAGCAGGCATTGCCCGCTCTTCTGCGGACGCAGTTGTAATCGACGGGTCCCGCGGAGGGACCGGAGCCGCCCCGAAGGTCTTCAGGGACCATGTGGGAATCCCCATCGAAGGCGCAATTGCAAGTGTTGACCAGAAACTCAGGGAACAGGGCACAAGAAACGAAGTATCCGTCATTGCCAGCGGCGGGATAAGGAACAGCGCCGACCTTGCAAAGTCCATTGCCCTTGGTGCGGACGCGGTCTACATCGGAACCGCTACCTTGATTTCCATGGGCTGCCGGGTCTGCGGAAACTGTTACAGAGGTCTTTGCCCGTGGGGTATCGCTACCCAGCGCCAGGACCTTGTGGACCGGCTCGACCCCGAACAGGGAGCCATGCAGGTTTCAAACCTGATCCATGCCTGGACCCTGGAACTCAGCGAACTGATGGGCGCTGCAGGTATCAACAGTATCGAAAGCATGCGCGGAAACAGGGACCGCCTGCGCGGGTACATGCTTGACGAAGGAATACTTGAAGTCCTTGACGTAAAGAGCGCGGGGGCCTGAGGATGAAGACAGTCACGATTGACGCCAAAGGTATGCACTACACCCCCCTGAACCAGAAGATCAGGGCTGCAGTTGCTGACGGGGCTGAGGAAATCGTCCTTGACAACGTGCTTGGCCAGCGCTTTATCGGAAACGGGGTCCGGGGCAATTCCCGGATCATAGTCAACGGAGTCCCCGGAGGGGACGTCTGCATGTTCATGAGCGGCCCCACCTGTATCGTAAACGGGAACGCCGAACACGCCCCCGGGAACACCATGGACAAAGGCATGCTCGTGATCCACGGGAGCGCAGGAGACGCGGTTGCCCACGGGATGCGCGGAGGCAAGGTCTTTGTAAGGAACAACATCGGGTACAGGGGCGGCATCCACATGAAGCAGTACGAAGTGGAAGCCAGGCCCATACTCGTGGTGGGCGGCACAGCCCACTCCTTCCTGGGAGAATACATGGCAGGAGGGCTTGTGCTCGTGCTCGGAATAGGCCAGGAAAAAGCCATGACCGACAGGGGCATCGGAAGCGGGATCCACGGAGGAGAGATCATCATCCGCGGGGAAGTGGACGACTACCTGCTGGGAGTCGGAGCCAAAAAGTTCGAGTTCACGGAAGCCGACCTGGAAAGGACAAAACCGGTTATCGAGAGCTTCTGCGAACAGTTTGGCCTTGACCCGGCCCCCTTCCTGGACACAAACTACACCAGAATTGCCCCGGCAAGCAGCCGGCCCTTTGCAGGGAAATACGTCTGGGAGTGATCGAGATGGCAGAAGGAAAACCAATTAGCAAGAGTTACATTGACCTTGAAAAGGAAGTCTGGGACGCGGACCTCTGCTCAGGCTGCGGGGCCTGCATCGCGGTCTGCCCTGCCGACGCCCTTTATTTCGAAACCGGAACCGATTCCGCAAAGCCCAAGAGCAACGGCTACTGCAAAGCTGCAATTGACGACGTACCCTGCGGAGCCTGCTACGAAGTCTGCCCCAGGATAGGCGAACAGCCCGAATCCATCTTCGGGGACTATCTTAAGATCACCGCTGCAAAAGCCGAGTTCGACATCCCGAGAAAGCAGAGCGGAGGAGCCGTTACAGCTCTCCTGGCAAACGCCCTGGATACCGGCCTTGTGGACGCCGTGGTAACAGTCACCGAAGACCCCTGGACCCTCAAGCCGCACTCCATGGTGATCACAAAAAGCGAAGCCCTGATAAACGAGGCAGGAAGCCGCTACAACTGGTGGGTCCCCCTGGTCTCCGCCCTCAAGGAAGCCGTGGTCAACAAAAAGTACAGGAACATCGCAGTTGTCGGTGTCCCCTGCGTGGTCCAGGCAGTCAGGAAAATGCTCGAGACTGACCATGACCTTGTCCGCCCATACAAAGACTCCATCCGCTTCGTGATCGGCCTCTTCTGTACCGAAAGCTTCGACTACGAAAAACTGATCGCAGGCAAGCTGAAAAGCGAGTACGCCCTCGAGCCCATGAAAGTCTGCCGCATAGACGTCAAAGGCAAGCTGGAAATCACCCTCAACGACGGGACCCAGTACGTAATCCCCCTCGCCGAACTCGAGGACACCGTCCGCCCCGGCTGCCACGTCTGCACTGACTTTACCGCCCTCAAAGCCGACATCTCCGCTGGCGCAGTGGGAAGCCCGAACGGCTACACCACCCTGATCGTCCGCACCCTTGTCGGACAGCACCTCATGGAAAGCGCTGTTGCCAACGGGAAGCTCAGCACCACCGACGAGCTCAACCTCGGCATCATCGAGAAGCTTGGCGCAAAGAAGCTCGAGCGGAAGCAGAAATAAGATTACTTCAAAAATGGATTCAGATGGAGCAAGCTCCATCTTTTTACTTTCTTTTTCTATTTTTATGTATAATTTTCTTCAAGATCATAAAGAACCGATGTTGCGTTGTCTGATGGAGAAGATACTAAAAATGGATGAAAAAGATAGGCTGTCCAGAATAGCATCTTTTACCCCCTAAAGGAACTTACCCATTCCGGTCTTTCAGGAGGGTTATTATTTAGCATTTCTCGCCATTCTTTATCAGTCAATCTTTCCCCTGAGGGCTGCCAGAACTCATAATAACTCATTACGGGGCCTGCTCCGAGCACGATCCTGCCGTCAGGCTGTTTGTACGCTACTACCATCAGATCCAGTTTTCCTGTTCCTTCTTCCAGGACACTTCCTCCGGGACCTGTATAAACATCCGCAACCATAGTGGACATCTGGGACTTTATATCCACATTCTCAAGCATTGGAGATATGTTCTGGGCGAAATTCCTGATGAACTCGTATTCTTCATCCGTCAGCTCTTTGTTTTCAAGTTCTTTAATCGAGATTTCCAGTAGTTTTTCAAGCGTGTTTTCAAGAGTTGTGAAATCTTTATCCGACTGCTCATCAAGTACTTCCATTTCTGCCAGCCCGCTGTGTGCCATTTTTGTAAGAGCAAGCATCCGGGCATAAAATTCAGGAACTGGCTCCACATATCCCTCTACAGGTTTTTCTTCCAGATTATAGAAAGCACCTGTAAAGTAAGCCTGTTTTGCATAGAGGATAGTATCATGCCTGAGTTCAGTCCAGGAAGCAAGGGCTGTGTTAAGCTGCTTATCTTCCCAGGCCCCAGTCTGCATGAAAGTGGGGTAACCCTCCGGATAACTTACAAGGAGGGGCTTTAGAGCGTACAGTTGAGCCCAGTAAAGGTTTTTATTCCAGTCTTCTTCATCAAAAGCTCCGAATTCGTTTTCCAGAGATTGGTGGCGGTTTTTGTATCCTTCGTTTTCAGAAATATTCAGGTTTTTCAGGTGTTCTTTCGCTCTTTCAGAGCCGAGAAGATTCATGATATTTAAAGCAGGAGGATTAAGCGTCTGGAGTATATGGGAATCAGGGGTATAGCGCTGACCCATGAACCTGAAACCTTTTGTAGTCTCAAGAGTTTCGTATTCAGTTTCGGAACCTGTTGGAATTATTTTCCCTGTCCCGCCGTAGATTTTCGGGTTTTCGTATCTTTCCAGCTCGGATTTCAGTTCTGCCAGGCTTTCATTGTCGAAACCCACTCCATATCTATTACCCCCAAAGACAGTATCCAGAGCTTTTGCATATTCATAGGACCCGAGATCATCGGAAAAACCAACATAGAAAGCCGTCACCTCGTAAATTTTATCCCATCTGTCCCGGAGGTCCTTGTCCCTGGCAAAATGGTCAGAAATTAAAAGGGCCTGAATAGTCTGAATTTTTGCCTCCTTTTCCGGGTCGTCTGCAGAAATCATGTCCGGCTGGAGCAGCATACTTATTCTGCCGTGCCACATCATGGCCTTAAAATAGTTCTTCAGTTTCTCAGAGCTAGTGTAATGTCCCCTTGGAGTGTATTGAGAGTAATCTTCCACGTACTTGAAAATTGGAGATACTCCTCCTTCCCGGGCTTCTATCAAGTGCAGTTCAGCCTCTACATCAGTTTTTACAAATGAGGGGACTTCGACGCTATATTTTTTTGCATCCTGAGAATTGAAAAGTGCAATTTCCCCCGACAATTCCCGTGATTTCCCTATCTGATAAGATTCCGGTTCAAGAAGTCTCAAAGCCACAGCAAAGTATGCAACATTTCTTCTTGCAGCTTCCTTTTCTCGCCCCGATGCACTGTCATAATCCTCTATGGAGGCTTCAAGGAGAGCTTTGTCAAGTTTCCATAGCTCGTCGTAAAATTCCTCAGATTCTACTCTTTTTAGCGTCTCATCAAACTGGATGTGATAAAGGTGAAGAAGAGAATCCGACGTGATGAAAATAGGAACATCAGCCACTTTCAGGTCTCTGTAAGCATCATTTACCCGCGTATTCCCTGCTCCAGGTAGGTTTTCGATAGCCGAATTTTCAATTACAACAAATCCATTTTTGTACAGCAAATCCCTGCTTTCATTTGTCAGGGGAATTTTCTGAGTAAAATCATAATAATTTGAAATTTCGGAAACTTCAAGAGGCAAGGAATAAGGAGAAATATCGGGCTCAAACTGCAGATTTTCTTTGCTATAATATTTGGAAAAAGAGCTTTGCTTTTCAAGCCTAAGAGAGTTTATATTGCCTGCATTCTCTGTACCGGAAATATTTTTGTTTGGTGTTTCACTTGTAATGTTCCCAGGACTAAGAGAGTTTATAGTGCCCGCATTTTCTATACCGAAAATACTTTTGTTTGGTGTTTCATTTGTCACGTCCCCTGGATCTTTTCCTTGAGCCAGATTTTCTTGATTATCAGTACACCCGCTGAAGAAAACTAACGATACTGCCAGCAGACAGGAGAAAACAGCTTTAGTTGCTTTATTCAAAGTATATTCCTCATATATTTATATTGAAGTTGTGCTGAAAAATTGAGTCCGAAGTCAAGAATAATAGACACATTTAATAAACTCCATAAACTACTTTTAACCAGCACTTTATAAGTATTCTGACTAAATCATCAAACTATCAGGAAGGATTTTATATTTATGATCATTTTTTCCAGTAATATTAATTCATATGACAAACAGTTTGATACATTGGACAGAAATATTATATATGTTACCACTATTGCCGTCAGACATTCCAAATAAAAATCAAGATCGTGAAACTGTATTTGCCGCCCTCAAAGCCGACATCTCCGCAGGTGCAGTGGGAAGTCCGAACGGCTACACCACCCTGATCGTACGTACCCTTGTAGGACAGCACCTCCTGGAAAGTGCGGTTGCCAGCGGAAAGCTCAGCACCACCGATGAACTCAACCTCGGAATTGTCGAGAAGCTTGGCACGAAGAAGCTTGAAAGGAAGCAGAAATAAAAATTGCAGAACAGAAATTAACTTACAGGAAACTTGAAAGGTGAAGCTTCGGGCTTCATCTTTGTTTCACTCTTTTTTAGCTTATTCAAAAACCTGAATTTTCACCTTTGATCCTGTACTTTGAATAGTGTGCACTGATTAATCAGCAGACTCACAATGGATGTTATAATACTCATTATTCACTTTTATATAATTGGTATTGTTATAGGATGTTATTTTACCAAACTCTGACATATCTTGATGATGCTCGGAAGGAACCTTAATATCAGTTCCCGGATTCAGCACTGCTTCTTTAACATAGGGATACTTTTCAAGATCTGCTAAACTGAATTCCACAGAATTTTCCGGTGGATCAGAAAGCTTAACTGCACGAACATACATGCCTGCCCCCGGCTGATAAATCATTAGAAAGAAAACCAAGCCTATTGCAAGTATCATAAAGGAAATGGCGATTAAGAATTTTGTTCTTGTTTTCATTTAACACGCCCTTTTGATTGTTAGAGACTTTGCACAGAAAGGCGATAGGTTTTGACTTCCTGATTTGTGTAACTTTACCTGTTACTTCCCACGCTCTTTTCTGCCAAAAATAAAGCGTACTCAAAGATTTTACTCCTCATTTTTCCCAGAGAATGCACTATATAGCGAGTTGTAAATTTCAGCTATTACAATAACAATCGGCACGATTATAATGCTAAATCCTAATATCCTAATATCCTAACAACCAAAGCCACCCCACCACCGATGCTTGTTTGCGGAAACATGTCCCCGTATCCTGCAGTTAGAAGTGTTGTGATAGCCCAGTAGATGCTTATGGGTATACTGGTAAAACCACCTGCTTCTCCTTCTATAAAGTACATTAGAGCGCCTAATATTATTGTAATACTTAGAACCAGGAATAGAAATAGGACTAGTCTACGGCAACTCTCATATAAAATTCTCGTGAAAGGTCTGCTGGAAATGTTAATCACCAACGATCTGATTTATTATTAATTAATTAAATAGTTTGACAAATAGTCATGGTTTTTGATTCGGTGGCTAATATATCATCTGCAATTAGTAACCCCTATAATATATTTTCCTACTTATCCAAATAGAAAACTCCATATATAATCAACAGTTTCCGACAAAATCATTCTTTCCGAGCAGGATGTATTTATTCAGCAACGACGGACTCTTCAATC
>DUKH01000030.1:5486-6106 GCA_013329415.1 Methanosarcinaceae archaeon | reverse complement strand
TATTCGATCTCCCCGACCGATGCCGAGGTAGAATCCGTGGTAAGGAACAGCACCGGATACCTGCAGAGCAGGGAAGATACGGACCCTGAGAGACTGGGCCTGACAGGCTTCTGTGCCGGGGGCAGGTACACCATGCTCTATCTTCTCAAAATCAAGGAACTCAGCTCAGGAGTTGCCTGGTACGGTTTCCCATACACCAGCGGCTCGATGAGTCGGCCTGAAAAGCCCGCTGACCTGATCGAAAGCCTTGAAGCCCCGATTCTGGTCATCCACGGCAGTCGGGACCTTGCAAGTGACATCTCCAACATCTACAAGTACGCCGGGGAACTTGACACCGCTGACAAATATTTCGAACTGAAAGTGTACCAGGGCGAACCCCACGACTTCATGATCGATGACAACGGGAGTATGTCAAAAAGCTCCGTCGCGCAGGACGCATACCGGGAAATGATTGAATTTTTTGAAAGGACCCTTTGAATCGGGAATTTCCCGATTCTTCTTTTTCAGGATCGTTTTTGAAGATTGAGAATTTGATTTTTTTGAAGATTGAGAATTTACGGGGACAAAGGTTCACTCTAATATATGGTTCATTCGTGGACGGCTCATTCTGATAGATGGCT
>DUKH01000030.1:3695-5104 GCA_013329415.1 Methanosarcinaceae archaeon | reverse complement strand
GGCTCATTCTGATAGATGGCTTATTCTGATAGATGGCTTATTCTGATAGATGGCTTATTCTGATAGATGGCTTATTCATGGACGGCATATTTTAATGGACTTTATTCTAATACACGGGTCATTCCAATAGAGTTTAAAGTTTTCAGACTGACCCCATAAGCTTAATATATGGGTATTGGCATTTTTATTTTCACTCTATTATTTAAACTGTTCATGCTTTTTTGTGCCTGCACAATAAACTTTGAACCCGGAATGAAAATACATGGTAAACACCATCTCCCACCTGGGGATTGGCTTCTTAATCTCCCTCGCCCTCGGCCTTAAAGGAAAGCGTCGCTGGACAGTAGCGTTTCTCTCAATCCTCCCTGACCTCGACTATCTCAGCTATTCGGCTTTTACACTTCTCAGCGGCAGCTTAAGCCATGAGGCCCGAAATCAGCTTTTCTACCTGCTGGGCCACAGGGAGAGTTTTCGCACTCAATCTTTTTCGTCTTTATGGTCACGCTTCTCATCTGGCTCAGAACAAAGGACAAGCGCTTTACTGCAGGAGCTTTCGGAGCCATTTTTTCCCATATTCTCCTGGATTACACCACAAGCGCGAAAATGCGCATATTCTACCCGCTTATCACCGATGCTTCGGTTCTTAGAAGCACTTATTCCTACGACCCCCTGGTAAACATCCTTCCTCTGCTGCCTCTCCTCCTCTTAGCGGCGGAATATCTGAAAAACAGGGGCAAATGGAATGGGAAAGTCGACGACTTTTCCTCTTTTGCAAACCCGAAGGGAAAAAAGTTCTATGCATCCCTCCTCGTAGTCCTTCTTGTCTGGGTTATGTTGTTCCCGGCTGCAAAAGTCTTCCTCATCGACAATATCTCAAAAGCCGAAGGAGCCGAGATCAGCTACAATGACACCTATCCGATTTCTCCAACCCGATTCCTCGCAGCATATTCCTATAACGATACCCACTACAAACTTATGGAAGTCAGCTACCTCTCAGGAACCGAAAAAAGCTTCTATGTCGAAAAAGTCTCCGTGAACGGCGACGTCCCTGACGCCGCAACCTACGTTGAACGAGCAGCGAAACTTTACAATACAAACCCCCTCTCAGGAGATCGATTATCCGGTCTACACTGTTTCGGAAGAAAAAGGTAAGGTTATGGTTGTACTGAGCGATGCCAGGAGCCCGTATGTTGAAAACTGGCCTTATTTTGATGTGGTTTACAGGTTTGTTTTTGACAGGGAAAGCGGAGAATATGAGGCGTATTTAAGCAAATACGGAAGAAAGGAAACGAAGCTTGGCGAGAACCGGTTTGGGTGATCCTGAATATAATGGGCAGAAAAAGATCCGGGCTATTCCATAAAACCCCCGGGTTTTCAAATCTTCTTTTTTATTCGTTGGCTGTTTTCGG
>DUKH01000030.1:0-3321 GCA_013329415.1 Methanosarcinaceae archaeon | reverse complement strand
CGGTTGCTTTGGCTGTTTTCGGCTGGTTCGGGCCACCTTAATATACTCCTCCCGAACAACCGTAATTTTTTTCTCCAAAATGGTTAGACCCGGGATTCCCGTCTTCCCTGTCCGGAGCAATTTTTCCATAAGCCCCGGTTCCTTTTTGCTCCTTATTTCAGAACCCGAACCTTTGCTCAAGCGGACTGGATACAGGGGCATTCTCAATAAATATAATATAGTTTCTGCCCCCTTCTTTATGAATATAAAACAACTGTAATTGGGACTGGGACAAGCATGGTAAACACGATCTCTCACCTCGGCGTAGGCCTCCTGATCGCCCTCGCTCTTGGCTTCAAAGGAAAAAAACGGTGGACAATAGCCTTTCTGTCCATCCTCCCCGACCTGGACTTCATCCCGCACATGATCTTTTTCGCGGTCAGTGGAATTCTTAGCCATACAGCCCGAAACCAGCTCTTCTATATCCTGGGCCACCGGGAGTTCATGCACTCCCTGCTCTTTATTTCCCTTGTCACGCTTATCCTCTGGGTCAGGACAAAAGACCGGCTCCTGACCGCAGGCGGGTTTGCAGCCCTTATTGTCCACTTTTACATGGACTACGTCACAAGCTGGAAAATGCGCCCCCTCTACCCTTTCAGCACCGACTCCTCAATTCTGGGAGCCATTTATTTCTTTGACCCGCTGCTTAACCTCCTCCCCCTGCTGCCCCTCTTCATCGTGCTTGTGGATGAGATGAAAACCAGGGGAATATGGCAGGGGAAATTCAACGGTTTTTGCGCCTACGTGAGAAAAAACGACGATAAACTCTATGCAGCCCTGATCTTCGTGCTCACCCTCTGGCTTGCCGTAGCCCCGATTGCAAAAGTCCTGGTGGTGCAGCACATTTCCGAAGTCGAAGGGGCTGAAATCAGCTACCAGAACAGCTACCCCGCATCCGCAGGCAGGTTCCTCTCAGCCTATTCGTTTAACGACACCCACTACAGGGTCCTGGAAACCACCTACTGGGGAGGAATTGAAAGGAGCACTTTTGTTGAAAAGATCTCCGTTTCGGGAGATGTCCCGGAAGCTTCCCTCTACGCCGCAAAAACAGGGAAACTCTACTATAGTGGGGTTCCCCAGGATATCGATTATCCTGTCTACAACGTCTCCGAAAATAACGGCTCGGTTACGGTTGTTCTGAACGATGCCAGGAACCCGTATGTCAGGTACTGGGCTTATTTCGAAACGGTTTACAGGTTCGTTTTTGATGAGGAGAGCGGGGAGTATGAAGTGTATGCGAGTGTGCACGGGGAAGAGGAGGGGCGGCTGGCAGAGAACTGGTTTGAGCGAGAGATCGTTAAGCTGATTTCTTGAAATTTCAAATCTCATTTTTTATTTTTTGGTTGTATTGGGCCACCTGAGTGCAGTTCGCCAAAAAAACTTCAGATATGTTTGAATAAGGAACAGTCTTCCAACTGGCGCCTGCTGACAGTAAGTTTCTTAGAAATTATAGTCTGGGGTAGTGTATCATAAAATTATATCTCATTTTTAAACCTTACATTGCAATTTAATATCTGCTTATATACACTTGTTAAATGCCAACGAAAGCTATATAAATTAATTTCCTGAAGGCCGACGTTCAATTTTCTCTAAAAACAAGAGTTAGAGGCTTGAATATTTCTATTGATTGTGGTTTCGTAGAGAACTATAAGGCAGATGTGGAAAGAAAGTAGCCTTTTTCGATCTGAAAGAAGAAGGAGTGGTTTGTGCTTAGCAGCCTTCCGGATTTGAAGAGTTCCTGGAAATCTCGGGCACAAATATTTAACCGAAGTACGCTTAAATTCACGGAAGAGAAAGGGAGAGAAATCATGTCCATCCTGAAACTTCTCGCATCCCCCGAAGGCAAAACCCTGGAATTCAAGGAAAAAATGCCGACTTCGCTTGCGATTGCAAAAACGGGCTGTGCTTTTTCCAATGGAGCCGGAGGTTCTATCATAATCGGGGTAAGGGACAGGGACAAGGCACTTCTCGGTATTGATGAGCTGGAGATCCCTGACACGGAAGAACAGGTTGCAAACATTATCTATGACAGTATCGAACCGGTCCCTTCTTTTACAACGACAATCCATAACATTGAAGGAAAGTTGCTCCTGAAAGTCGAAGTTTATCCAGGGAGGCTCAAGCCCTATCACCTTAAAAGCAAAGGCGAACTCGAAGGCAGCTTTGTCCGGGTCGGCTCAACCAACAGGAAGGCTGACCTGGAAATCATTGAGGAACTCAGGCGCCAGCGGATGAACGTGAGCTTCGATGAAACCGCAATTCCGGATGCTGCAATGGAGGACCTTGAACCTGAAAACCTGGACTTCTACCTCAGGATGAGGGAAAAAGTAAGGGGAATTCCCAAAAGTGAGATCAACAGCAGTTTTTTGAAAAAGAAATGCTTTGTTCTTCAGCTAAACGGCAGCATCTACCCTACTGTTGCAGGAATCCTTCTCTTTTCAAACGAACCGGATGTCTATCTCCCTGCCGCAGTAATCAAATGTGCCCGCTTCAAAGGCAACGAAATGGATGAATTCATCGACCAGAGGATTATTTCAGGTCCCCTCTACAGCCAGGTCGAAGAAGCCGCCGTGTTTTTCAAAAGGAACATCCGGAGGTGGGCAAAAGTCGAGGGTCTCTACCGGAAAGAAGCCTACGAATATCCTGAGCAGGCAGTAAAAGAAGCCCTGGTAAATGCCGTCTGCCACCGGGACTACTCAAGGAAAGGAGCAAGCATAAAGCTCGCCATCTTCGACGACCGGATTGAGATCACAAGCCCCGGCTCTCTTCCCGCCAGCATCTCCCTCGAAGACCTCGGAACCGGTGTCTCGGAACACCGGAACAGAATCATAGCCCGGACCTTCAGCGAACTCGGCCTGATCGAAGGTTTCGGGACCGGCATCTTTCGGATGAGGAAATACTGCCGGGAATGGGGAATTCCTGACCCCGAGTTCAGGGAAGAAAGCGGCTTTTTCAAGACAACCTTCTACGGAAAACCGGCTGAAGTTGTAAAAGAACCGCCTTTTGACTTCGACAAACTTGACGAGGACGAGCAGAAGATCGTGGATTATATTCGGGAGCATGAAAAAGCAAATATAAAAGAACTTGAAGGAATCCTGAATAAAAGCCGGTCTACAGTGAAAAGGAAGGTAAAGAGACTTGTAGAGCAAAAATACCTCGTTTGGAAAGGTAAGAGACAAAACGATCCGCACGCATACTACGAACCTGGGAATGAAAAATGAATCAATCTTCTCTGGTTTGGACCCGTAGTGAACCCGTAGTGACCCAGTAATGACCCAGTAA
>DUKH01000089.1:3173-12542 GCA_013329415.1 Methanosarcinaceae archaeon | reverse complement strand
TTTCCGTGGTTTGAATGCACACAGCAAACGTTTCCACCAACAAAAACCAACCTGTATGAGTATAGAGCAATTCCCGATACGAAAATATGAAGTTATATTTTCACCATTCCTTAACATTTAGGGATTAATGAAAGCTACCCACTCGAAACAGCGAAGAGCCCAAAAATTTTTGTCCCTGTTAGTTTTTATTATGGCAAATTTGGAAATGTCCTGTTGTAAGGCTCATTACCCATACACTTACACCATATATCTTCCGGTATGTTCCGGGTTAAACGACTGCTGGATTCGTGTATAAGATCCTCGGTAGTACATATTTCCCACAATTTTGCTGTGTCACCATTTGCCGTTGCGATATATTTTCCATCAGGACTGAAAACAACATCATTTACTTTATTATAATCATGTTCCAGAACAGAAATTTGTTTACCTGTAGATACATTCCATACACATGCTGTATAGTCAAGACTCGCTGTAGCGACACATTTTCCGTCAGGACTGAACACGACATTATTTACCGAACCATAATGTTCCAGGTCAAAAATTGGTTCATCTGTTGCATCCAAATCCCATAAGCATGCTTTATTGTTTCTACACGCCGTAGCGACATATTTTCTATCAGGACTGAATACAGCTTTATACACCGGACTAGTGTGGTTCAGAACAGCAGTTTCTTCACCTGTAGATGCGTTCCATATGCGTGCTGTGGAGTCATCACTCGCTGTAGCGATGTATTTTCCACAAGGACTGAAGACAACATTATTTACACAACTATTATGATTATTCAGAACAGCAGTTTCTTTACCTGTAGATGCATTCCATACGCGTGCTGTATTGTCAACATATCCCCAACTCGCTGTAGCAACATATTTTCCATCAGGACTGAAGACAATATCATACACCCCAAGGCTATTGTTCAGAACAGAAACTAGTTTACCTGTAGCTGCATCACATATGCGTGATGTATTATCAGAACTTGCCGTTGCGATATATCTTCCGTCAGGACTGAATACAGCTTTATACACCGGACTAGTATGGTTCAGAACAGAAATTTGTGTACCTGTAGATACATTCCATACGCGTGCTGTATTATCTTTACTCGCCGTTGCAATATATTTTCCGTCAGAACTGAAATTAACATTATTTACCCAATCATTATGATTCAGAACAAAAACTGGTTTACCTGTGGCTTTATCCCATATGTGTGCCGCGTTGTCATCACTCGACGTAGCGACATATTTTCCATCAGGACTGAAGACAACATCATTTACCCAACCATTATGGTTGAGAGTAGAAGTGTCTGTAGATACAATGCGTGATGTATTGTCAGCACTTGCCGTGGCGACATATCTTCCATCAGGACTGAAAATAACATTACTTACCCAATCATTATGACATAGAACATAAATTTCTTTACCTGTGGCTTTATCCCATATACGTGCTGTATAGTCATCACTCGCCGTTGCGATATATGTTCCATCAGGACTGAAGACAACATCATTTACCCAACCATTATGGTTCAGAACAGAAATTTGTGCACCTGTAGATGCGTTCCATAAACGTGCTGTGTTGTCACAACTCGCTGTAGCAATATATTTTCCATCAGGACTGAAAACAACATTATTTATCAAATAATCATGATTCAGAACAGCAATTTCTTCCTTTGTAGATGCGTTCCATAAACGTGCTGTGCAGTCCAAACTTGCGTAGTCCAAATTCATTAGGTCCAAATTCGTTAGGTCCAAATTCGTTAGGTTCAAACTAATCGTAGCGACGTATTTTCCATCAGGACTGAATACAGCATTATACACCAGATCAGTATGATCCAGAACAGCAATTTCTTCCCCTGTAGATGCATTCCATAAACATGCTTTCCAGCCCAATATTGTAGCGACGTATTTTCCATCAGGACTGAATACAACATTATTCACCGGATCAGTATGATTCAGAACAGCAGTTTCTCCCCCTGTAAATGCGTTCCATAAACATGCTTTGCAGTCCAATATTGTAGCGACGTATTTTCCATCAGGACTCAATACAACATTATTCACCGGACTTGTATGGTTCAGAACAGAAACTGATTTACCTGTAGCTACATCCCATACGCATGCTGTATAGTCACGACTCGCCGTAGTAATATATTTTTCATCAGGACTAAAGACAACATTATTCACCGGACTAGTATGGTTCAGAACAGAAATTTGCGTACCTGTAGCTGCATCCCATATGCGTGATGTGTTGTCATTGCTCGCTGTAGCGATATATCTTCCATCAGGACTGAAGACAACGTTATTTATCGAACCATTATGGTTCAGAACAACAACTTTATGAGGTATGAATGATAGCCCGTAACGTATTAACTGTTCAGCCTCCGATGTTCTACTAATTCGAAATGATTCGATAGCAATAAGAATACCTATATCTCGAGTATCATAAAATTTTAGGAACTTAATGGCTGGTGTATTTAAACTTAAAGCAAAAGCTTCTCTCTCCTTTTCATTAGCACGCCGTTTAGCACTACTGGCTTTTTTTCTCTGTTCTTCAGCATGCTGTTTCTCCTCCTCAGCTATTTTTGCTTGTTCTTCAGCTATTTTTGCCTGTTCTTCAGCATGCTGTTTCTCCTCCTCGGCTATTTTTGCCTGTTCATCAGCACGCTGTTTCTCCTCATTAGCTATTATTGTCTGTTCTTCAGCACGCTGTTTCTCCTCATTAGCTATTATTGTCTGTTCTTCAGCACGCTGTTTTTCCTCATTAGCTCTTTTTGCCTGTTCTTCGGAGTTAATCCATTGAAAGGCTGCAAATCCAGCTAGAATGAGAAAAATAAGGGAATAGACTCCAATTCTTTTAATTTTGCGGCGCAGGATCCTTTCTTTTTCAGCCCGCTTTATCTCTGCCACCCGTTCTTTTTCAGCCCATTCTCTCTCCAGCCGCTCTTTCTCTGCTCGTTCCTTCTCTTCCCTTTTTTTCTCTGCCAGTTCATCATTAAAAACCTTGTTAGAAGATAGTATAGGTTCGATAAACCTGTCGTGTGTCAGTTCATACCAGCGCGCACCTGCCCGCCACTCTGCTCTGATAAGGTGCATGCTTTCAAGCACATCAATAGCTGTATTGGGAACACCTAAAGTGGACTCCGGAGCGCGGTACACCATCCCTCGCGTCTCCATCGCCGTTATCAGCACTTCACCGCATAATGTGCGTAGCCCCTCCTCATCAATGCCTGCCTTCGCTGCAGCTGCCCTTATAGCCTCTTCGTAAAATCTGTAAAGTTCCTGTTTTACATTGCCATAGGTTTTCAGGTGCTGAAAAGTGATCTGATTTACATCCGGCGGTAACTCCCGCCAGAGGTTCTGGCATACTACCTGAAGTTGCACGGCCTCTATGTATTCTCCTGTGACCTCAGCGGTCTCCCCCGGGATTGTCTCAACTCGAATCTTCAGCAAATCATCGACAAGCTTTTCTGCCACGCCTTCTGCAAAAAAGCGGCCAGTATCTTTCAAAGGCTCTTTGATTGCCAGCAGTGCAGCCTCACTGCGCAGACGCTCCATGCGAAAACGCGTCCGCAACCTTTCGGGCAGAAGATATGCATAAGGGTCTAGCCGAGCTATGAAATCCTCACGCATGACAAAAACAACCCTTAAAAGGGGATCTGCTTTCAGAGCAGCGCTTACTTGCTCAAAGAAAACCTCTCTATCTTTCCACCGGCCCTGATACGAAGAGAAGATTTCCTCGAACTGATCGAAGATGATTACGCGGGGTAAAGGCATACCATCTTTATCCTGCATACGCCCCTGTCCATTCAAAAAATCAACAAATTTCATTTTAGCCAGGAGCTCAACATCATACGCACCTTCAGCCCAGCTTGTGAGAGTATTAAAGACATATATGTTCGAAATCTCGTCAGTTCCTATATTTTCAAAAATTGTGCCTTTAACTCGCGCCACCGGGAAAACTTCAAACTGGTTTTCCTCAAGGAGAGGAATAAGCCCTGCATTGATAATTGAAGTCTTACCTGCACCCGACTGGGCATAGACGAGGACCAGATTATGTGCAATGACCAGGGAAAGGAGATCGCGAGCTTCACGGTCTCTTCCGAAAAAAATGGGTTTATCTTCCTGTTCAAAAGGTCGAGGGCCCACGTAAGCCTGGAATTCAGGTACCACCATTGAAAGCCTCCCATCGCGTTCTCAATTCTGCGGCAAATTCGCGGCAATCTTGCCAGTATACCTGGATATAAAGATCCGCAAAATAGCGGTCCAGATATTTCTGAGCTTTTTCTTTTTGGCCCTCAGAAACATCCTCTGTTAGATCGATTCTTGAAAGCTCATCCAGAAGATGTTCCAGATTATCAGCATAAGGTTCCATAAAAATTCAGCTTTTACTTTTGTCTCACATCAGAGACTCCTACATCCTTATTAGACGGGCTTCCAGCACTTTGTTCCAGAAATTCCCGGTAAGCTTTTATCAAAACCTCAGAATCCGGGTATTTACCTCTCGACTTGAGCCGATCCACCTCAAGCAGGAACTTCGCTGCATTTTCAGGAGGCAAATTCTTGTCCGCAAACCTAGCCGCCAGAATTTTTAGCTCCTTTCTGGAAGAATATTTCTTTGGCTTTTTTTCATCAACGAAATTGAAGATAACCCCGCAGTTCCTGTGCCCTATGGTTCTTGTTGAAGGATTTTCCGAAGTTTTAATATAATCTTTAAACGTTTCCCTTCCCACCAGTTCGCCGCATTCGCATATGATTATTTGACCAAACCCCCTCGGTGAATAGAATAAGAAAAAGCAAAAAATAAAGGATCTCAACCTGAAATCGAGAGTTCCCACTGACTGCGGAAGTTATCATCGCCCCATCGCTCACTCCCTAATATTTCTCCGACCACAAGGTTTCTGGAGGTTTCTGGAGATTTATAAAATATATAGGAGCACAATTATATATGTATTCTTATGTAAATAATTAAAAGAATAATATACTAACAAAAAACATTAATCGGATGCCTGATATCCTATTCATTCCTATGTACATAGCCGTCCGTGTTCCGGTTGAAAAAGGGGAAGAAGCCCGTATTAAGGTTCTAGCCTCGGGACTTCTCGACCACACCCGAAAAATCCGTAAAGTCCGGACAGAAAAAGGCACTTCCCTGGAAATCCCGGTAACGGAAGCCGCAGGCGACCGGATTGGAGACTTCCCCGTCATCAACCAGGAAACCCCCGAATTCCTGAAAAAGCCGGCATCCCTGAAAGAATACCTCGCAGACACCTTAACCGAAACAGAGCTGGAACAGGTCCCGTCAAGTTGGCATGTCCTGGGGGACATCATCATTGTCAGCGTCCCGGAAGTTCTCGATACCAAAAAGGTCCTGATAGCCGAGGCCCTGCTCTCAATGTACCCGAAATGTAAAAGCGTTGTCCGGGACCTTGGGATCGAAGGCCAGTTCCGCCAGCCGAAAAGGGAACTTCTCCTCGGGAGCTCTACGGAAACCATCCACAAAGAACACGGCTGCCTCTTCAAGCAGGACGTAACGAAAGTGATGTACTCCAAGGGCAACCTGGAAGAGAGGAAACGGATGAGCAAACTCGGGCAGGGAGAAGTAATTGTGGACATGTTTGCGGGGATAGGCTACTTTTCAATTCCCATGGCTGTCCATGCGCGGCCGGGAAAAATCTACTCGATTGAAATAAACCCCGAGTCCTTTGCCTATCTTAAAGAAAACATAAGATTGAACCAGGTAGAAGACATCATCGTTCCCCTCAGGGGGGACTGTGCAGAAGTCGCTCCCGAAGGAGAAGCCGATAGGGTGCTCATGGGCTATGTGAGAACCACGCACCACTACCTGCTCCCGGCTATAAAGATCCTCAAGAAAAAAGGGGGAATTTTACATTACCACGAAACAGTGCCCGAAAAACTTGCAGAGGAAAGGCCTGCCGCAAGAATCCGGGAAGCCGCCGAGACGCTGGGAAAAAAAGTGGAAATCCTGGGGCTCAGGAGGATCAAGAAATATTCTCCCGGAGTGCTGCATGTTGTCGTTGATGCCCGGATATTTGAGTAAAGGTTGAGTATTCGATTAAGATTAAAATTAAAATGAATATAAATAATTAAGAGGGGTCGTCTCAGAGACCGGACCTGTACCTGATGCCCCGGGGTCCGACCGGGGGACCTGTCCTGACATACACGTTCATGTCGATTATTTTGTCGTAAATTCTTCGCCTGTGTACAATTGGCCACCAGCCATAGAGAAAAATGTGCACTGGCTCCCACATGGCAACCCAGCCTATGATAAGGAGACCCTCGGAAACCAGGGTATTTAGCAGGCTTTCTTCAAAAGCGGAGAGCAGCCGGATAAAAACCAGACAGAGGAAAAGGAAGAAGAGGGCAATGAACAGGTTTCTTCTCCCCCGCTTGAGAAGCCTTTTCAGATCAATTTCATTGAGAGTCTTTTTGTAAGCAAAATGGTTTTTGATCGCTTTTTTGATTGCAAGCTGGACTTCCTCGCTGATTTCGGAAGGAGGAAGATAGATCATTATTTCAAGGGGTTTTTTCAGAGGGAATTCATCCACTGCATTGTAAATATATTCATCTGCACCGGCGTCAAGTTCCCTTTCGTGCAACGGAGCAGGATCAAAGGGATCGTAGAGCTCCAGCAGGTTATGGAGTTCAAGCTCAATTACCAGTTTTCCCGCATGTTCCCTGTAAAGGGCTTCCGTACCCTGCGCTGAGAAATTATTTCCCCCGGTTATTTTTTACCCCCTTCTTCCGGGCTATTATTTAAATAAAGCCAGATGTCCCTGTTCAATATTGAGCGGGGAAAGCTATAATTCTGTTTATCAGCCTTCGCATCCGGGCACATCCCCTGTTCTTCTCATTAACCCGGAAAAATTACAAAAAAGATAAAGATTACAAAAAAGATAAAGATTACAAAAAAGAGAGGGACTGAGAAAATAACCCTGTAAACTCCTTTTCAATACTGACCATTTTTCAGTGCTGATTTTTCTTCAGTACTGAGCCGCAGCCTGCAGGATTGCCCTGCAGAGTTCTTCAGGCTTTCTGGAACTGATCAGCATTTTTTTCCCGGAAATCAGCTTCAGAATTACGACGGGACCAACCTTCTGCTGAGGAGTTTTTGATTTCTCGGCGTCTTCTTCTTTGGAGGAGTCATAAGCCTGAACTTTACATTCCTCTACGATATGATAGGGAATTTTTTTAAAGGAGAAGTTGAGGGGAACTAAACGGATGTATATCCCATCTTTCCGAACCTCTGTAATGTGCTTTGTGAAGTATAACATAAAGGGGAAAAACACTCCGAAGACAAACCAGAGAATGTTAAGGTAAAGGTCAGGGATGTTCTGTACGCCGAGAGGTTTTCCTAAGACAAAGCGCTGGACCTGGATATACCAGAGGAGGAGAGCAGGATAAAGGACAAAAATCCAGAATATGTTGTTGTGCAGGTTCTGAACCTCGCGAAAGATTACACCTGTTTTCTGCTGCTCCGTAGAAATCCCTCTTAAAATTGTTTATTTTTTTCTATGAAAAAAGGAGTATTATATGCATTAATAAGCATTCCGGAAAAAACGCTAATTATATAAAAAAGTAGAATTTAAAAATGGGCTGATATTCAGGAAATTCACTGAAATCTTAAAAGAAAGACTTATCAATTTTTATTTAAAATGAAAAAAGGCTTTTCCTGGCCAAAATTCAATTAAAAAGTCAGAAAAATTCTTAAAATAAATAATAAAAAACTAAAAAACCCTGAAATCAAAAAAAATATCTTAAATGGTTTTAAAATAGTTATAGACAGGAATAAAATATGGAATAATTTATTCAAAGCATAATAAACTCTAAAAAAAGAAAGGACTATTAAAAGGATTTATTTACTAATTGAAACAGGGAATTTCAAGGGAAAAAAACAGAATGTTAACCTCTTTTTCTACAGATTATGTTCTTCTTTGTAGCAACATGCCCTGCCGTACCGCCGATGAAAGTTTTTCAGGGATCTGGGAGCCGATCATCCCCACGCTGAACATTGGAGCTTTCTGGCTGTCACACGTAAATGCTCCTTAAAAAAATTAGGAGAATAGCCAACATGTTGGAAAAAACCAAACACGCTGAAAAAAAGCAATGGGACGGGAAAAAGGAGTAATTAAGAAAGGCAGGTTATTCAAAACCCAGCCTTTCCATCTCCTTGAGCACAACGGCACTGAAATCCGTGAAGTTCTGGATTCCACCTGTCCAGGCTGCCATCATCATGGCATCCATGATTTCGGCTTTTGTTGCTTCAAATTTCTTGAGCCTCGACAGGATCTTGACCGCACTCTCCGTGTTGTTGTTTGAGCAGGCGACCGTGAAGACCAGGATATGCTTGTTCTTCATGGAAAGTCCGCCTTCCCTATCAGCCCAGATTGCTTTGTAAAAACCTGCGAGACCTTCGGCAAAGTCCTCGTTCATGTCTCCAGCGTACTTAATGGCTCTGGGCATGAAACCCTTAAGCGTCTTGATTTCTTCGATATTCTTCCCCATAATTATCAACCTGTTATTCGTTTGGATAGGATATAATATTTATCGTAAATTATATACCTATTCCCCTGCAAGGGATCGAAAAAACTAAGTTTTGACAGGAAAACATTTAGAATTATTTATAAGGTAATTCCCTTTCACATTACTCTTCAGACTTCCATGACCTTAATATCCAGGTCAGCGTTGATAATGTAGTCAAAGGCAATTACTTCTTCCCATTTCTGCTGCATGAACATTGACTGGAAGCAGACACCTATGATCTTCCCGTTTTCCTTTCCTTCGAGGATCTTCCCGACCAGCCCGTTTGCTTCTTCCGCCTTAACCCCGATCTTCGGCATGGCAAGCCCGCCTAGAAGGACGACAGTATCGGCTGAAGGGTCAGTGGAATCTCCTAACTGCATTCCCTGTTTGGTCATGGAAATTTTCTTTGCACCTTCAAAGTCCAGGTTCGGGATAAAAGCCAGCTGTTTGTTCCGAACCACGGACCCGATGAGTTCGGCAAAGGGGGTGCAGAACCCCGGAGTCCCGACAAAAGTGATCTTTTCCGCATCTTCCACAAGACCCCTGAAATTGTTCAGGATGCCGCCTACTCCCTGACCGGTGTTTATCACATTCATGAAAATAACCTCTTCAAAAACCAAGCTTTATTGAAAGAACTATACAAGTATACTTTCAGACAAGCATACTTTTTATGAAGAATATAACGAAATAGGGGTTCAGATCCTTAAATAAGTTATGTTAACGGCGTTATCAGCCATATACGTGACAAAAAGGGAAGAAAAAAGAAAAAGGGGATTAAAAGGCCTATAAAGAAAAAATGTGACAAAAAAGAAAATCAAACAATCATCAAGCAATCATCAAG
>DUKH01000089.1:0-2817 GCA_013329415.1 Methanosarcinaceae archaeon | reverse complement strand
TCAAGCAATCATCAAGCAATCAATAAAAAAAGAAAAGAAGAAACAAAAAAGTTAGGAAAAAGGGCAGTTGCCCTTAGAGTTGCTTGATCCCGAAGGACTCGAGCAGGATGTCGGGGTAGAGCCCGCCGCAGGAAACGGTCTTTGTGCTGTTGAGATCGTTTACGGTAAGCCTGGCAGGGGCAAACATGCCTGCGTCGACCTTGAAAAAGTCGAAACCTGCTTCCTTGAAGGTCTGGTAAAAGGGCTTTCCGAAGTCTCCGGAGGTTGTGGAGGGAGCTTTCCTTACGAAGTCCTCGAGTTCTGAAAGTTCACCATCGAATTCTACGGTGTAGTTGGTCTCGCCGCAGTAGATCACACAGTCGTTGGTTGAACCCATACACTGGACGTCGTTTCCGACGATCGGGGCGATTGGGGCGGTTCCATACCCGCTCTTTATGCAGTTGATGTCAAAGCCGGTGGATTCGAGCTTGTGAATCCCGGTTTCCACCACACGGGCGGAGATCTGGACCGAGCCTGCGATGGAAGATGTAGGGGCAACGGCGATCATTACGTTTTCGGGGTCTACGCTGCAGTGCTTGGCGATGTACTCCACGACCTTCTCATCGGGGAGTTTGTCGGATTCCAGGACCAGGACTGCGGCTTCGAAGTCGTCTTCATACCCGATTTCCTCATAGAGCTCTTTTGGCTTCAGGCCGAGTGCCCGGGCAGGCCCGGAACCCATTGCGAAGTAATCGCCTACGGAAATTCTCCAGCCTGCGTACTGGGAAGCCATGCAGGCAATGACAGGGTTGTCGCTTGCCACCTGAATGGCAGGCCATTTGATCCCGTTCAGGTCGAAGGTGCTGTACCTGAGATCGGCAAGGTCGGCCAGGCAGAGCCTTGACAGGTACATACCTGCCTCGTACCCGCCTTCCGCATTGACCCCACAGTCAATGATTGTGGCGCCGTTTTCGAGTTTGACAACTTCCGCTTTTATGTCCTCGACCCAGTCGAGCATCTCTTCGATGACGTATGATCCCATTTCGTTAACGCTTATCAAATTATCACCTTTACATTTACCGGCCTGTAACCGGAAGCCTTGAATATAATTCGAATTCTTCAAAATTATTTCGAATCCATCAGAGGTTGATCCGTCCCGGGAAGGACGAACCATCCGATCAGAGGATTGTTAAACCATGTTAGATTTTTTGAATAAACCCTGCAATTTGCTACCGTGATAAGGGAGAATCCAATATATAGATACTGTTGTATTATTTTAATTGAATGATATATATTCGGTCGTTTTCCCGGACTGTCCCTTCCACGGAAAGCCCCACTTCATCGCCTTTTTCAGCCCTGTTCAGAGGCAGGCCTTCTTTCCTCATGGACCGGACCTGCTGCTTGAGATAGGTAGTGCTCCCTTCTATAAGGATTTCATCCCCCACAGCAAGTCCCTCTTCGAGGAGCCTGACAGCCGCAGCCCCTGCTTTCGGGTAATAGTTTGTAACGATTCCTGCCGCCCTGCGCTTATTTTCCGAGGCGTTCATGCCTTTTTCCGGGGAAAAACCTTCCAGCCCCGGGACCCCGAAGTAAAAGCCCGTGGAAAAGCCCCTGTTGTAGACCGAAGCAAGGTCCCGGGTCCAGGCTTCGACCTTTTCAGGGGTATAGTCGCCGTTTTCGTATGCAGCGATCGCCTCCCTGTAGCAGCGGGAAACCGTCTCAAGGTAACCGGGGTCCCGCAGTCTCCCCTCAACCTTGAAAGCCGAGATGCCTGCTTCGACCAGTTCCGGGACGTGTCCTATCATATAGAGGTCTTTTGCGCTGAGGAGGTACTTTCCCCGGCTTTCTGCCACGATCCCGTTTTCCCCGTGCAGTTCCCATTCCCAGCGGCAGGGCTGGGTACACTCCCCGCAGTTCCCGGACCTGCCCAGGGAATAAGCCGAAAGGTGGCACCTGCCCGAGACCGCCATGCACATGGCGCCGTGGACAAAAGCTTCGATCTCCACCTCCGAGTTCTCCCTGACCTGCCGGATCTCTTCCAGGGAAAGTTCCCTCGAGAGCACGATCCGCTTTGCCCCCAGCCCTCTGTAAAACTCGGCGGTTTCGTGGTTGGTGACGTTGGCCTGGGTTGAGATGTGGACCGTAAGCCCCACTTTCCTTGCCCTGAGGATTACTGCCGGGTCCCAGGCAATAATAGCATCAACTCCCGCATCAGACGCTGCCTCGACCACTTCGGAAGCTTCCCCGAGTCTGCCCTCGTTTACGGTGGAGTTTACCGCCAGGTAAGCCCTGAGCCCCCTGGCCCGGACTTCTTCCGTAAAGGCCCCCAGGTTCTCAAGGGTGATCTCCTTTGCCCGCGCCCGCAGGCTCAGCCGGTCCGTTGAAAAATAGACGGCGTCCGCATACCGGGCACATGCCTCAAGCCCTGCAAGGTTCCTGACCCCCATAATGAGTTCGGGTCCGGAATTATTCATCACAAGCTTTCTCTGCATAGGAATGTGAAATGCCACACCTTTCATTTAAAAATATCTTTGTATAAGTGCTACAATTTAGCAAATAATAGTAATGAATGTTAACTCAATGCGTAAGGTGTGAATAGATATCGGTTAACGGAAAACTTTAAATAAAGTGACAACTTTTTCCAAAGTGGAGTCATTTCCTTAAAAAACGTTTAATGAATATGCAAGGAAACATAGGGACATATGATAAGCAAAAGAAAATGGGGGATACAAAATATGGAGCACGAACTGGAAGAGGTTGAAATGGATTACCTCGAATTCAGGAGAGAGATGGGAGAAGAATAAAAACATAAAAATGGTAAATCAAATATAAAAGGGG
>DUKH01000022.1:36240-37444 GCA_013329415.1 Methanosarcinaceae archaeon | reverse complement strand
GAAAACACGGAATAAAGGAAATCGGGACACAATCCTTCCGTGCTTTCGGTGTCTTCCGTGGTTATAAAGTAAGTGTAAATATTTACATCCGAGACTATAATTGGAATTGGAGTTGATTTATCAACCAATGGAAATTAAATTATTGCTGTTACAAAGGATCAAGTGTAGACATCCCGAGGAAGATGACTTATAAATGGATTGTACATAAATCAATAGTTCATTTTTCAATTATTTATTAATCAACCATATTTGAATATACTATTTAAACATCTCGGTTAAGTATCCCATTTAAGTATCAGAGATTCCCGGGGGATTAAGGAAAAAATTCAGAACAAAACAGAATTGGAAGGTTTAAAATAGAATCAGGCTAAAGACTTTAGAAAAAACCACCTATGCAGGATTACATCCAGCGCACCAGATTGCCTGCAAAACCACAATTAACTGCAAAACCACAATTAACTGCAAAACCACAATTAACTGCAAAACCATATTTATTCACAAAACAGCATCCAACTTCTCCAAGCGGGAGGCCTGCCCCTGAAAGAAACTCTTCTCGAAATCAAATCCGCATTCATGGAATACTTCAAAGAGCGCGAAGCCGAAATCAACGGTTTTTTTGTTCACGGGGCACTTCCGGGAAAAAGGCCAGTATAAAGGAAAATGTCAGAAAGGAGGGCTCAGGTCTTCCTTTACTTTTTCCCTTTTTTCTTTGGGATCTCTATTTGTTTTTCACCCATGACTTCGCCGATTGCCTTATGGAGTTCAGGATACCTTGAAATCAGTCCCCTGGTTAGGATTTCATCAATTTCGGAACTCAGGGAACCTTTTCCCATCGGACGGGTGAACTTTATATAATTAAGGATCATTGCCGATCTGGGGGACCAGGCCCCTATCCGGGGGTTTTTCAACGCCTCATCAATTGCTTTTGCAATTAATTTCCCGTCATATTCTACAGAGGAAGCTCCGGCAGGACAGGAGCCGGGGATACTCGTTGATTCAGGGCCTGGAGCAGGGGAACTCTCCACATTAAAAAATTCCTGCCTGGTTTTTTGTTCTTCCAGCCGCCTTCTTAATTTATCGGATGCACTTTCCCTTTTATCCATGCATTACACACTCCGCTTCAAACTCTGATAAAATATTTCCAAGACTTCTTTTCCACTCACCCGCATTTTCTTTTCCTCTTCCGTCTCTGTTTCCTTCTCTG
>DUKH01000022.1:7980-35871 GCA_013329415.1 Methanosarcinaceae archaeon | reverse complement strand
CTGATTCCTTCTCTGATTCCTTTTCCGATTCCTTTCCGTGACACCTGAAAGCTTTTTCAAAGAGGATCAATCGAGTCAGCTGCACAATTGACCGGGGGTTGCCTCCACTGAATTCCAGTACTATTTCTGCCGCGTTCCCTGAAAATGGATTTGTGGGATTCACGGTTGTGGAGCAGAATTCCGACAAAAGTTCCCACCAGCTTGAAATATTATCAGCGTTCCACTTTTCCAGTTCGAAAGTAAGGAATTCACTAAAGTCACCGCATGCATCAGGATTATTCGAGCTTTGTTCAAAGAGATTTTTTACCTTTTTCTTTAAAGGAAGGCGCCCCGTTAAAATGACCTTACAGGCCTTTTCCCCTGCAAAGGTCCTGACATTAGCAAGAGTGCGAAGAATAAGGAAGGCTGTACTGTCAAGTTTTTCAGCTTTATCTATCCAGACAACCGTGGAAATTCCGGCTTCCCTTAACTCAAGGAGCCTTGTCGCAAGCTTGTTCCAGACAAGATCCAGAGTACGAGGAGCCTCATCAGCCGAATTGAGGTCTTTCAAAATCTCTTTAAGGAGCCAGAGAGGAGTCGTTCCCGGATTATTCGTTGCCGAAATGTAAAAGTCGTCGCTAGAATTCAGGGCTCTGACTGCAAAATCCCTTACACTTGTTTTACCCATCCCTTCCGGGGCACAGATCACAAAAATTGAAGATTCCGGCCTCGAGAGAAACAGGGCCATAATATCGATTATCCTGCTGTTAGGGTCTTCAAGGTACAGGACATCATCCACAATTCCCTCACCAGTTAAGGAAAGCTTCAGCTTTTTGCTGTCCCAGCCCAGGTCCCTGCAATATTCATCAAGCGCCTGGGAATACTCCTTCAAGCCTTCTTGTAAATGGTTTTTAATTTTTGTCTTCTCTGGCACACTCTCATTCCTCCATGCCCGGAAACTCATCTCCCGGAAACTCATCTCTGTTGCTGGCAGGTTTTGTTTAAGAAAAATTTAGTCAGATATGATCCCATGTATATATACACTATTTACGTAAACGTATATAGTATATTCTATAAACTTAAAAGGACAATAATATACCGGCTCCTCAGGGAAAGAAAAACAGAGAAGAAATCCAATTTCCAAACAAAGAGTTTTGAATCTGAGGAGGGAGGCAGAAAACTTTATAAAAAATATGAAAGAATAAAAGATAGGAGGAATAGCAGGTTACAAAAAAATCTTGACTGTAAGAAAAAAAATTATAAGCGGATAAGGAGAATAAGACACCGATATAATAATAGTTCATCGATAGAGAAAATATAATAGTCAATTAATAGAGTATGCTGTATATCATATACAGGTAGTGGAATACTATTATATTAATAGAATACAGTAATTGGAGCCGAACAAGGAAAGATACAATATGAGAAATGCGAGAACCTATGAAAGCCGATTTACAGAATTTTGAGATTACTGCCCATAACATCGGAGGGCTCACCGGTATACACTTGAATATTAAGGAAGGGCTAAATGTAATTGAAGCCCCGAACGCATCAGGTAAAACTTCCCTTTTGCGCGCATTTCTTCTGTCAGTTGTTCCGGTCGGAAAGAGCGGAGACTATAGCTATATTCTTCACTCGGGCAGCAATTATGGTTTTGTAGAAGTAAAAGATGCAAAGGGCAGGACTTTTAAGAGGGAGATTTCTCGCATCCCTAAAGGCGTGCAGATAAGAGGAGACCGGCTCCTCGATGAAAAACTGGAGCCTCTTGTCCGCAGGTTTGCAATTGGGGGAAACAACAACGAGGTCCTTGTGGCTGTCCGTTCCGGGCAGAACATGAAGCAAATACTCCTCGAATATACAAACATAGACCTGCTCAGGGCAGAGCTGAATAAGCTGGAAGAGCAAAAAAGAAAACTGCTCACGGATAAGGAAGCTCTGGAAAGAAAGTTAACCGATACTTCCCAGGTCCAGAGCACGCTTGAGGCAAAAAGTGCAGAACTTGAAGCCCTCAACGCCAGGTACCTGGAAATAAGAGGTAAACAAAAAGAACTGCAGGCAAAGGATAGTATCAGCAGGGAGTACGAACACACAACCCAGCTCATTGGCGAAACCATGGGCCTGATATCCCGCCTTGAATCCTCCATTTCCTCCATAAAGCCCCGGCTGTCAATGCTGGAACTCGATTCGGAGAATTATTCCCGGAAACTGGATGCCGCAGAAATGGAAAAGCAAGGGTCCCCGGACTCAATCAGCAGTTCAATTGCAGCATTAAGTGAAGAAAAAAACCAGTGCCGTTCCCAGATCGATACCCTGAATCATTTTATTGACGAGATCGAAAAACAACTGAAGTTCCCTTCCAGGCTCCTTATGGATTCCGAAGAAACATCCGGATCCATAATTGAAAGAACGTTTTTCGATGAGACAATCATGTGCCCTTTTTGCGGACAGGCTTCTCAAAAATCAGCCCTTGATAAACACAGAACACAACTAATCAACCTCAGGAAAAAACAGTTAAAAAACATCCACCAGATAGAACTCAAAATATCCGGGCTTAAAGAAAAAGAAGAGGAACTCAAGAAGCTTGACAAAGACATACGGGAATATAAACAGTGTATATCCTCGACACACCTGGAACTTGCTTCTTTGAAAACGAGGCTTGCACAAACTACAACCCAGCTGAAAGCTGCTGAAGGAAAAAAGGGAAGACTCGAAAGCCTTGGCCTGGAACTTGAAAGTAAAATTGAAACGATGTCCTCTGAAGTCACAAAGCAATTTTCTTCAGTGAACCAGGCAATTGGAAGGCTTGAGATAGAAATCAGCAATATCGAAAAAAAACTCAGGACAAAACTAAAGTTCCGGGAAGAGCTGGAAAAAACATCAAAAGAGCTTGAGTCCGCAGAAGAACAAATCACCTCATTGCGCCAGGAAATCCGCAGCCAGGAAGAAAACATACGGGAAAACTTCAATATGATCCTCGGAGAAGTATACGCTCAACTGAAATTTAAAAACGTTGATGCAATTACCCTTGACCCGGACTTCGAATTAAAGGTGAGCAGGACCTCCAGGGAAGGTGCGGGATATTTTGACAGGGAATCAATAAAAACTCTCAGCACTTCGGAACTTGAAGTTGTAGGGCTTGTCGTAATGCTGAGCGGCTACATTACATACAAAGTAATGGAATTTTATCCGGCAATCATACTTGATGAGTTGACATTTCTGGATTTCCAGAGGCTGAATTCTTTGATAGAATATATCAGTAAAAAAATAAAATCCGTGATCCTGACAACCCTCTCCGGTGAAAAAATTGCCGATGAAGTCCAGAGATACAGGTTAAAAGCCCAACCTCAAGAGGATATCATAAGGGGATGAACTCCTTAAGGAATCCAAATTTTTAAGTTATGCAGATCCAGTAAAATGAGGTAGAGTGACCGGTCAAATATGAAAGCTACTAAAACCGAAATATCAACATGCAAAATATGCAACTTATTAAATTCGAAGCTGCTTGCCAGGGAGGAAACAAACCTCTGGATAGGTCATTCTTTTACAGGCAAGTATGATAAACCCATGAGCATTGAGTCCCTGACAGACAGGGTCAACGAAAAGATCCTTGAGGCCCATTATATAGAGAGTGCACCCGGAGAGGAGCTCACTTTTGATGTTGAGGCTTTCCGAAGATATATCCAGGCCCGGTATATTGACCCGGGTAGAGAACTTGACCCGAAAACCTGGGAAATCGGGAACGCTATTTTCAGGAAAAGCAAACTGGACATCTACATGATTTCCAGGGTCTTCATAAATGAAAATGATATGAGAAAGCACCTCAAGGAATGCCTGGGCATCGAGCCTGAGGAATTCGACCAGAACTCCAGAACTGAGAAAGACATCAATGCTTCTCTAAAATTCGCGTCCACGATACTTGAAAGGGCAGTGGGAAGGGCTGTTAGGAGAGGTATAATTGAAGACCTCTTCTCCATTGAGATAAACGTCCGCTGCAAAGAATGCGGAAAAGTATATCCTTTCTCCGACCTCTTAAAGGTGGGGAAAAGTTGTCCGTGCAAGGAGGGAACCAAACGATCCGGGAACTAAAAATAATGGATGCCCTGAATATTTTTGGAATGCTAACCGCCAACCGCATCTCCGATTTTAGTGGAGTTGCTGAATCCACCGTCAACAATAAACTGAAAGAAATGGAAGAAATAGGGCTTGTGGAACTGTCCCCTGCGTCAACCCCCCTGAAAAAACAATGGATGTTGACGGCTTTTGGGCAGGCAGCCTCCAGGACCTTCAAGGAAAATAACTATCCGTATTTCATGATAGTGCCCGAAAACTTCTCAGAAAGTAACCGGGAAAAATACAATAAGATTTATGAGGCCCTCCTCATGGACTGGCACACATTCGAAGAAGTTCGGAAGATATCAAAAAGTACGAAGATGGAAGCAAAAATGTTTTTGAGGTATATTCAATACCGTTACAACCTGGAAGAGGGCCTGAGCCACAAAAAAATAAAATATAAAATCTTCCGGGAAGAATGAAATATAGAAATTTCTCCAGAAAGAATAAATTATGGAATGAAGAATAAATTATGGAATGAAGAATAAATTATGGAATCTTCCGGAAGGAGTGAATTCATACTCCTTTAGAGCGTGTCTTAAAATTCAATTGATTATACAATTGGGATATGAATCACGTATTTGGACCGAAAAACTGTAACATTAAACGTCAAATGTCTAAAGTCTAAATTTTAACCATGATGTCTAATGAATTTGAGTTTATACATCGGGCAAATAATTCAGATGGAATTTATTTGTGGAGTAAACTTAAGATCAACAACGCTCACTATCCAAATGTAGAAATGGTTTGAATTTTAAGACAGCCTCTTACAGAAAATTCACAGAATACCCCAGAAATTCAATATATTTTGAATATTCGAAGTTTTAAAATTGACTCAATTTTTAGAGTCATTTTGTAGGTCCATCAACCTTTTACTATTTCTATGCTGAGAACTCCGTTCTTTAAGGAAGCAAGCCTGGGTTTCCCTTTTAGTTTTAAGGCTACTTTCCGGCCGATAAGGATATGCCTTCTCTGCGCTCCAGCCTGTATGAACAGATGCCCGTTCCCGTCCTTAAAGCAATAGCTAAAAACTATTTCCTCTTTTTCGGATACGGATGGGATCTCAGTGAGAATCGTTAACATTTTTTCGTCCTCGATGGCTTCAGTGATAGGGTCCGCACTCCTCCGGCAAAGTTCCGTTTTAAGGTTTACCGTATTCACCTCTTCAGACAGAGGTTCCTTTTGAAAACCATGGTTTATTGGTTTTTTTTGCAAGCTGTGCTTTTTCGGGTCTTTTTGCAACCTGTGTTTTTTTTGTTCCTCTTTCCACCTGTACTTTTCTTTTCCCAATCTCCAAAAACATTTATCTCTTCCCGGGATATATGTATGTCTCCTTTCGTCTGCCGGTACAGGGCTATCCGGTTCAGGTTCCTGCCTATACCCACAAATATCCTCTTTTTTGGAATCGGCCTTCTTTTCCTGTTTCCGTGCGGGGAGCTCGGGTCCAGGGACTTCCCTATCTTTTTTGGGCCAGGATTCATGCCCGTGCTCGGATTCGGAGACCTGTGTGAATTCCCGGAATTCCGGTTTTTGTTCACACACATGAGATTGTGGTACGTATTTATCATATTCTAGCTTCGACCCTTCCTTTTCATTTTCGGACTGCTTTGCCGGTTTACCTCTTTCAGTTATAAATTTGCCCGCAGCCTTCACATAGCCCGAATTTCGTATCTCCGGGACGAGAGCTACTGCCGGGGTATTGCTGCCCCCCATACTATTGTTTTTATCAAAATCAATATTGTTATTCCCGGTATTTACCCCAATTCCCCCTAAGAAATATTTTCTCTCAATCCTGCCATGCAGCTCGTTGTTTTTATTCCAGATCCTTTCCCCGACTCCTGAATCCCTATCCGGATCAGGAGAGTGGATGCATAAATCCAGAATATCCCATATTTTGAGCTTCAAACTCAGTTTTGGAAAAGTATTTTTTGACTTCCCCGGAATTTTTTTGGCCATACCTAAGACTCTTCCTGACTTGTATTACAACAATTTCAGGTTTGCAGCCCTTCACATGCATGAAGAGTACTCCTTTTGAAAGAGCATTCCTTTTAAATTTCCATGAAGAAAAAAAGGGCAAAATCAAGCCCGGGATACGAGGCATTCCCGGGGCTCTCTGAACAATTGCTTTTTAGCAGGAAGCCGGTAAAGTAGAAACAGGCTGGTGGAATTTAGAAACATAGGTACCTCTCAGCCGCCTCTGTTTTTAGTTTTATTCCAGCAAGTTTCCGTATGTTCATTTTTATAGCCGCACATCTCTGTTCTTCCAGTGACCCCGTACCCCATTATCCTTCAAACTTTAAACCTGAGTTTTCCGTTTGTTCAGCTTTAGTTGCATAGCTCTTTTCGGCCATCAACCCCATACCCCATCTTTTTCAACCATCCCAGCCCGGATTTCCCTTTTTTTAGCTTTCAAGTTGCATAGCTCTTTTCAGCCATCAACCCATACCCCATTATCCTACAAACTTCGAACCTGGATTTTCCGTTTTTTCAGCTTTCAATTTTCATAGCCCTGTTCTGCATCAACCCCATGACCCCTTCTTCTTCAAACTTCAGAACTTGATGAAACCATTTCGATTGATTTTTTGAAATCCCGTATCTTTTCAACGTGCAGGAAAAGGGACGTCTCATCCTGAAACAGGAAGCATAATTCATCCCTTTCCTTCTTTTCATACAACCTTTTTTCCACTTTTACCGCTTTTATCTCTTCGGGCCGGAACTCGAAGAGAAAGCACCTCAAGCCTTTATCCCAGGCAAAAATCCTGTGGTCAGTCACATAGATATACCCGTATTTCCAGGCCGTTTTCTTTCCCCTGTCAAAGCGGTATGAACCATAGGCTTTGTCAAGAGGCTTTTCCCCTTCCAGGAAAGGAATGCCCTGTTTGTGTTCAAGGGCCCATTCCCTTGTAGTTTTATCCAGGCCTTCAAAGATCCCGTATTTGAGCATTGTTTCCATTTCGGCCAGGGTTGCCACCAGGTTGAGTCCGATCAGGGGAACCCCTGCCACGGTAATGACGAGATCAGCCCTCAAAACCAGGCCTTTTTCCAGAAGCCTATCAAGGAGGTCCACAAGGGTGCAGGTATCGCGCTGGGGAAGCATATTCAATTCCTTTCCATATTTCAGATCCCTTTAAGCCTGACAAAACTGAAGGGGGCAAAGGGACCTATAAAACGCACGCAAATCCCCTCCCGTTCGTTGATGCGGTCCAGCAGCTCTCCAAGTTCCGGGACCTTGCCGTCCTGTACAAGGCAGGCAAGGAAGACGAAAAGTTTCTTTTGTTCATATTCCTCAGGTACACCGGGTTTTTTCTCCTCCGAAAGGACCGAATCCGAACAGTCCCGGATACGGGCTTCATACCCGGCTGCAAGTCCCGAAATAAGGGCTTCGATTTCTTCTGCTATCTTATGCTCCAGTTGTCTTTCAAAAAGGTAGGCAATTCCCCTGGGAATACCTGTTAGCTTTCCTTTCAGCTCCTGGAGCCCGGGATTCATTTTGAAGATTTCTCCAGAAAGGAGCTCCTGTTCATAGAAGATCTGGATCGAGTACTCGGCTCTCCCCTCGAATCGGGAGATCTCCGCTTTAAGCGCAGCGTAGTTTTCCCTCAACCATTCGGAGACGACTTCGTCATCACCCTTAATTATGGTGCCGAAGGTAAAAGGTACGACAGTCCCGAACTTTTCAGTCATCAGGTCCACAACCCGGATGTGCTCCAGAATCCATTCCATCGCTTCGCCCTCCCCGGCTGCGAGCCCGGGACTGTCACTGCAAGCGTGTACAACTGCAGTGAGGTCCCTGTAAATTACTGTGTAAACCCTGGCACTATTTACACCGGTTTCTGCGAATTCCGCGTCAATGCCTCTGTTGAGAACTGAGTACAGGTATCTTCCCTCGTTGTTCTTGCTCATCCGACTCCTCCTCTATCCATTCTAAAGGGTTCATAAACTTTTCAAGCGCCTCGCGGACAACCTCATCAAGTCCGGATATTACGGAAGCAACCGTTTCTTCAAGCTCATTGTCTTTTTTTATGGTTTCAAGAGCGTCTTTCAGGTCAAAGAGGGCTTCTCCAACCCTTTTAATTTCCTCGTATTCCAGGTTTCCACTCTCGATTCTATTTATTACCTTTCTCTCAAGCAATTCCTGAATAATTTCAACGAGGGCAATGACAAGCCCCAACAGCCCTTTTTTCAGGTTACTTTCATCAATATCAATCGACATACTTCTGCCTTTTAAGCTTCAACTGAAGTACCCCGTTTCGGAATGTCTGTTCAACTATCGGGCCCGGCTTTTCGGAAAGGTCCATTGTCTGGAAATAATTCCCCGAAGCAATCCTCAGGACGTTACAATCAATTTTGGTTTTGATCCTGCATTCCTTTTCATTCGGGATCTGGGCCGTGACGTATATGTAATCTTTTTCTTTTATGATGTCAAAAATGGGTTCTATCTCCGGCTTGATTTTTAGTTCTGCTGCTTTTCGCCTCCCCTTAACAGTGTCAAGGCTGTAGCCGGCACTTATTCCGGGCCTGAAGGTCCATTGTTTATCCAGTCTGTGTTTTATATCCTGGTCAGTTTCTTCAATTCTTACCCGGAACTCGGGCGAGACCTCCTCCATCCTTTTGATAATTTTTTCCAGACCGGGCATAAAGCCCTTTGCTATTTCTTCCACAAGACCTGTCTCTTTTGCAGGAGATTGACTTCCGGAAACATTCCGTGTGTTTTGAAAGCCACGCTTCCCATGATTATTTTTTGGATTCATGTTCACTCCCAATTCTTCTATCCGCCTCAATCCTTCCAATTCTTCTATCCGCCCCAATCCTTCCAATTCTTCTATCCGCCTCAATCCTTCCAATTCTTCTATCCGCCTCAATCGCCCTTCTATTTCTTTCAATTTCAATTCCAGGTTCTCGCTTTCAAGCTCGTCGTTTATTTTCATTCCCAGCCCTCTTTGAAATATAAGATAGTGATTTTACCTTTAGAGGAAAATACCCGGGACTTACACGATTGAACTGAGAAATCAATAGTATCAAACCTTCAACTCTCCAAATCATAAATACTAAACCAGAGCCGATAGTGCCTGATTTTTTACATCAAGGCGTAAGTCCCATTAATATATTCACTTTTAGGCTTCAAGCCCCTTATTTTTCTTTTATTCCCCTATTTTGACCGGCCCTACTCCAGTTTTTTCTTGATGTCTTCAACGGTTTTTGCCCATTCTCTGCTTTTCTTTTTCTCAAGCCAGTTCTTTTTCAGCCTGTTCCATCTTCCAATCCAGGTCTTCCTTTCTTTTCTTTTTGTCCAGTTTTCCTTTGACATGTTCCATTTTTCTACCCATTCTTTCCCTTTCTGTTTCTCAATCCAGCTTTCTTCATCTTTTCTTTTCCCATCTTTTCTTTTCCCATCTTTTCTTTTCCAATCCTTTCTGGAAATATCAAACATGATTTAACCTCGCTTTTTGCTTTGCATTTTACCTGTCTGTTCTTGTTTTCAGTCAACCTGATCCAGTTTTCTCTTGATCTCTTCCATTTCCCAGTCCATTCTTTCTCTTTCTTTTTCTCTTTCAAGCTCTCGTTTTCTTTTCATTTCACGTCTTTTCTTGAAAAAACCAAACATAGCATTTCACCTCTTGTGTCTATTTTCAATCTATTTTTTATCGTGGAAAGGTAAAGACCGAACCCGGTCTTTCAGGGGGCTTGTCCAGCCGCAGATCGGGCAGCCTTCGTTTATCAGGAGTTTTTCGTCTCTTCTGTTTCCGCATTCCGGGCACAGGGCAAATGTTACGTCTGTCTGCTGCCAGCCCGGAGCTTTCAGGTTTGTTCCTGAAGGAAACTCAAGCCCGTACCTGGCTGCGGTTTCGAAGGAAGAAAGGGATGCGGTTACTTTAATTCCCAGGAGCTCGGTCCCTCCTACGGAAACCGAGATGTCGGCATTGAGAACAAGCCCCTTGTCCAGAATCCTATCAATTATGTCAACAAGTGTGCCCCTTTCTCTCATCACGGGCTCATAGTTTGTTTGATTCATGCGCTTCATTCCTCTATGCTTTAAGGCCGGCGGGCCTGAACCGGAGGACCTGAATTGGAAGACGGGAGCAGGGGGAAAGGCAGCTTCATAAGGCCTGCACCTCAGATCCAGGTTTCTCTGGAAAAAGATACGGTTTTAGAACAGCCTGTTCCGCCTGACTTTGTAGCAGGCCACGTATCTCCTGTACAGGCAGCTCGGGCGCTCCGAACTTTTTTTGCTTTCCTCTTGCTTTGCCTTCTCGATCATATTGGACCTTTGCCTGAATACATCTCTTCCGATACAGATTTTATTGCAGAAATTTGCCCGGTCCGAAAAGTCCTGGTCCGGAACCAGGGTCACTTTTGTGCTTTTTTTTAATTTCTCGGCGTACAGGAGATCAGGAACCATTTTATTTTTTTGAGGTTTTGCCGCACAGTCGGAGAAATAATTTGAAGGAACCAGGGAATATGAGAGAATAAGCCGCCCTTTCCTTACCGCTCTTCCCCTGGAGACAATTTTTCTCCGTTCCAATTTTTCCCGGTTCCTGGCAAGTATGGGAGCCACAATTAAGATCTTATTCTCAATCTGGGTATCCGCGGCCGAATTTTGCTTTACGACCATGGCTCGAAGATGTTCCCTGTTTTCCGACAGTTTTGCAAGATGCGAGGCTTTTTGCATCCTCATCACCTGCCGGGCAGCTTTTATCTTTTTTTCTCCCTCTCTCCTGTTGTATAGTCCCCTTATTTCTCGTTCCGATAACACAATTCCACCTTCATTCACTTATTTTGTTATACCCCTTCCAGCAAACTCTCCGCCCTTCCACACGTTTAAACCCGTTTTATAGCTGCACATGAATCTGCTTATCAGCGGATAACATACCTCATCGGCATAACCTGCGTATCAGCGGATAACATACCGTATCAGCGTAACCTATGTATCACCGGATAACATACCGTATCAGCGGATAACATACCGTATCAGTGGATAACATACCGTATCAGCGGATAACATACCGTACAGCGTAACCTATGTATCAGCGGACAGCACACCTGGCCGGAGTTATTTACAGGAAAGAAACATTTGCATTCAAAAGCTTCTGGACCTGCTCAAGCCGGTTCATCAGTTCGGTTTTTCTGGCAGTATATACTTCCTCCGAGATCTCCCCAAACTCGTAAAGCATACGGTTTTCCTTGATCTCATTTCTAGTTATTTCAGGGTCATACAATTCTTTGTAGGCCAGGTCCTTTATCAGTTCCAGTGTGGAGAACAAATTCAGGCCCGGAACGGAAACCCCCATCATACTCATGAGGACATCATCGAACAGAAACATTATCTTCTTCCCTCCCGGTGTTTGGATAATATCTTTATGTCCACAAAATTATAAGCAGGCCAGGGCCCGCTGTACTGGACGTTGAACACTTTGCATTTGCTTTTAAGTGCCTCAACCGAATCTGAAAAAGTATCAACCCGGTCTTTATCCACAAGATAAGCCTTATTCAAAACCAGGCGCTTGCTGAACAGTTTTAACTTTTTTGAATCGGATGATACTTTACCAAGTTCTTTTTCAAACTCATCTATAAAGGGCCCGGCCTCGGGCCGACCTGTTTGTTCCTGCTGGCTGATGATCTTGATCCCAAGTTCCACTTTTCCCTCCACTACCTTCAGGCCCTTTTTCATGGCTTTCTGGGCCACCCTCATCGATGCAAGGACAAGCTTCCTGTTTTTGAAGATCATTCCGTAGGCCACAGGAATTACGGAATTGTCCTTCATTACCTCGTTTACTACATTTTGATGGGTTTCTATTTCCTTTTCATTTTCCATGTCATATTTCTTTAAAGGGGCAACACTGGCAACCGAGGAAAATTCTTTGTAATCAATTGTGTAGACTTCATTTCCTCCAAAACCGATGTTTCCAAAACTTTTTGCCTCCCCGGGAGCCCTGATCACACAGTACACGTATACTCCATTCTCCATGGGCCGGCTTTTATGCTTCATCCCCGGACCTCCATCCCGGAAACCTCTGCTTCCCTGAGAGGGTAAAACAACTCTCCTGGCAAAGCTTTTTCTTTTTCTTTCACGGACCTGCCAACCTGGCCTTCCTGCCGGGTTCTGTTAAACTTCTCGACTGCAAAAACCCGCTCAATAGCACAATTTTTGACTTTAAGGTCCATTGTTGGCTTTGCAAGCTGGAAACTTATGTTTGAAAGGTCAAGGAGCAGAGTGTCAGCCCAGGCAGCCAGTTCCTCGAGTCTCTTTGAGTCAAGGGTCCCCAGGTCGTATGCAGCCAGCACCGAACTCCAGACCCCTGCTGAGAAGAAGGGAACCATCTTCCCGGGTCTTGCAACATTATCAATAATTAACCTGAACCCTTTCCCGGCGCATTCCGGCTCTCCAACAAGCCTGGAAAGTTCCCCGGGCCGGGTTACACGCAGGGAATGCCCTGAAACTTCCCTGAAAGAGAATAATTTTCCATAACTCAGGACCGGCCTTTTTTCACTTGTGTAAAATACTTCCTGATTTTTCCCGGTCCCTGATACAAACATTTTTTTGATATGTTCCGCCATTCCGTTGCTGGTATAAAGGAGCAATATGTGTTTATTTCGAAGCACTTCTTCAAGCACCGTCTGTGTGCAGCCGGCTAAGAAATCCTGATTAAGGCTGTTTCCACGCAGGCTGTTTCCACGCGTCCAGAGCTTCAAAGCCCTTATTTTCAGGGCTTTTCCAGGCTCTTCTTTGCTTTCAGGCCCCTTGCTCTGGACGCCTTCCGGGGTTTTCCGGCCCCCTGCTTTCTTTTTGTCCTGGATAATCCAGGGCCCCAGCCACAGGGCATCCGTGTCCGTACAGCCTTCTACTCCACTTTGCTTCAAACTGATCATCCCTGCATTAACATTCCTTTGCTTCCGGTTCTACACCCCTTCGATTGTTCTTTCACCCCTCTCTGGGCGAGGGGCTCGGGCTCGATGTATTGTCAGTCTTCCTCTTCAACGAACATTTCCGTTCGTTTTCTCATTCCTATTTTCCTGTACTGCAGGATAGTCATGTCATCGTCCAGCTTGACTTCGTAGATCCCCAGCTGGTCCTGGGTGTCGGGAACTGCTTTTCTTTCAAGCACTTCGATATGGATTTTCCAGCATTCTTCTTCTGTGGATATGTTGATGATCCCTTCTGCTTTCCGGTTCAGCAGATTTTCGAGGAATTCAACTGCAGTGTTACAAACTTTTTTGATATTCCTGTTTGTTGCCATCCTAAAACACCTCGTTTAGCAATGGGTTTTGAATCAAGAGCAGAATTTGAAGCAGGAACCGGTTGCCCTGTAAATTAAAGTCCATGCTTCTCCTGGCTGCACGCCGTTTGGCTCAGGCTATTTTTTCTATTTCGGCCATGGCATCTTTGACTATTTTTTGTTTTTTTACCAGGTCCTGATACGAGCTGACTTTTGCTGCGATTACATCCATAAGCAGCTGTTCCAGAGGCACTTCTTTTTCGTTTTCCAGGGTTTTTAAGAGCCGGCCGACCATAATACATGCCCTTGTACCGGGCTTACCGGCAAGGTCCATTTTTTCCCTGATTTTTCTTACAACCGCTACTATTCTCCGGGCGTCTTCTTCCCGAATCCCCGTTTGTTTGCATACTATGCTTACTTCAGTCTCGAAATCATAGTAATCCAGGTGGATACTGATGATGCGGTCCAGCAGGGCATCCTGTGGCCTGTGCACGCCCGAATATTCCACCGAGTTGCTTGTCAGAATTGCCCGGAATTCCGGGTTGACCTTTACATAGCGCCCCTGTCCGTTTTTTGCAGGGAGTTCAAGAATACCCTCTTCAAAGATCGAGAGAAATACGTTGTTTGCAACGGGTCTTGTCCTGGAAAACTCATTGTAGATCAGGGTGTAACCGTTCCTGCAGGCGGTAGTAAGCGGATTGTCGACCCATTCAGGGCTTATGATATCAGTCTTTTTGGAGACATTGTGTACAAAATTGTCTACCAGCGTCTCTTTCTTTACCTGAAAATAGCCTCCCACCGGGTCTTTTGTCGTAATAGCTTCGTCCCCGTTGATCCAGATTACAGGCCGCCCTATTTTTTTTGCAACATACAATGCAAGACCCGTTTTTCCGCATCCTGTAGGCCCGATCAGGTGAACAGGATACCCGGCCTTAATCCAGTTTTCAATTCTCGTGGCCAGTTCATCCACAACTGCCGTATTGACAAAGTTCTCGTTTTGCGGGATTGTGAACCTGGTCTCACTGCTGCCGGCTGTTTCGGAGACATCTTTCTTTTCACATTCATTATCCCCTTCTGCCGGTTTTTCAGCAAGTTTTTCAGCTTTGTGCTGCTGAACGGTTTTTCCCCGCGGTTTCCTTGAAAACGGCACCTGAGATCTCATAACTGCTCCTTACCCTTCTGGACTTTCCGGCTGATTACTGCCGACTTTTTAGTCCAATTGTAAAAAATAAAATTCCTGTTTATGTAACAGGAACCTCGGGAGCTGCTTCCATTGCAGCCTGTTCAATCATTGTAATTTCTTCTGCATAGTGCAGGTAGGTGTCTATCGAAGAAACAACAACCCTGGCTTCAATGGCTAAGATTTCAATTCCAACAAGGGAGACCCTTGCCCATGTGTCCACAACAATACCTTTGTCCAGTATTCTGTCAAGTACTTCAGCTAGACTCGAAGAGTCCGGGTTTACCATCTTTGATACCTCTTTTCTGCGCTTAAAAATCTGCCTGGAAATAAGGCTCAGGGTTCACCCGTATGGCAGCCTGAGCTCTTATTTCAGTTTTTTCCTGAAGGAATTTTTTTAGTGCATTTTGTGAAACAGATAGGGTGCTTCATATGAGTGATCAATACAGGCAAGAAAAGATGCCTTATTTTCACACCGATGTGACTATTTTAAATCATGGTGAATAATTTATAGAATTGTTTCAGTATATTCCCTGCTACGATCACCTCTTTTGGAACTATGTAACAAAGTATGGGCCAACAGGTAGATAATGTTTGGGATGTTCCCATTTTTGTTTCAAAATTTGTAATGTTTTTCGCATTATCTAATGAATTATGTAATTTGACTGGCAATATCCCATGAAACAGGGGTGTTACTCCGGATACGCTTTATAGCAACTTTTTCAGCAAATCTATCTACAATAAACAAAAAAGTCTTCAGCTCCATTCTTGCCGATTGACAATGATGTGGTTTTATCTTTGAAAATTCGGTTTTGTACCCGATGAAGGAATGCATTTACCCTGACTGCAATCTCTCAGAGAAACCTATCCGATTGTTCCCCGAGCAAGCAATCAGAAAATAACAATGGCTTGAGATATTTCTCATGAAACCGGACATAAAATTTTGAAATCGAGGTAGGAACAAGATGAAATTTTTAAATTAGATTTCCCGATGCAACATTTCGACGAGTAACTTGTTGGTGAAAGTATGCTTTTAGAAAGAAAAGAAGATAAAATCCAAATTTCAGAAATGAACGATTCTTCCTATTCCCAAAAAAGGCTGGAAAAAAAGAGAAAACCCGAACTTAAGTACAATGAAGAAGTCGAGATCATCATAAAAAAGCACCTGGATGTGGTCGTACTTTCCTTAATCAAGAAAAAACCCATGTGTGGGCAGGATATCATAAAGGAAATCTTTGCTCAATTTGATGTGTTCATAAATCAGAGCTCAATATATCCGATCCTTTATTCGCTGAAAGATAGAAACGTCATAGAGGTCCACCCCCTAAAAGGGGATCTCAGGACGAAAATATACGTACCGACGGAAAAAGGGATGGACCTCATAGACGAAAAATTAAATGATTTCGCTCTTGCACTTAATTATATGCTTTCGTTAATACGATAAGCTTAGCCATCTTCATAAAATTTTTCTGATTCAACCCGTAAAAAAGTGCATGCCAGGCACAAAAACGGGATTGCAATTTTACTGAAAAAGTAAAGGCATGAAAAAACAGCAAGGTACCGGCTGGCTTGCAGTTCAGGGATAAAATTATAAAAATTGAGAAAGGATACGAGGAATAAAATGACAAAGAAACATGAAATAGACATTTCTATACCTGTTAAAAACGGGCATGGATTTGCAGAAACGTCAAAGACTACTTTAAAAGCCAAAATTTCCGGGTACTTTGAGATAATTTCCCCGGAAGGTGGGACCTGGTCAATCCTGGCCAAAATGAACGGGAATACGATTCTGGATGTCCATGATGTAAAAAAAGGCCAGAAACTTTCATTTTCCCACAGGACCGGATTGAAAACCAAACTCGAAGTTGAAGCCAGATGGAGTGAAAAAAAGGATACGACACTTAAGGTTCATGCGGACGTAACCACGTAAGAGCCGATGTAAAAGGCTTTCAGCCTTGACCCCATGGAGGAGGACAATTGCCTGAGGCCAGGGCCCATGGAACAAGGTAACATAAAAACGGTTTTTTCCTGTGATTCAGAAATAGGACTTACGCAGTTGAACAAAAAAACCAGTAGTATGAAGCCCCAAACTGTGTAAAGCATGATCTTCATGGCAAGCTCTCATGTGCTTGGTTTTTCATCTCAAGTGCGTAACTCCTATGAAAAAATGTAAATAAAGTCTGAATAAAATGGATTCCTGAAGCCTTCCCCTTAAAAGGCTTCTTTACTTTTTTTCTAACATGAATTGTGGGGTCCTTTCCGTCAAAAGGTTTCCTTCTCTTTTTGAAAATTAATTCCGAAAGCCTTTCTGTCACAACACTCCATTACTTTTTATTATATTTTTGGCTGCCTCGGATTCTTCCTTTTTTTTGCCTATTTTCCCTTCACTCAGATCCTTCTCCACAGCTGTTGCAGTTCACTTAAATCTGAATATAGTTATGAAGATGTTTTTTCCGGGAGGCTTTTCCAAAAGCTTCCTGAAATTATGATATAATTTCATAAAAAAAAGCGAAAGAAGTTCTAAAATACGGAATAAAACTACGTTTAAATACAATATAATTTAATCTACAATGTAAGCCTGGAAGGTCTTGCACAAAAGGCTCGATTTGGATTTGAGAAAAAAATCAAAGAGCAGGGCTGCAGGCTTTTCAGTTTCCAATTTACAGGGAAACGACTACGATATTTATGGGGAGATGAAATGGAATATACTGCCAGCAAAGCAAATCACGGATCATTGTCTTTCGGTCTCAACTTCAGACAGGCAAAGTGCCTGGCCCGGGAAGGGAGGGAGAAATGTAAGGAGCTTCAGACCCGGGAAACAGGATTTTCCTTCCCTGTAAGCAGGGCCTTTCCCTGCTTGCCCGGGACCAGACAAAGTTCCCGTTTCTCCCGACCAGCTGGCGGTGAAATAATTTTCGAAATGGGAAAAACCGGAACCTAGGTCCCCGAATGGCAACTTAAATCCGAAAATAGCACAGTTCCGTTCAGTCCTGAAGAAGAAGTCAGCGACAGGGTACTGTACCTTACGGGCAAACACCCTTGCAAAAATTTATATATCCCTCGCTACAGGCTTGCAGAACAGCCCCTTGCTGACCGCAGCCAGTACCGGGTCGTGATGAAAAAAGGCGGGCAGGGATGGAACCTGGAGGTCAGGCTGGAGAAATACCCGGCCCCGGGACTTTCGGCCCCGATCTGGCAGCTTGAAGAACTCGTCCATGAAGTTTCACTTACCTTCCGTTGCAGGAACCGGACTTCTGCAACGGGATACGAGTTAATTCCTTTTAACGAGCTCATAAGGACGGAAAGCGGTTTAAATGCAGTTTTGAATCTCCGGACCCTTGCGGAAAGGGACAGGCTTTACCACCTGCTTACCGACCCTGCCTGTGGCTCCGAGCTTGTTGTCAGCCGCACGGTTGAAGTCGCCGTACCTCTCAAGCATACGGGACCTGCTAGCGCTTACCGGGAACCTTCCGGTTTTCGAAAAGTCTGCTGCTCCCTGGAAAACCCGATCCCCTTTTATTTCCCTCCCGAACTTCACGGCTACATCTTCCGGGACCTGAAAGAAGATTTCCAGGTCGGGTTTCTATGCAGGCAGGTTGAGGGCCGTACCTATTACCAGGACCCGGAAGAACCCCGGGTCTTTTATTACCTGCCGGACAGCTTCAAACTTGCAAGGCGTACCTCTCCCCCTTACACCCCTTTGATTTCGGTCCGGTTTACCGGGGACGAAGAGGTAAGCCTGGAATACACTGCCCGTCCCCAGGTAAACCGAAAGCGCTTTAAAAAGGCTTTAAAAAAGCTTGCTGCCTTTGTGCCCCCGGGTCCTGCCGGTCTGCCGCAGGAAATAAACAGGGTAAAACTCAGACCCCTCCTTGCCGAACCCGGAAAGCTCAGGCTTTACATGGCTCTTCCGGGCAGCGGGGGGACAGGCCCGTTAACGGAACGGAAAGGAGCTTATGTTGACCTCCGTGTCGGGATCCGGGACAGGCTTGCCCTTTCGGTCCGGGAGTTACGGGAGTTTTTTGAGGCCCTCTATAGGCCAGAAGCTTCCCTCTTTCAGGGAAGGGTCGGGGTTGAACTGGGAAAAGGGCAGAAAGCAGCTGTCCCGTTTATTGCCCGGCTGGAGGACATGGCCGGCAGGCTGCTTGAGTATAAGGAAAGGGAAACCCCTTCGGGCAGCAGGGAAATTTCCCTCAGGAACCGGATAGAAAGTCCGCTGCAGATAAAGGGTCTGACGGTAAACCTTTTCCGGAAGCAGGAAAAGATAGATTCGGAACTTCGGGGCCTGAGTCTTCCGAGAGTCCTTGATCCGGGGCAAGAACTGCATTTTTTCGTAAGGCCCGGAGACCCGGAGGCTTGGAATGAAGCTTTTAAAGTACGTATATGGCTGGAAAATGTGGAAGTGCTCCCCGACCCCGAAGCGGTCTGGGATTCCATTGTAGATCCGAGGCTACCCCCTGAGCCCAGGACTCTCAGCGTTAAAACCTTCCTGTTCGGGGACGAAGAAGCAGCAGCCCGGATCAGCGAGCTCATTATCGAGTTTGAAGGGGGAAATAGCGTAGAACTTTCCAGGAAATGCAGTGCGGCAACAGTTACCCTGAATGTGCCCCTGAAAGACCAGGTTTTTTGCCGCAGCAACTGTGGAGAATACCAATACACTGTGAAAATCGTGGATAAGAAGGGACAAATTACCGGGGTTCTGAAGAAAACAGGCACAGAAGACCTTTTAATCGTGGAGGCGGTCTGACATGCCAGGCCAGGGTTTCCCTGACTTTCAGACCGGCTGGGAGATAGGCGGGAGCAGGACCTTTGCCTCCTGGGAAAAGCCGGGGGAATACCTCCTGTTGCCCGACCGCCTGACCTTTGTAAAACGGGAATTGGAAAGCCAGGACTTTTCATTGACTTTTGTGCGGGGCTGCAGGCCGGGAGGGCTTCCGCAACCTTATGCGGTGCTCGACTTTATGCCGGACCTGCACTACAAGCTTGAAGAAACCCTTTTCAGGATAAAGGCTTTCGACCCGGGGGCCATCCTCAGGCCTGCAATTTTTTCCCGGAGCTTTTTCCACCTGAAACCCCTGGAGGCGCACTCTGCACAATTTAAAGGACTCGGGGGGACCTATCCCCTTTCCTGGGAAGGAGATGTGAAGCCCGGCTTCAGCCTGAAACTGCCGCAAGATGCTGCCTGTGTCATGAAGCACTTGCTGGAAAAAGGGTACATGGAGGCATGGGCCTGTGCGGAACTGGAAGTAGAAGGCATATCCCCACGGTTTCCCTGCAAAGTCCGCTTTGACCTTTCGGAACTCTTTACCGGAATGACGGAATTTTTTGAAGCGGGCGAGGAAATAAGCCGGGAAGGAATTTTGAAGTTCTTCAGCCAGGCCCCGGCTTCCCTGCCCCTCGAAATCCCGGGGGAACCGGAAGGAAGAGGCCGAAAACCCTTCGCTGAAGCCCTTGCCGACCGTTTCATTTCCCGTTTCGGAATGGCTCCCTCCGCAGAGGCCTTTTCCCGGATCAAAGGGTACTTTGAATGGGACCTTTCCCTGCCTTTCAGGGCATTCAGGCGGTTTCAAGTACCTTTTGACCGCTTCCTGCCAGGGGAAAATGGCCCTTTCTATCGGGAACTGACATTTCCAGAGCTCAGGACAGGGGCCAGGCAGATTTTTATCTCGGCTTCCCTCCCACGGAGGAGGACCGGGACCTGTACCCTGGGAGTTACGCTAAAAATCCCCTCTTCCCCCGACCATCCCCAGCTGATCTCAAAATCCGTGGAACTCAGCCCGGAAGAAAAAGACAGTGCAGTCGTCAGGCTGAGCTTGTCGCCGACGGAAAAACTGAGATACGGGTATTCGACCTTTGCAGTAGTCCGGGGTTCCTGCGGACCCAAACTGCTGAGAAGTCCGGAAAAAATCCATGATTGCGAACAGCTTAACCTGCAAGCAGATGATTTTCCTGTAGAATTCGTCCGGATAAAAGTTTCCCGACGCTTGCTGGAGCTTGCCAGTCTGAGCGGGGTGTGCAGGTGGTTTGATAATGGGTCGGAAGTTAGCCAGGCGTTTGAGATTGAAGACGTCCCCGCCGGGGAGTCCGGAGAGCTTGCCGTTGCCGTACCTGGGCAGGAAAAAGCCCCGTTTATCGAAATAAGGGCACGTTCCCGGACATGCGAAAAGGTCCTCCACCTATCTCCACAAAGGACCCGGGACCTCTGTCTTGACCTCCCTTCCTTTCCCGGATACGGCGTTCACAGGCTTGAAATCCGGTGTGACTTTGAGGCCGGAGCTGAGTTATGTGTACTCGAACTCCTGCCTGAAGGAAAAAACCCGGGCAAGGAAAACATTACCATAATGCATTTTACACCATCCCGTCCAGTCCGGGAATGGACCTGGAATGCAGAATCCCCTTTCTTCGGGGGCTACATATACCGGATAAGGAGTTTAAAAATAAGGGGTTTAAACGAAAGCCAGGAGCCCTGGTCAAATCCACTCTCCCCTTTTGTTCCCCTCTCGATCCGGGTAAAAAGTAATCAGAAACCTGTAGCCAGGGTTTTTCGACAGGGCCAGGAAACAAAGAACCGGAGCCCCAAAACCCTGAATCCATACGGCATGTCACCGTAGGCATGTCCTCACGCTTACAACAGGTTCACCTTTCCTCACAGCAGTGAGGTGGAGAGCTTATTGTAATATCCTGTAGTCAGAACCTCCGTATTTGGCCCGGCTGCCTGAAAACCAGGTATCCGGACTTTTGAGCCGGGAAAATGGCCCTGGAAAGCAGCTGAAATGAGCGGACGCTTTCCAGGACTTCAGCCTGCTCTGTCTTAAGGTGCGGAAGCTGGCCTCAAATCCGACATATCTCCGGGAAAATCTCGGGGAAGTGTCAATTAAAACAGCAAAAAAATAAAAAGCACGTACACAAACCAGGAAGGTACACACAATGCTAAGAATAGATAAAGTACAGATGATAGAAGGGATTACAGTATACGGGGATGATGAAAACCCGAACCTCTTCTATGTATTGCCAAATACTCCGCGTTTCAGAAAGAACGGGGATGACTATGCCTTCAAGTTCGTGAAATACCGGACCCCTATCAAGAGGGAAAATGGAAAACTTGGGGGCGCGTTTGCCTTTTTCGATGTGGAGTTCACAATCCCCGAAGAACAGCTTGATGCGGTGAAAGAGGTCCTCCGACAGAAGCTCAATTCCAGCGAGTCGGGAGGAGGAGGAGATGTTGAGATAGGGCAGTTAACTTTCACGGACGGAAAGGCAAGCATCAACCTGGAAAGCATAAGCAAGGAAATCGTTGAAACGGTCTGGAACCCGGGGTCTCCCGCACTTTACGGGAATTACATTACCCCCTTTACCGTGGAATTTACCCCTGACGGGGCAGCCCTTTTCCAGCAGGCCCTGCAAGGGGAGGGAGGGGCGGTCCAGGTAGCCTATGACCTGTACACCTGGGCCAAGCTGCCTCCAATCAAAGTAAAAGGGAAGTTCAACGCCGAAAAGTTCTATTCCTTCTACCAGCAGATCGACCTGAACTGGTCTTCCTGGTCCAAGGATGCCTACCGTGAAAAGATCATTGAGAAAGTTAGGGATTCCGACTCTTACGAGATCAGTTTCGAGTGGGGGGCGACCACCGACCCCGAGATCCAGAAGGATATCCGGGAATGGGCCCACAAGACAATGGAAGACGCAATCGCAAGAAAGATGATAAACGCGATGGAGCCGGTTTCCGAAAAAGGGCGCAAGAAGCCCTGGGGCAAAAAACACGTAACTCGTGACTTCGTCAACCAGAAGATCTCAAGTTTCACCCTGGAATTCAACGAAAAATTGCCCTTTAAGTGGAACCCTGCCCCAAGAGGGACCCTGCCAAACATCGAAGACTTCATGAAGTACTATTCCGAAGTCGATACGGACGACCCCTTCTTCAGGCAGCTGCATGTCCCGATTTCCGTCAACGCCGATTTCGCGGACCTGCCCATTCACAGCGTGGAGGTGCATGTGGACTACAACCATGGGAACGTGCATACTATAGAACAGCCCCTGCTCAAGAGCCCGGACGATGTGGCCTGGTTTAAGACCTATACAGATGGCGAAAACCTCAACTACAATTACTGGTACCAGGTGAATTACAGGGGCATGAGCCAGTTCTTCAAGTCCGAGGAGTTCGAAACCGACGACAGGAATCTTGTGATCAATGTAGACGACACCGGAATCCTTGTGATCGATGCCAGGATCGGCGACCTGGATTTCAGTGAGATATCCCAGGCCATTGTGACCCTCAGGTATGACGGGGGAGCTGCGGAAGGCTTTGAAGAGTGTTTCTCCCTGGACAGGATGAGCAAGGAACATAAAATCCGGAAAGTCATCCTTGAACCCAGGCACAACCCCTACATGTACAAGGTCAAGTACGTAATGGCCAACGGCCGGAAGTTCGAAAGTGACTGGCAGAAGGGAGATTCAAAGACTCTGTACATAAATTCACCTTTCAGCCAGAAGAAGGAAGTTGCGGTCCGGACGATAGGGGAACTGGGCACAGATGTAAGGAACATCTTCCTGAACCTTGTCTACGAAGATCCGGACAACAAGTATGTCCAGAAGGAATCTCTTATCCTCAGCAGGGAAAAACCCTATGTTACCTGGGCTTTTCCCGTGGTAGACCCCTCCCTTGGGGATGTCACTTACTCGGGCACCGTCCAGTATGCCGACGGCACGGTTGAGGAGATTGACGAAACATGTGCTGAAAGCGACACCATTGTTGTCGGCCCGGCAATCCGGAACATTCTCAACGTTGAAGTCCACCCGGACCTAATAGACTTCGAGGAAGTCAAGCTCGTAAAGGTCTCCCTGCTCTACGAAGACTCGAAAAACGGTATCATGGAAAAGAAAGATGTGATCCTGCGCCAGGACTGCAAAAAGCCCGCTTGCTGGACTGTCAAACTCAAGGACAGGAACCTGACAAAATACCAGTGGCAGGCCACTTTCTATATGAAAGACGGAACCTTCAGGCTGGGAGATCCCATGAATTCGGAAGAGCCAAGCGTGGTGCCAAAGCTTCCCGGAAAGAGAGTACGCAGAAAGGGAAGCGAATTCAGAGACGAGTGTGAGTTTGAGGAAGAATCCGAATACCGGGAAGACTAAGCCGGTGCAAGGAACAAAAAAACCGGCATAAAACCCCCATTGAGCAACAGGAAACTCCTGCAGGAAACCTGGAATAAACCGTAATCTGAAAAACCGGGGCCTTTCCTGCAGGCCCTGCCGGCTGTTCCAAAAAAGGGGTCCGGATGCCAAAACGCAATACAGGGGTATCTACATGTGTGAGAATACGATTGGCCAGAAAACAATTGAAGCCGCCCTCTTCAAACTTTCAAAGGAAAAGCCTGACCAGGCTGCAAGAGCAAAGGCAGCCCTGGAAATTCTGCTTGACTGGACGCGCAGCTCTCCCTGGAAGGATGTTATCTGGGACTTTAGCCGGCTGACCGGGGACGGGTTTCCGCTTGAGTTCGAATGTTCGTCCTCAGGGAACTCCGTTTCCTATACGGTAGAACCTGCAGGCCCGGAAGCAGATGAAAGGAAAAAACATTTCCTTGCGGAAAAAAAGCTGCTCAGGCTTGGAATGCCTCCTGTGCCGGCTTTCATGCACGGGCTGTTTTCCGAACTTCAAAAGTCCGGGACTCTCAGCTACGGGTGCTGGGTAGGAGGCAGGCATGATGTCCGGGAGGATAGGTACAAACTGTACGTGGAAGTCCCTGACGGATATTCCGGGGATTTCCCGGTTTCCTTTCTCGGGAAGGCTTCCCTGCTTCAGGCCGGAGTTCCCAGGCTTGAGATGGTCGGCTATGAACCTCTTTCCTCCGAAGTGGAACTCTATTTCAGTGTACGGGAGGAGAGAGGGCTTTTTCCCCGGGAATTGAGCTATCTGCTCGGACAGGCAGGGTTTTCGGCTCAGGCAGAAGCTTTTTTCGGGCTGATTGAAGCTGCACACCGGGATACCCTTGCAGGGGCGCTTGCACATTCTAGCATCGGGTTTAGCTTCACCTGCATGAAAAACGGGGATATTACGGGCTTTTCCCTCTTCAAATTCGCCAGGTCCGTATGTGGGGGAGATGGAAGAACCCGGAAACGCGTCCTGTCCCTTGGCAGGAAATATGGATGGGACACCGGCGGGTACGCTGCCCTGAGCGAGGCCCTGCGTACCCGGAATGTCTGGAATACACAACACGGTATGATGGGCTTCGGGCTGAAGGCAGGGGCCGGGCCTTTCCTCCAGATCGGGCTTCGCCCTCCCGAACCACCTGTATTCGAGCTGGAGGGGTGACCGGATGCCGGGATGTATTATCCGGGCCATAATCGAAGCACGGGCTCCGGAGGGAGCTTTCCCTTCCTTCATCCGCTTCGGGGACAGGGAGCTTAGGGACCTGAACAGTTTTACTACAGCCCAGGTACTGAGGGCGCTTCGTGATGTTTCCGGCCCAAAAGCCCTGACAGAAGCCCGGGAAAAAGCCCTTGATTTCCTCCTGAGTTGCAAAGCCCCGGAAAGGCCCGGAGCATTCCGGTACTGGCCTGATCCTCTCCGTCCTCCCTTAATTCCGGAGCTTCCCGCCGACTCGGACGACACTGCCATAATCCTCCTTGAACTTGTCAGACACGGACGCGTCAGCCTCGAGTCAGCGGTAGAAGCTGCAGCTTCCGTCCTTGTCCCCCACAGGCTAAAAAACGTATCCCAGCCGGCTCCCTCCTGGCTCAGGCCGGGAGTATTCCTGACCTGGCTTGGAGGGGAGGGGGCCAATATAGTGGACTGCTGCGCCAATGCAAATGTTGTAGCCTTGCTTGCTTACACGGGCCACCGGCATTTTCCCGGGTACAGGGAAGCGTGCTCGATGATCGAAGCCGGGATTTTGTGGACGGAAGGAAAAAAAGAGCGCATTCAGTGCCTGACTCCTTTTTATCCCCATCCTGCAGAGTTCGTGTACGCGATCCGGAATGCGGTTGCTTCAGGGGCAAAAGAACTGGAAAAAAGCCTCAACCTTGTGCACGGTTTCGGCTGGCTGCCCGAAACCACTGATACGGCTTCTGCGGAGACCTGGCCAATTTGCAGTGATGCATACGGGACAATTGTCTGGAGCTCGGGGGTCCTGCAGAAAGCCAGGAGCTTGAGCCCGAATAATGCCTGTCTGAGAAAGCAGGCTGGGCCGGGAGAGTTTGGAAGGCATGAGACCCGGGCTTTCCATATCCCTATCCCCTGTAATAAGGGACCGGGAAAAAAGAGTGAAATAAGATGTTTTACCGGCAGGAGATGTCTATGAGCCTTATATGCGACTATGCCTCAAAAGCCCTTTTTTGCATAACCATAATTGTACTGTTCATAATTCTACTTGATCTCTACCTTATCTGGCAGCTCCTTGAATTAGCTGCTTTCGCGGGAATTTTCCTGCTAAAAACAATGTGGAGCTGGAGGATCTATCTGGCTTTAATACTGTGCATCTGGCTTCTGATTTCCTTCAAGGACCTTGTGTAATCTGGCTGCGGGAAAAAAGGGCGGGAATCTGAGAAAAAGATTGATGGAACAAATTTTTTGTATAAAATTGTTATTCGGAATTGAAAAATGACATGAAATTTTGGGTCATTTTTTAAAAAGCGAGGGAGAGCCGGAAACGAAGTTAAAGGCCTAGATCAAACGTAAAGTTAAAGGATATAGTATAAAGTATAAAGTATAAAGCAATATGTCACCGGTAGCAAGCATAATAGAATTGGAAGGTTTAAAATAGAATCAGGCTAAAGACTTTAGAAAAAAACCGCCTGTAAAAGCCCGGGCTAATTATTACAGACAAACAGCATCCAACTTCTCCAAGCGGGAGGCCTGCCCCTGAAAGAAACTCTTCTCGAAATTAAATCCGCATTCATGGAATACTTCAAAGAGCGCGAAGCCGAAATCAACGGCTCCCTGCTTGCCGTCCTTTCGGGGGAAAACCTGCTCTTCCTGGGCCCTCCAGGCACTGCCAAGACTTTGCTTGCAAAAAATATCTGCCAGTCAATCGAAGGCGGGCAGTTCTTCAACTACCTCCTGACCAGCTTTTCCACCCCCGAAGAAATCTTCGGCCCTCTTTCCCTGAAGGCTCTTGAAGAAGACGAGTTCAGGAGGAAAATTGACGGCTGCCTCCCCACTGCCCACCTCGCCCTCCTGGACGAGATCTTCAAGGCGAGCAGCGCAATCCTGAACAGCCTCCTGACCATCCTGAACGAGCACAAATACCACAACGGAAGGGAGATCGTCGATGTGCCCCTGCTCTCGGTTTTCGGGGCGTCCAATGAGCTTCCCGGAGAAGACGAAAGCCTCGAAGCCCTTTACGACCGCTTCCTCTTCAGGTACAGGCTCGCCTACATCCAGGACGACGAAAACTTCAGAAGCCTCCTCTTCCGGACCTCCGGGGACTTCGAACCAGCCCTGCAAATTTCGGTATTCGAAATCGAACAGCTGCGTGCCAGTGCTGAAGCCGTGCCCGTTGACCCTGACATCGAGCTTATCATCACCGAACTCCGGCGGGCTCTCCAGCTCCGGGAAATTGAAATCTCGGACCGGCGCTGGAAAAAGGTCGTCCAGGTGCTGAAAGTTGCAGCCCGCAGCAGCGGCTGCCCGACCGTTGACCGGACGATGGCGCTTTTACTCCAGCACATGCTCTGGAACCTTCCCGAAGAACGGGAAGCAATCCGGAAAACGGTCTTCGAACTCGTGGTCTCCGGCGGCATCAGCACCGAGAAACTGCGCCTGGATGCCGGGGACCTGAAAGCTGCCATAAGCATCGCCCTGATAAATGACCTGCCTGTGGGAGTCGTCTGCGACAGCTGCGGAAAAGAATTCAGTCTCAGGCAGGAAGTGGAGGCACACCACAACACGCACCCGAACCACAGCTATAAGCTCAAAAGGGAAGGAGATTCCAGAATTTATCCCTACGACAACCTCATCCGGGAAATCGATTCCCTCCAGGAAAGTTCGGGGAAAACTGCTACCCTGTCCCCGGCCCAGAAAGAGGTTTTTGAAAACGAATTTGAGGACCTGGAAGGCAGGGCGAAGGGTGTAAAAAAGCGCTTTGAAGAAGAACGCGAACTTCTCAGGGACCTCATGGAGGCAAACATCTGGCTCTCAACCCTTGACCGGAATGAGGCCCTGCTCCTGCACGACACAAGAAGTGAGGAGCTGTCCGAAATTGAGGCCCTTATGAAGGAAATCCGCTCCGTCCTCGGTTTACAAATCCGGCCCTCAGGACACGTCGAAGCGGAAGCTGAAGTAAATGCGGAAGTGAAAGCAAAAGTCCCGGATTCGAGCAGCAGCTCTGCTGGGTTCATGAAAGGGCTGGGGTCCAGGTTCAAGTTGAGATAAACAAAGCGGAAAAAATAAGGAATAAACAAGCTGGATAA
>DUKH01000022.1:7497-7664 GCA_013329415.1 Methanosarcinaceae archaeon | reverse complement strand
CAAGCTGGATAAACAAGCTAGAGCAAACAAACCAGGATAAACCCGGATTCGTATACTATAGTCAAGAACCAAAATTCATTCACCAATCTCAAGTGAAAGTTTAACCACAGAAAGCACGGAAGACACGGAATAAAGGAAATAGAAACACAATCTTTCCGTGCTTTCCG
>DUKH01000022.1:0-7193 GCA_013329415.1 Methanosarcinaceae archaeon | reverse complement strand
GTCTTCCGTGGTTATAATGTAAATGTGAATATTTGCATTCGAGACTATAGTTCAAATTATCATAAAGAACGGAAGGCAGGGAATAGGGTACTGATATGGAAAAATCGGATAGTCTCCTGAACAATCTGAATGCCCCCTCCCTGGAAACTTACTCTTTTTTTTCAAGAAACAGACCCTGGTACGGCTCCCTTACCGTCCGGAAACAGACCGCGGCCCTGCTGGAAGGCGAGCTTAGAAGCACAATCGCCCGGCCCAGGACTATCCCCCGATATCTGAGAGAAAAAATTGCTGAAGTAATCACCCAGGAAATCCTCTTCGGGCAGCCTTACGAAATTAAGGACCCTGCGAAATTCATCGGGCAGTTCGGGGCCTTTTACCCTGTTTTCCTGACCCTTAAAAACTCAAAACCCTGGCCGAAACTCCGAAAAATCGCGAGAAAAAGTCCCGGAGCCGGGGTTGCCTGCCTGAAGTTGCTCCTCCCGCTTGTATACGATGTCATGGAACGTTTTTCGAAAGCGTCAGATTCCTCCACCCGGGAACTTGGGCTTGAAATGGAGGCTGTCCTCCAGGAATTCGAAAAGGTTTTGAGAGAAACTTTCCTCCACTGGGGAAACCGCTCTCAGGAAGGACTCGCGGACAGGGCTGGCCAGCCCCGGGACCCGACCCTTGAACTAAATAACAGGCAGCCGGCTCTTTGCGAAGCTGTCCTTAACTTCATGCAGATGGACGGCTACCAGGCTTTCCTGGACGGGATGCTGGAAGGGCTCTACCGCAGGATGGAAGAGTTCATCTCGGAGATGGAAGAATGTCTGGACCTTTTCGACCTCCTTGCCCTCCTCTTTCCGGGCAGGAACTGGAGCTATTCCGTAAAGGAGCTTAAGAAAGAGCCCTTCTACGTCCACCTGAAGATGGTCAGGCGCTTCTCAACTTTTTTCGAAGAAAACCCGGACCTCAGGAAAATCGTGGACTTCGTCGGCAGGCGGGAGTTCGATCCTCCGGCGGACCGCATACGTTACTCGCCTTTCGGGAAAGACAGGATCCAGACCGTCCGCTTCTCGAATTCCCTGAACAACCTCCTCCCCATGGAAGCCGCAAAGCTCCTGAACCCGACCCTGAAACGGAAGTTCTACGCGGACATGCTGGAAGGAAGGCTCCTCAGCTATCAGCTGCTTGGCAAGCACTTCACAGGCCCTCCCCGCCTGAAACCGAAAGGCCCCCTTATAGCCCTGGTGGATACCTCGGGTTCCATGCACGGGGCTCCCCAGACCCTCGCCAAATCCGCGGTGCTTGCGATAGCAAAAAGGATGCTTGCCCAGAAACGGGACATGAAAGTCATCCTTTTCGCCTCCACGACCCAGCACCTGGAAATCGAGCTCAGCAGCAGGAGGCGGATGTCGGAAAAGTTCCTGAACTTCCTCCTCTACACCTTCGGGAGCGGGACGGACTTTAACACGGCGCTTGCTTCCGGACTAAAGAGCCTGAAAGAAAAAGACTTTCGAGGTGCAGACCTGCTATTTATCACGGACGGGAAGTCCGAGGTCTCTGACGAACTTGTGCTTGCCCGCTGGGAAGAGGCAAAGAAAAAGTACAACGCAAAGATCTATTCGCTGATAGTGGGAGCTTCGGGAGCGGGAGGGCTTGAAGGGATTTCGGATTATACTTACGTGGTGGAGATGGACATGGGGAGGGAAGGAGCCGGTGGGGTAGTGAGGTTATTAGAATATGCATCGAATGTAACGGAATGAAAATTCGAAAGTTTTATGCCCTATATTCCTTCATTATGATAGATCCGTTCTTCATTAAACTTGAGCGATTCATCGATTGGGTGGAAGGAAAATCCCTTGTTCATTTTGAACTTTTCAAATAGGCTCATATCTATCAATTAATTTTCCGAGATTAGGTATACAGTAAAATATCTTTGCCAGGCTTGGTGGTAATAAGTTTAGTCTATTATAGCAGGGATGATACGTTCTTTAATCAGTGTCCATCTATCGCGAGGATTAATGATGAACTCTGACGCAATTGCTACGACCAGGTCTTTTTCTGGAATACAACAAATGACATTACCTCCATCGCCTAGTGCTAAGTATGCAAAAACTCCTTCTTCTCTAAGCCACCATAGATAGCCATATTTGGCGATAGACTTATCAATACACGTCTCAGAATGCGGAGCTGTAGATTCATCAACCCATGTTCCTGAAATTATTTGATTATGGTCCCAAATGCCATGGTTCAGATATAGAAAACCAAAACGTGCCATATCACGGGGAATTAGTGTAAGTCCCCACCCTCCTGTGGAGTTGCCGTTTGGATCTTTAACCCATCCGTTCACATTTTTCCCGAATAAATCCTCAAACCCAAATGATTTCATTTCATAGTCCGGAATTTTCTTCATGCCAATGGGTTTAAATAAGTATTCGTTGGCAAACTCACGGGCACTTTTTCCCGTGCTACGAGTGATGATGGTTGAAAGCAGGTGCGCTCCTGCGCTGGAATACTTAAAGGTTCCAATGCTTCCGCCTTGCCCCAGCATATCCAAAGTATATTTCACCCAGTCAGGTGATGTACATAGCTTATCAAAGGGTTCATGCCAGTCTTCAAAAGAATAGGGGGCGGTCATAGTAAGAAGATGGCGTATAGTTATTTTCTGTCTATTTTCGCTTTCATCATCAGAAACGTATTCTGGGAAAAAATCCAGCACCTTCTGGTCTATACTTTTAATATATCCAGCATCTATAGCGATACCAATAAGGGCAGATATTATGCTTTTCGTTACAGATGTCATATGGTGCGTATCATTCAGGCAATAGCCATTATAATATTTTTCATAAGCAATATATCCATTTCTCACAACAACAATACCGTTTATATTGCTGTACTCGGATTTTATCATAGGTTCAAGCTCTGAAAGCTTTTCAGAGTCCATTCTCAAGGTTGCCGGGTCTACAGCTTGCCATTCTGCAGTTGGCCAGTAGTTTCTTTGCATTATAAATACCTCCTAAAAGACATTTTTTATTTCATTCGGTGAGCGTTAAGGAAAATATAAGGTCTTACTACTATTTTCTTACAGGAAAATACACCTCGGTAACAACATCTCCAGAAAGAACTGGCTTGATTCTCATAAATTTTCGTAACTATTCAGCCTATGTAAAACAGAATCAATAGCCATCTTTAGTAAAGTTCAATAGATAAATTCCTGTAGATTCATTTAAAGGATTTAACTGGTAGAGCGAAATCAAAAAAGTCTAATATCTCCGAAAACAATTTCCACTTGAAATCTTCGTTCAATTGGGTAAGCAGAGGTTTCACAAGTAGTCACCAGAGGAGAATTATATACCTTTACAAATAAATATTACGGTTTTAAATTGAATTAAACAGATTTTTAAACAAAAATTGTATCCTCTTTAAAATGAGTGATAAACTGCTTACTTTCAGCTCTATGTACTTTTTTGTCTGATAAGTTGAGCCAGAGAAATCATCTTAAATTCCTTGCTCACTCTATCAAAGACGTAATCATATGCACTTACCCCCAATAGGTGAATATGGATAAAAAAGCGGATATTATATTTCATCTGTGATTGTATCCATAAAATTTGAAGAGGATACATAAATGTATCTAATATTGTATAAATAATAAAATATAATATATCAATAGTCAGGAAGTAATTTCATTAAAAAAGTACAAACTGTGAGATTCGTGGATTAAAGTTTCCCTGAAAGTGAGAACGCCTTATTTCGATGGAATCCGTCAGATCGAGCGTTTCCAGGGTCGTATTCTCAATCGAGCTTTCAGGTGAAACCCTGGAAGGTAAAGCCCTTCTTATCGTTTACAGTAGCGATGACTGCAAAGCATCGGCGAGATCAGTGGAAATCGTCTATCTTTGAAGTTGGGATATTGACTTTAGATACTGAGCGTACCAAAAAGAGACATTCTGGTGTGCAGACTCCGCTCATTTATTTAAAAGGATTAGGGAAGTACACAAACATGGTAATTATAGCCAGCAAAACAAGAACAATAGCCAGAACCGCACTGATCAATTTCTTTGCGTCCATTTTATCGCTCCATTGTTATTTTAAGCGCTGTCCCCTATAAAAAAAATTTCATTTAATCTTAGTTTCATCCGTATGATATTGTTTTACATGGAATGTATTAAATCAAATTGCGTACGGCTACCCCACCCAAAAGAAAGGTATGCTTCAGGCCGCACACCAGGTTTCCTGGGAACCAGTTTCTCGGGGATTCGGAAAGCGACAAGTTGCCTTTGTCCGGATTCCCTTAATCTAAGGGATTGGAACGCTGCTTTCGGTTTCCCCTGCGATTCCATAACATAGTTCTTGAGATGGTCAAATTTGTTTAATGTGGGGTCCCAGGATCATATCCTTATAAGAACCCCCTGCCGGGACCTTCGGATACAGGACCTCTTCCCTGTCTGTGCAGGCTTCCAGGAAGCAGGGTCCGTCTGAATTCATAAATGCTTCAATTTTCTCTTTCAAATCATTTCTGCTGCTGACTCTCTCAGCGTAACTGAAGCCAAATGACCTTGCAATCTCTGCAAAATGCACATCTTTTGGCCTTTGTGTTCCTGTACGCATTCCTTCATAAGCCGTATCCTGCAGGTTCTGGACCATGCCATCACTTCTGTTGTTCAGCATGAGTATCTTGATCGGAAGGTCCAGCGAGGCGATGGTATGCAGTTCCCCCAGATTCATCCTCAGGCTGCCGTCGCCATCGATTGCTATGACTCCTGAACGCGGGTTTGCATAATGGACACCGATTGCTGTGGGCATGGAAAAGCCCATCGTGCCGAAGGAACCGGAAGTCATGAAAGATTTTGGGCACTGCATTGGCAGGTATTGTGCTGAGAGCATCTGGTGGTTGCCTACACCCGTGGTGATCTTTGTGTTTCCGTCAACGTATTCTGAAAGTATTGAAATGACCTCGGCAGCCTGTATGTATTCGGATGTCCTGTTGTAATCCAGGGGCCATGTTCTTTTCAGGTCTCTTGCCCGCATCTGCCACTCCCGAATATCCAGACGGATGTTATACTTCCTGGCATAGTCCAGCAGGTCGCGAAGCGCTGTGGCAGCATCCCCTATGAACGTGAATTTCGGGATGCGCTCGATTTTTATCTGATGCATTTTCCTGGGATTGATATCAATGTAAGCTATGTCAGTACCTATTGCAAACCCGACCTTTTCCGCAACCCTGTCATCCCATCTTACCCCGATCGCGAAGAAGAAGTCGTTCTCCTGTATGAGCATGTTCGCATATGGGGTCCCGAACATTCCCAGCATTCCCAGGTTCAGGTCATCCCTTTCGTCAACGACACCCTTTGCCATGAGTGTATTGACAGAAGGGATTCCGAAAAGCTCATTGAATTCCCTGATAGCCTGGCTTCCGGGTTCCGAGTTCAGGCCGCCTCCAAGATAGAGCAGGGGTCTTCTGGAGTTGAGCAACAGCTGAAAAAAGGCTTTGCATTGTTCGTCAGACAGGTGCCTGTCATCGTGGTAACTGCCCTCAAACCTTGTGACGTCCATACCATGATACTCATGGTTTTTCATCTGTTTGTCAAGAGGGAAATCTATGACTACGGGCCCGGGTTTTCCGGACTTTGCAAAGTAGTAGGCATCCTTGACTATGGCTTCTATGTCATCATCATTGGAGAGCTGTATGACCTTTTTGGCTGCATCCCTGAAGATACCTTTGACGTTAATATGCTGGAAGGAATCGGTGCCTATCTTATGCTCAGGGACCTGCCCCGCAAATACAAGCAGGGGAATACTGTCCCCATAGGCATCGGCAACGCTGGTGAGCGTGTTAGTTATGGCAGGTCCGGATGTGACTATGGCTACACCTACCCGGTTGCTTGACCGTGAATAACCTGCTGCGCTGAATGCTGCCGATTGCTCGTTGGAATTAACTATAATCTCAATATCACTGTGCCTGAGGGCATGGAATACCGGAAGTATTGCCGCTCCCGTATAGCCAAAAATGTGTTTGACACCCAGGTCCTCCAGACTCTTAATAAGGACTTCTGCTCCACTCATTTCTTTCATCTTAAAACTCCCGGAAAGAAACAAACTGGCACAGGACGCACTATTCAGTATATTAACCAAAAACAGCACACTTGAGCCAGAATAGTTTCTTTTTCTTGCTCAAGCGAATAGTACTACCACTAATACAACTACTACAGATACGGGTAAATTGGATTCCGTGTAGTTTGTGGTAGAATTTAACATTAGAATAGTGGAGGGAGATTGTTATATTTAAGGGTTGCTATGAGGTTTTCTGAATCTTCAGTATCGAGTGAAGGTCATTCATTGAAAACCGCTTGCAAAAAAACTAATTATAAACATGCCAATATAAAACTGAATGTGTCATAGCTGGCTCTCCAAAACAGCCATTTCCTCAAGGACCTGCAGTCACTCACCTGAAAGGATTTGGCAGGTACACAAAAATAGCGATAATAGCAAGCAAAACAAGAACAATAGCCAGAACCGCACTGATCAATTTCTTTGCGTCCATTTTATCGCTCCATTGTTATTTTAAGCATGATCACCTATAAAAAACATTTCATTTTTCCTGAGCTTCTTTTACATGTAATATTTTAAATAAAAATAAAGAGTTATCAGTTTAGTACCGATTTATAGGAATTTTTCAGCAAACTATCTCTATCAGGTGAAAAGCATGGGAAGCCAGAAACTAATCCAGGACCGGCAGCAAATCGAAGCCATCCTCGCAAAAGCAAAGTTCATTCGCCTCGCCCTTTCAGACCCTGAAACCAGTAGCCCTTACCTCGTCCCCCTGTCCTTTGGCTATAAGGACAACGCAATCTACCTCCACGGCTCGTCCACCGGCAAGAAAATCGACATCATCAGGAAGAACAACAAAGTATGTTTCGAAGCCGACATCGAAACCGAAGTAATGCCTTCCGACGAACCCTGCAATTACAATGTCCGCTACAAAAGCGTAATCGGGCAGGGAAAAGCGCGGATTGTGGAAGATTTCGAGGAGAAAATTGAGGGGCTTACAGTGCTTTCGGAACATTACGGGAAGAAGAGGCCTCTTGAGCTTGAGGAAGCGAAAGTGAAGAAGGTGTGTGTCATTAAGATCGAGATTGAGAAGATGACGGGGAAAGAGTACGGGTTTTGAGCGGTCAAAAACTAATTGAAACCTAACTTTGACAGTTGAA
>DUKH01000100.1:8494-12676 GCA_013329415.1 Methanosarcinaceae archaeon | reverse complement strand
TGATCCGAAAGAATATCTCAATGGAAGATGAGTACCTGCAAAAATTGCGCCCTTTTCTGGATAATAACTCTGGTAATCTGAGTGCGGCAATACGGGATGCCATCGAACTTGCCGAAGCTGCACTACAGGAATATGACACAATCGAGGAGGCAATTAAGCACCTCAGGGAAGAGTCCGGGTACCCTGCGCTTCGCAACAGCCTGATTGAAAGTGGCGAATGCATATTAATGAGTCAGCTTGCCGTTAGGTGGCTGGTCGAGAAAACCGACGGGATTCTCGTGGAAGAAGGGATTGTAAGTGAACTTTTCAATCCTTACCACATAAAGTCTCTTCCCGACCAGGTGGAGTACCTGAACACCCGAAGCCGGAACATGGGGTGGGAACTTGTAGCTTCGACCTATCACCTGGATGACGATAAAACCGAAGTAATAATACTCGAAGGCGGGGACCCGAGTTTCAGGGCTTTCATTTCCGAGAAAATCTCTATTTTCCTTGGCTTTTATATGGATCTGGACGTCTCTTTTGTCCACCGGAAATCAAACTCTGTCCGTATATACCTCAAGGAATACAGGTCAGTTGGCCTGGAACTTCCTCCCGGGATTTTAAAAAACTTCGGAGCTTTTGATACCGTTTTCAAGGAGATTAAGAGCAGGCCTGATTTCTGGATTTCCCTCATAGGCAGGTACAGGCAGCAAAGGTACCAGAGGGTGAACCTGAACAAGGACGTTTTTGAAGCTTTTCTCGTTGGAGAAATCCCGGACATAACAAGCTTTTTCGAAGAATTTACAGGCAAACCTATCCGAGAAATTCCACTTTGTGAAATAATTGTTGCCACGAAAAAACTGTCCTCGGTCACCCAGCTTGTAAGTGATGTCGAAAGGGTTTTTGAGGAAGGAAAGATGCAGGTAAAAATCCGGCATCAGTTTTCCAGTGAAAAAGCTTCCTTTAAATTGGTTGAACTTTTTTCCAATCTGTTCCGGGCTGCCGGATACGAGTTTGAGGTAAGAGCCGTTTCGAACCTTCTGATTTTTGAATTCAGGGATAAGTGTTAAAAAGCCTTCCGGCTTTTTCCCGATTATCTCCTTTCAGGATGTTTTCCTTTTTCGGGAATTTTTCTCCAGCCTGGAAGAGGTCTTCGGTTTTCCTTAAATTGTAGCAGATTTTCTTCCCCTGCCTTCTCTCTTCTCTCCAAAGTTCTGCGTTCTACGTTTTTTCTCTTCCGCCAACTGTCTGATTTTTTAGATGCAAGTACCAAAAAAATTAAAAGCGAGGATCTACAATTATCTGGTAGTGGGTGTTACTCAATTATGTGGTCAAGGCGAGTGAACAATTAATGCTTAAATGCCTGCCTGGTCCCAATAGTTTGAAGAAGGCAATCTAAGTGATAGTCCGGAAGAATATCTCGATTGACCAGTGCTATGTCGATAAGCTCCAGCCTTTTCTGGAAAAAAATAACGGCAACCTGAGTGCAGCTATAAGGGAAGCCATTGAAATTTCCTCCCGGGTAATGGATGGAAAAATGGCTCTGGATGCTGAAAAGTACGTAAATAATGTTCCTCAAAATACGGAAATTCGTAATAAGCTTATTGATACGGACGAATTCATACTTGTACACCGTACCATGTTTGAATGGTTCTCTAAAAAAACTTCGGGGCTGCTTATAGATGAATCTACCATATATGAGCTTATAAATCCTTATAAGTTCAGAAAGATCCCTGAAATTATCAACTACCTGAACACACTTTACGAGAAACTTGGCTGGAAGATTAAGGTTTCTGCAGAATGCCAGGGAGCCCCGGAACCGGAATTGGTTACTCTTACTTTCTCAAACGGCAATCCTTCTTTCCGGGAACATCTGGCTCACGGGGTTGCTCTTTACCTGGTTAAACAGATGAAACTGGATGTTCAGGGGATGTACAGCAGGTCAAACGTGACCAAACTTTACCTGAAACGTTTTAAGTATCTTGATTATGAAAAGGTTCCGGAAGGCTTTGAAGGGCATTTCGGTTCCATGGACGGTACCTTTCGGGAAATCCGGAAAAAGCCCGATTTCTGGAAAAATCTCATCCAGCTTTACAGGCAGCACAACTACCAGCGCATCAGCATACAGAAAACAATTTTTGAGGGCCTTGTCTCCGGAAGAGTGCCCGATGTTGCGGATATGGTAAGGGACTTCGAATTCCTTGCGGGAAAACCTCCTGACGCTCTCACTCTCTCCGAACACATTATGATTTTCAAGGAACTCTACCTGACAGACAACATAGGGAGCGATATTGAGGTCTCCACGGAAAAAGGACATGAATACATAAAACTCATTCACGAGTATTCCGATGAAAAGGTCCGTGAATACGTCACTCAGTATTACTCAAACATGTTAAGGGCTCTTTTCTATCCCTTCACAGTCACTTCCGGTCCCAACCTGATCCTTTTTGATTTCGGGAAAGGCCCCGATTCCTGTGCCGACACAAAACCTGATTTTGTCGATCCCGGTTCTCTGATTCCCTGAAACTTTGCTTTCAGGTTTTTGTTTCAGGTTTTTGTTTCAGGTTGTTTCAAAAAAGTCCACTATTGACTTCCGATACGTTGACTTACTGATACGTTGACTTCCGATACGTTGACTTACTGATACGTTGATTTCCGATACTTTGACTTACAGATACGTTGACCTACAGATACATTGATATTGCAGAGTTTCATATCCCTTTTTTATGAGTGACGTGATTCTGCTCTGGGACACCCCTTTGCTTTTTGAAAAACTGTTTCTTGAATACGGCCTTGAATGCACCCGGACGCATTCCGGCTCTCTGGGCACCCCCTATCTTCCCGCCTGTAAAATCCTGGTTGTGCCCACAGGTTTTGCAAACCGGCAGTATACCAAAATAGGGTCCGGGATCGAAAGCAGTGGAACTCGCCTTGAAAGGTTTGTGGAAAAGGGTGGGACCCTCCTGATCTTCAGCCCTCTTGTTCCGGAATATGAATATGAATGGCTTCCCTTCACCCTGAAGTACGTAATGGAGGAAAACCCCTGTACTCCCCGGCCAGTAGGCGAGCACGATGCCCAGAAGCTTGTGGAAGGCGTCCACCCTCCCGTCGGATGCGACGGTTATTTCGCAGAAACCGATGCAGAAGTGGTGCTGGATGATGATAAGGGAAGGCCTGTTATGGTTGCAAAGGAACTCGGAAACGGACTGATAGTGGCAACCACGGTGCATGAACTGCCTGCCGAAGAGTTCTTCAAATGCAGGGTATGCGGCGCCTGCAAAGTTAAGGTCTGAACAAGTTAAGGTCAGGAAAAGTCAGGTTCGGAAAATTAAGATTTGAAGGAAAAGTCAGGTTCGGAAAATTAAGATTTGAAGGAAAAGCCAGATTATGAAGAAAAGTTAAAGTCTTAATTCTTTTTTATCGGCCTTCCTCTTCCTCATTTAATTTTTTTGACGTCTTTGTCTTTGCTGTACTGGGCTTTCAGTTTTTTGATCTCTTTTGCTTCGTTTCTAAGCCTCAGGACAAACAAGCCGAAGCAGGGCTTTATATACTGAAATATTATGTCGTCTCCTGAAAAACCCACAGGGGCTACCTCTCCCATGAGGGGGAGGTCTTTTACCTTGTATCCGCCGGGGACAAGGTAAACTTCTTCGGAATTACCCTTCACAGTTTTTTCACACTCCTTGAGTGTGGCATTCTTCAGGAGGAGCTCAAAGTCCAGATCGCTTAAACATACCATTTTTGTACCTTTTATGATTTTTTTTCTTTTAGATCAGCCAGAAAGATTTTGATGGCTGCCACTGCCTCAAATGACCTTAATTAAATCTACAAATTTAAGTTAAGGGGGGATGATATATAGAGATAGCTCATTATAAAAAGAGTGAAAAGATGGTTCTAAGTTCTGCTTCTTTGACTTGATTACGGAACTTTCGTGCCTTGAGTACTTCTCTGCACTTCCTTTTCATGATAGTTCAGCCAGGAATATTGAACCGTTTTTGGACTGATATAAACAAACATATAAATTGTTAACACATGAGATTTGTTATAATCAGACCTTAGAAGGATCGAAACGCGAATCTACAGGAACATGGTCGAATTAAAACGTTGTCTCGTTTCAAGAATTATTCGCCTAAATCTCAATTGCAAAGGTTGAAATTCAGGCTTATCCATATTCCATTCTTACAGATACCACCTTACAGA
>DUKH01000100.1:7198-8103 GCA_013329415.1 Methanosarcinaceae archaeon | reverse complement strand
ATACCATCCTTACAGATACCATTCTTACAGATAAAAATACATCAGAGATGAAATGTTATGACCGGCGTAAAAGTGCTCCTCATGATGGGATGCCCTGAGGTCCCAATTCAAACCAGCATTGCTCTGTACCTTTCCCATAAGCTGGCTAACTCAGGATTCGATGTAACCGTTGCCGGGACAGGTGCAGCAACCAAGCTTTTGAGGGTCTCTGATTCCGACAGCTATTATGTAAAAAAGCTGGTGAATCTCGATAAAACCCTGGAGGACGTTATTGAGAAAAGAGCGGATTTCGACATCTGCTTTGCTTTTATGCATAACGATGCCGGAATGACCTATGCCGCTACAATGAGCGCCCTTTCCGAGGCTAAACTGTACTCCATAGTCTTTGGAAGGAACGCTGAAGCTCTGGCGGAAACCATCGAGTTCGATTGTGATAAGATTATCGAAAAGGCCGCTCACAACCCCGTTCAGCTCAAGAAAAAGCTGGATAAGGTGCTGGAGGAGATATCCAAATGAGCTGTATTGAGCAGATGAAGTACGAGATACTTCTGGATAGGACGACCTATAAGGATGCCAGGGAGTACATTAAGGAAAACTCGGACGAGGTTTACTATGTTTCTCCCGGCTACAAGATCTTCAGGGACTACCACATAATAGGAGTTCCGCCCATTGCTCTGGGGGCTAAAGGCAGTGCTCTGATCTTCACCTATACAAAGCCCTGCTATGGGACTTTTGTCCTGACCGTAGACAACGAGGATAGCATAAAGGAGATCAATCGACTCAGGGAGACGGAGAAGGAAAAGGTGACTTCCTCATTGAAGAAAAGCAAGCCTCCTGAAAGCTCCAAAAAACCACCGGGCAGTTTCCTGGATATGTGGAAAAAGTGAATTCTAAAAGCAGGTGAA
>DUKH01000100.1:0-6803 GCA_013329415.1 Methanosarcinaceae archaeon | reverse complement strand
CTAAAAGCAGGTGAATTCTAAATAGATTTCAACATAGGGGAAAAGAGTTTTACCCTCACTTTCCTCTAAGTTGACTTTCAAAACCGAGTTTTGCGCTAATAGTTTTGCACTAACTATTTTGTACTCAATTATTTTACATTTAATTATTCTATTGCCGGGTATTTACTCTATTACCAGGTCTCTGACCCTGATCCCGCTTTCCACGATTTTCCCGACTATTTTCCCGCCGGTGATTTCTGCGGCTCTTGCTGCGTCTTTTTCCGGGAGGATGAGCAGGAAGCCCATGCCCATGTTGAAGGTCTTATACATCTCCAGGTCCTCGACTCCGCCTTCTTTCTGGAGGAACTTGAAGACTTCCTGGGGTTCCAGGGGGTCGTAAAAGTCAAAACCGAGTTTTGTCACCCTTCTCAGCTTCAAAAGCCCGCTGCCTGTGATGTGGGCAAGCCCGTGGACTTCACATTCTTTGAGGGCGTCCAGGACTTCGATATAGATCCTGGTCGGGATCAGGAGGTCTTCTCCTATGGTCTTTGAAGCATCGTAAGGGCAGGGGTCCTGGTAGGAGTATTCCGACTCTTCAATGATCTTCCTGACAAGTGTGTAACCGTTACTGTGTATCCCGTTGCTCGGGACTCCCACAATAACGTCTCCGACCTGCACTTTTTCCCCGGTTATTATCTCACCTTTCTTAACCATTCCAAGACAGGTGCCTGCAAGGTCGAAACCTTTGATGATATCGGGCAGGGTTGCGGTCTCCCCTCCCACGATGGACATCCTGGAGATTTCGGCTCCTTTCAAAAGCCCTTCTCCTATCTGCTCGGCGAAGGCCTCATCGTGCTTTTCGAGAGCCAGATAGTCCACAAAAGCCATGGGTTCGGCCCCTATGGCAAGGAGGTCGTTTACGTTCATGGCGATGCAGTCGATTCCCACGGTGTTCCAGCGCCGCATCTCGTTTGCGATGAGGACTTTCGAGCCTACCCCGTCCGTTGCCAGGGCAAGGGCATATTCCCCGAAGTCCAGAAGGCCTGCATAGTGCCCGATTCCTGTCAGGGGGGCACCGAGGCCTTCCCGTACATAGCTGAGTTTGCCTGTCAGGGCTTTAATGGTCTCTTCTTCTTTCCTGATGTCAACGCCTGATTCTGCGTATGTAAGGTGTTTTTCGCTCACTCTTTGACCTCTTGCCGTGCCGTTCTAATTTGATATTAGATCCCGTTTCCGTTGTAAAGTTCGAATTCCTGATGCAGGGTCCTGACTGCGGGGATTGCGTCTTTTTCCCGGACCACGAAGGAGATGTTGTACTGGGAAGAGCCCTGGCTGATCATGATGATGTTGATCATGGAATTCCCCAGAGCCCCAAAGACTCGCTTTGCCACTCCCGGGGTCCCGGCCATGCCCGCGCCGACCACGGCAACCACACAGACTTCTTTGTCCGAAATGATTTCCCGGATGATTTTTCGGTTAAACTCCCCGTGGAGAGCTTTTACGGCTTTTTCCACATGGGCTTCGCTGACCACGAAGGAGAGGTTGGACTCGGAAGAGCCCTGGCTGATCATGACGATGTTCACGCCTGCGTTTGCAAGGGTAGTAAAGAGCCTTGCAACAGTGCCTATGGTGCCTGCCATTTCGGCCCCTGAGATGTTGATAAGAGCTACGTTCTTGATCAGGCTTACCGCCTTTACCACGTGCCTGCACTGGAACTTGTCCGCGACCACAAGGGTGCCTTCGAACAGGGGATCGAAAGTGTTTTTGACCCGGACAGGGATGTGCTCGCGCATTGCAGGTTCTATTGACCGCGGGTGGAGCACGTTTGCCCCGAAGTAGGAAAGTTCCATGGCTTCGGAGTAGGAAATCCGGGGGATGGTCTTGGCTTCGGGCACGATCCTGGGGTCGGTGGTCATGATTCCGTTTACTTCTTTCCAGAGCCAAATTTCATCAGCTTTCAGGGAAGCGCCAAGAATGGATGCCGAGAAGTCCGAGCCGCTCCGGCCAAGGGTCGTAATGATCCCGTCTTCGTTTTCCCCGATAAAGCCTGTGACCACCTGGATCTGGGACTCAAGCCGGCAGCCCAGCCGCTTTTCCACCAATTCGTAGGTCTTTTCAAGGGGCCGGGCGTTTCCGTAATCTCCGGTGGTTATGATCCCGGCTTCGCCTCCCGTGTATTCCGTGGAGGAGACTCCGAGAGAGCGGATTGCTCCGGATATGATAGGGGCTGCCAGGCGTTCCCCGTAGGATGAGATGTAGTCAATGGACCTTGGGGTAAGTTCTCCCAGGTAGCAGATCCCGATCAGAGCTTTTTCAAGTTCGTCAATGCGGATGTCAAGGATCTGGAGGACTTCTTCTGCGATTTTGGGGTTGTCAATAGCTTCCTTAACGGCTTCGTGGTGTTTGTTTGTCAGCTCTGTCTTAAACTCCTTCACAAGAGTTACTTTGCCCTTTGTGGAAGCAAAGTTTGCATTTTCCATGAGCATATCGGTCACTCCGCCGAGTGCCGAAGTTACCACCACGATCTGGTTGCCTTCCTCATAGTACTTCATGAGGAGCTGGGCAACATGACGGATCTTCTTTCCGTCGCCTACGGAACTTCCTCCAAATTTCATCACAAGTCTCATGATCGAATCACATTTCAGAATTTAAATAAAAATATTTTTAATCTTACTCATTTAATGATTTATTTTCAGCAGGTTTATTCTAATTGGCATTATTCTCTGAAATTTATTCAATGCTGGAATTTATTTAATACTTATCTGTCCTGTTTGCAGTTTCCCTTTCTCTGATGCGGTTTTTTTTTGAACGGGCATTTACACGCCGGCTCTTTTTGCAGATTAATATAATTTACGCTGCAAGCATTTCCTGTATAGGATATAGGTACTATATTATAACATTTGTGTAAAACAAAGTGTAGCAAAGTGCAGGATTGAAATCTCGGAAAATCTCCTGCAGGCAGGCTTTGCAGTGCCTCGTAGAAGGGAACGGTAGAAAGGGATATATCTTATCCCCAAGTGAAAGAGAGTAAAACAGTTAAACACAGGTGAAGCAATGAAATACGCCGTACTTATAGGAGACGGAATGGCGGATTATCCTATTGAGGATCTGGGTGGAAAGACAATCCTCCAGGCAGCCAGTACTCCAGCTATGGATTCCATCGCAGCCCGCGGAAAAGCAGGGCTCGCAAGAACCGTACCGGAAGGCTTCCCCCCCGGCAGTGATGTGGCAAACATGTCCATTATCGGTTATGACCCCGCAGTCTACTATTCCGGTCGTGCTCCCCTGGAAGCTGCGAGCATGGGAGTGGCTCTTGCCGCGGACGATGTGGCTTTCAGATGCAACCTCGTGACAATCGAAAACGGACTGGTAAAGGATTACAGTGCAGGACACATAAGCAGTGATGAAGCTAAAACCCTTATCGAGACCCTCGATTCTGAATTAAGGACCGAGGAGCTTAAGTTCTACCCCGGAATCAGCTACAGGCACCTCCTGATCGCCAGAGGGAACCGGGGTATCGAAATGGAATGCACTCCTCCCCATGATGTGACCGGGGAAAGGGCGGCGGAACATCTCCCGAAAGGAGAGGAGGAGGATTTCTTCAGGGACCTTATGGAGGCTTCCATGGAGATTCTGGAATTGCACCCGGTGAACCTGAAGAGGGCCGAGGAAGGCAAAAATCCGGCCAATTCCATCTGGGTCTGGGGCCAGGGACATGCTCCGCAGTTCACCTCCTTCAAGGAGCTTTACGGGAAGACCGGAGCCGTGATCTCGGCGGTGGACCTCCTGAAAGGAATAGGGGTCTATGCAGGGCTGGACGTGATAGAAGTCCCGGGAGCCACCGGTTACCTGGACACAAACTATGAGGGAAAAGCCCGCGCCGCAATTGAAGCTTTCGAGACCCGGGATCTCGTTTTTGTCCATGTAGAAGCCCCGGACGAGGCAGGGCACGAAGGAAGCCTTGAGAAGAAGCTAAAAGCTGTTGAGGATTTTGACCGCAGGATCGTCGCTCCCATCCTTGAGCATGCCCAGGCCTCTGATGAGCCTTTTACCATCCTTGTAATGCCCGACCACCCAACTCCCATCTCCTTAAAGACCCATACTCCGGATCCTGTGCCTTTCGCTGTTTACAGGACCGATAAGGAAGATCCGGACGGAGCAGGGGCTTTTGATGAGGAGTCTGTTAAAAATGGTTCCATGGGCATTGTGAAAGCTTCGGACCTTGTCGGGATGCTTATAAGGGCTGAATAATTACCTTACATCCTGTTGTTATTCCCGGATTTTCGAATTTCGGGAATTTTTTCCTTTCTGTAACTTTTCCTTTCTGTAACTTTTCCTTTCTGTAACTTTTCCTTTCTGTAACTTTTCCTTTCCACAAATTTTCTTATTTTTTTATTTTTAATTTGACGTCATAATTATATTTTCTCAGAAAACCTATATATTTGCTCTCAATGTATTCAAATATTGAACGTTATCACTTCATTTAAGGGGGTATTTTTATGGTTAGATGGCCTGTCAGAAGACCTTCCGGAGGTCCTGTACGCTGGGATCCGTTTGATGAGATCAAGAGGACGCAGGATCGCCTGAACCAGCTGTTTGAAGAGTTCATGCCAGTTGAAGAGTGGACCGGGGGTAAAGTATACGCTCCTGCCATTGACATCATGGAAGAAGACAACAAACTCGTAGTTACCACCGACCTTCCGGGAGTCGATAAGAAAGATATTGAAATAAACGTAAAAGAAGACATGCTTGAGATCAGCGCAAAATGCGGCCGGGAAAAGGAAACCGAAGAAGAAGGCTACCTGCGCCGGGAGCGGGCTTACACGCGCTTTTACCGGGCGGTCCGCCTGCCAACCAACGTCACGGACGAAAACGCAACTGCAAAAATGGAAAACGGGGTCCTGACAATAACGATTCCGAAACTCCAGCTCGAAGAGCCCAAGAAAAAGATAGATATCGAGTAATTTTCAAAAAGAACTGGTGACTTAGGGGAACTTCTTTTTAGCCCCTACCTTTTCATCAAGTCCTTACTTTTCATTTTTCTTCATTTTTTTTGTTTTCATTAATATATTCATGTATAATGAGGAAAAATGTATTTTATTTCTTCGGGTTTTTCTTCTTCTATTCCCTTGTTATCAGGTGCTCTCTTGCCTTCCGAACCTTCGGCTTTTGTGAGTTCAGGGTGCTGTTTCAGGAATTCTTCTGAATAATCGGTGGTCTTCCGCCTGGATACATGCTCGAAGAGTTTATCTATTTCTTCTTCACTGAACTGCCCGTGGTGGAGCAAGAGTTGCGTAACCTTTTCCCGGGTTGCCTGGGGCTCTTTTGTATATTTCAGGGAGTAATAAAGCCTGGACATTATGATTTTCAGGGTCCTTTCTCTGCTCTTTGTATTGTCTTTGTGCTCGAAGGGGCGCTTGTCCTGAATTTTCTGTATTATTACGTCAAGGTCATACTGACTCATTTTTTCACCCTGAAAGTTTTGGACGGCAAACTAAATAAGAATGCTCAAATGTATCGGATTTTCAGCTGGTATTAGCTGGTATTAGCTGGTATTAGCTGGCATTAGCTGGCATTAGCTGGCATTAGCTAGAATTTGTAATGTAAATCTGAGGGTAAACAAGGTGGCAGTTAACCTTAGATGCAGGTATGGCCCTGAAGCCCCGGGCTGAGGCACAGGTCTGTGAAGTTGAAGAAAAGTGCGGCATCAGGAAATAGTTCTCGTCATACTTTGCTCGGTCGGGGTAACTCTCATCATCGCCGCAAAAAGTAGTATATAGATGGTCTTATTTATGTTTAGTGCCTTTACTGATCAAAATTATTCTCAACTGTAAGGGCGCTTTAATCCGCTTTAAATATCTCATCATATGTTTTTCATATGATTTTCATATGATTTTCATGATTTTCATATGATTTTCATAATCCATTGAATACCTTTCACATATTATTTCCCATGCCTAATATTAATACTCTTACAATCCTAAGAAAACTTTGAGGAACCCGCTTGAAATTCGAAGCCATAGCCGTAGAAAATATCCCCCTGATTCGGAAGGGGGATGACCTTCCCTCCATTATCTGTGAAAATATCGTTCTTGAAGACCGGGATATAGTTATCATCGCCTCCACAATAGTCGGAAAAGCCGAAGGGCTGACTTTCAGGCTTGAGGATATCACCCCCGGAGAACGGGCGCTTGAGCTTGCATCCAGGAACGGGCAGGACCCCCGTTTTGTCCAGGCGGTCCTTTTCCGGAGCAAGGAAGTCCTGGTAGAAGCCCCTTTCATTCTCGCAACGACCCTTGCAGGACACACCTGCGTAAATGCGGGGATTGATGACTCAAACGTCGAGGGTGAGCTGCTGCTGAACACCCCGGAAAATCCGGACACCAGTGCTGCAAAAATCGGAGAGATGCTTGAAACCCTTAGCGGGAAAAAGCTCAGCGTGATCGTCACGGATACTAACGGCCGGGCGTTCAAGGTCGGGCAGACAGGGGTTGCCATCGGGCTCTACAAAATAAAACCCGTCAGGCGCTGGATCGGGGAAAAAGACCTTTTCGGAAAAACCCTGGAGATCACCGAGGAAGCTGTTTCCGATGAACTTGCAGGGGCTGCAAACCTCTTGATGGGAGAAGGCAACGGCGGCGTTCCTGTGATCGTTATCAGAGGCCTTGATTATTATTGTGAGGACTACTCGGGAATGAGGGAAATGTACCGTCCGGAAGAGTTTGACGTCATCAAAAAAGGGCTTCGTTGCCTTTTGAAAAAATAAGCTGAAAAAATGAGCTGAAAAAATAAGCTGAAAAAATAAGCTGAAAAAATAAGCTGAA
>DUKH01000075.1:1779-8648 GCA_013329415.1 Methanosarcinaceae archaeon | reverse complement strand
GGCAGTTCCTGCTCTGGCTGGCTTTAATGAATGTCCTGTCGGTAATAGATATACTGCTATTCCCTGTAAAGTTTCTTTTAGTAATACTCGGATTTCGAGTGAAGGACCATTCAAATGCAGCAGGGGTTATGAAGAGAAGACATATGTTTTCCTTTATCAAAGCCAATCCCGGGACCTGTGTCAGTGAGATTGCAAATTATTTGGGCATGAGCAGGGGAGCCCTGCGCTATCATCTCAAGGCTCTCGAAACGGAAAAACTGATTGAAGCTTACAGTGATCACGGGAAAGTCCGATATTTCCAGAATAATTCCACATACGGTGAAAATGAAAAATTGGTTATCTCAGTCCTGCAAAATGAGATGACCCGAATTATAATTTCTAATATTTTGTACAAAAAATGCAACACCAACGGAGATCTTGCCCTAAAAATAGGAGTTTCAAAAGGTACAATTAGCTGGTATACAAATCAATTAAAGGAGTCGGGTCTTATTGAAGAAAATAAGGTTGGCAGGAGTACGACATACCGCATAAATCCTGTTTATCTGGATTCAATCAAAAAAAGTACGTGAAATTCCTTGAATACGGGTCAAACTAAAGGAAAGCACCTTAAAAGAATAGTTTTTTACTAAAACTTCTTCATTCTTTGGCTTTATATCCTGAGCCTTTTCACAAACAGGATATAATTCTATTCATATCATTTTGTGCTCATTTGCCTCATTTTTCCAAATAATTATACCTCAGACGAAAAAACAAAACGCCTTCGAATGGCATGGTTTTTTCACACCCATATGAATTAGTACCATAAAATCAAATGACTTTTCATATTAAGTATTACTGATAAAAAATATTGTCATAAATTATGCATCTGATTTGATTGTTTAATGATCTGGCTAAAAACTTTATGGTTTATATAGAAAATGTTCATAGTAGTTTATGGAGTTCAAACTTTCTCAGAAGGATCCATTTGAACTCCATACGCCCTGAGGCTTGATTATGTTAGCCTTAAGAGTATTTAAGGTTTGCTTAATCTTGCCTCGGGAGCAAAATGTCGAGGTGAAAAGAAATGATAAAGAAAAGCATAAAATCGACGGTTGTTGTGCTGTTGCTCCTGGGAACCTTTACAGGTCTGGCTGCAGCAGTAGATGACATATATTTAGAAGAGGAAGATGATTTACCGGACACAAGGGCTCAGATTCCATCTCAAGCATTTGTAGATTTTCCTTATGGAGCATCTGACATTTACCATGCAAACATCGACGATGATGAAGACGATGATTGGTTTAAAGCTGCCTGCATTTCTGGAGATCACTTTGATATACTTATAGATTCAGGTGCATATAACGGTTATGTCGGTTATTTTGCAGAAGACCAAAATTAATAATGATGTATTATATTACGGCAAGGACTTCCAAGGTGGAGATGGTGATATTGCTAATCCACCCCTTTATGTTAAGTTTACTAACACTGACTCATTGCCGTACACAGACTACCAGTTTTTTGCAATTAGAAGTAGTACATAAAATTAATTGGTAGTAACCAAAATTAATATTTCCTCTTTTATTTTTTTAATATTTATAATAATTATGAAAGTTATTAGCAGAAATTTGGCAATAGTAGCCGAAAAAATAAACAAAATTTACATTTGTAAGGGATTATATGCCAGAAATACTGAAAATAAGTTTATTCTTAATCTTTCTGATTTCAAGTATACCTACAAGTTTTGCAGCTTCATCCGAAAATATCAATGTAAGTGTTGAAGAAATTATACCTGTATCACAAATAGTGACTCCTTATTTTGATAGCCTTGTAGAATCTTCCAAAATCAACATCAACGAAGAACCATTGTTTCATGGTTCATGGAGTCCAGACGGCAGCAGATTGGTGATAGATACATTTGTCAACCCCATGACAGGAACCGGGCTTTATGCAGTGTATGTACTGAATGCAGATGGAAGCGGAATCCGGGAATTGGCATCAACCCCAAATAATACGAAAGAAAGAAGCCTGAGTATAAGAGGAGTATACTATCCCTTTTCTTGGAGTCAATGGAGTCCAGATGGGAGTCGGATCGGAATTTTTGCTAATATTTTCACGGTAAGGGACTTTTATGTAATTGCTGATCCGGATAACACATTGATTAAGACCGCAGGTAAGTGTAATTACACAACAGTTGATAATATTAGGGAAAATATTCTGGACCTTGAATGGCAAACTAATTTTATGTGGAATCCACAAGGAATAGAAGCCCTCATACTGATGAAACACAATTCCCTAAGTCAATTATACTTACTTGACCCGAATGGCCACGTGCTCCAGCAGCTTACAGATGCATCTGATGTAATGACCGCACTTTGGAGCAATGATGGCAAAAAAATAGCATATAGTACCGGCCAGACCGAAGACGAAGAAACGGGTCTCTGGATTAGAAACGAAAACGGAACCGAGAATAAGAGACTGGTTAACGGAATTGTGATTGACTGGAGTCCTGATGACAGCAGAGTATTCTATGTTGATGGAAATTTCGGTCTCTATTCAATTAAGACCGATGGAATCGATGAAATTCAACTTTCAACGGATTTTGTCAGAAATGAAGATGTTTTTAGTTTCAGCCCTAATGGAAAAAGCCTGATTTTCAGTACCGTAAACGATGACGGAGTCACTATATTTCTGGCAGACTCAACAGGAAAAAATGCAAAGGTGCTTGAAGAGTTTCCAGGCCATATTGTCTTCAAACCCAGCTGGAGCCCGAAAGGAGATAAAATAGCTTTTAAACAGGGTATGGACCTTTATACAATAAACCCTAATGGAAGTGGAAAAAACCTTATCGCATCAGCAATAACCGACTACGAATGGCACCCTTCAGGAGACTTTATCAGTTTTATTACGTCGGATTCTGTTTTTGTTGCAAGCCCGGACGGATCAACAAAAATACAGCTTACTGAAGATGGTGATGATTATAGGTTTCTGGCAGATAGGTATCGGAATAGCTGGAGTCCTGATGGAAGCAGGTTGCTCGTTCGAAACGGGTTCGAAGATTTATCCGTAATAGAACTTGAAGGATATGAAGATCCTCTCTCCATTGATTTCTTGACGCCCATAGAGGGAGAAAACTGCAAGCTAAGAGTTCGTTGCATGTCGGAACCTGTTGCAGACGTTCTGCTGACCCTTGATGAAAAAGAAATTGGTTTTACCAGCAGCTCAGGTTTTCTGAACTACAGCTGTCCTGTTGCAGGCAGATATGTGATAAATGCTAGCAAAGAAGGATACAGGTCAGCAAGTAAAGTTCTTATCGTAGAGGGAAATTCCTCTGTATCTCCGGAAACATCCGTAGTTACAGGAACATCCTCTGATCCGTCTTCTTATTCCGAAAATGAGAGAACTTCAGGATCTGAATTTCAGGTTTCGGGCTTCAGAGGGACTGCTGTAGTCATGTTCCTTCTTTTTTTCATTCACAGGAGGAATTCTCTTTGAAGGCACACATGCGAAATATCGGGGTCATTGCTCAGAAGGGATTTGCAGATCACCTGTATAGCCCTGGTTTCAGGATGTTACTAGGGATCTTCACGTTGGTAATTGTTTCAATGAGTGTTATATCGGGAAAAAACGGGCACAATATCTTTGAATTCGGCTTTCTTGATGTTGCCCAAGTAATAACTCTTTTTCTTCCTGTTCTCGGGCTAGCCCTTGGTTTTGATTCGGTTATCAGGGAAAAAAATTCGAAATCATTGAATACATTGTTGACACATCCCGTTTTTAGGGACAATCTTGTAAGTGGAAAAATCATAGGGGGTATTGGAACTCTTGTTCTTGTGGTATTTATTTCGGTTATCGCTTCAATAGGTACTCTCCTATTAATAACAGGAATAGATGTTGGTCTTTCTGAACTGAACCGAATAATCGTCTTTTCATTACTTACTTTTTTGTACCTTTCAGGTTTTTTTGCCTTCAGTCTGTTAATTTCAATTGTTTCAAAGAGTTCGGAAAGCTCTTTTATTTCCGGACTTGTAGTTTGGATAAACCTTGTTTTAATCTTCGGAGCTATAGTTACTGCTGCTTCGTCTATCATAACCGGAGAATCAATAGTCAATCTTGGGCATAATGAAGAAGCTATGAGCATGAGTGAAGACTTACAAAAGCTTTCTCCTGCGAGTTATTATGCTGAAGCTGTAACCGGAGTCCGTGTAAGTTATGGAAGCTTTGGAATTTCTTCAGGTAAAGAAACAAGAGGAATTTTTGATACCAGAGTAGGGATTGGAACCTGGTTTGCGGATTACTGGACAAATATGGTGATACTGACAGCCATACCTGTACTGATGTTCATATTTTCGTATCTGGTATTTCTCAGAAGGGATATAGGAGGGGAAAAAGGAGGAATTATGATTTTGAAAAAGCTCTGATAATTGCTAAAAAAGAATTTGCAGACAAGCTTTGGAGCCCTATTTTTTTATCTTTGCTCGGGACTTTTGTACTGGCAGTTTTCGCAGTCACTTATAGAGAAATTCTTTTGATTGAACAATTTAGTCAAATAGGAAGAACCCCTTTATCAGCAGTCCTTGAAGGTTTTTATAGCACTTCATTGATGATGACATGGTTTGGCCCGCTTGTAGGTATCGCTTTAAGTTTTGATAGTGTGATAAAGGAAAGAAAATCAGCCTCTTTGAACGTTTTGTTAACACATCCAGTATTCAGGGACACAATCATTCTTGGGAAAATGCTTGGAGCCGTACTTCTTCTTCTGGTAGTAATGCTGGTCTCAAGTGGGATTTCCCTGGGCACAATCATTCTCCTTCTGGGAGCAAAAGTAAGTGCAATGGAGTTAAGCCGAATTACAGTCTGGTTCATCCTTACTTTCCTTTATACCCTGGTATTTCTTGGTATCGGACTTGTTTGCTCTATCTATGTTCGAGAGGTTACGGATTCACTAATCTATAATATTGTTATCTGGTTAACTCTTAGCATTATGTTTTCCTGGATACTGACTTTTTTAAGTTATTCTCTTGAACCTGTAGTAAGTGCTGGAGGCCTGGATATAACTGGCAGTCTTTCAGCTTTGTCCCCGATGCATCATTATGCAGAACTGAGCACTGGAAAGACAGGTCTTGGATGGGGAGCAGGAGGAGGTTCATATGGCGGAGATAGTATAGATGGGATTCTGGATATCCGTTTCACTCTGGCCCAATGGCTAAGAGATTTCTGGACAAATCTTGTAGTCCTGTCCATCTCTCCCCTAATCCTCCTGATAGCTGCATATCTGAAATTCTTGAGGGAGGATATAAGTGCCTGAAGCTGAAGCGAAATTCTTCCTTATGTTATTCATTCTGTTTATTTTAATACCTCTTCCTGCAGGAGCTGACTTTGCTCAGGTTACGGTCGGAAACGACATCAGCGGAAAGGTTGCAAGGCCCGGGGACCTTGTGGAGTTTAGCCTTACCGTGGAAAAGGGGTACAATACCTCAAAGAGCATATCGGTCCTGCTTTTCATGAAGGAAATACCCGATGACTGGACTGCAGGTATTTATGCCGACGGTGGTCAGGTCAGCCACATAACCCTGCCTGAAGAAGCTGGTGAAAAGGAATTGACCCTTAAAGTAAGAGTTCCTGAAAACGCAAAGGACGGGGAGTATCCTATCAGCATAGGGCTGAAGCCCTATGGGGAATATATTTCAAATTCCGATACGATCTATCGGGAGTTTGCAGTAACCGTTGACAGGGACGCAATGCCTAACCTGGAAATCTATTCCGATATCCCGGGAAAAAAGACCCATCCGGGGATTCCTGTCAGTTTCGAGGCTTTTGTAGAAAATAAATATGAAAGTAGAGCTAATTTTCGGATTTTTCTGGTTTCGAAACCCGATCAGTGGGGAGTTGACCTGCTTTCTACCGACGGGGCTCGAATTACAAAGCTGGGAATCCCTGCAGGTGAGAGTCAGGAGTTTGAAATTCTCGTAAATCCCCCTCTGAATGCAACCGAAGGGGATTATGAAGTTCTAGTGGCAGCGTGCCCGGAAAAAGGAAACCGGAGTGTATTTTTACCGATCAGCGTAAGCATAAACCCCGAACTTTCCAGGGATGAGGATCTGAGTGCATACGTGGAGCTGAATTCAAATATAGTGGGGTTTGAAATCCGGCCGGAAACAACTGCTGAATTTGAGGTTTCTTTGAAAAACCGGTATGATCAGCCGCTTAAACTGGACCTTGAGGTTCTCAGCCTTCCCGAAGGCTGGAGGGCGGAATTTGTCAATGATGACGATGAGGAGGAAAGGCTTTCTTCCCTTATGCTTTCTGCCGACGAGGAACTGGATTTTACAGTAAAGGTCAAGCCGTCCCAGAATGCCACAAGCGGGCTTTATCCGGTCACAGTGGCAGCAGTAAGCGGAAATAAGATAGTTTCCCGGCAGCTTGAGGTGAGTATCAACAACGACCTCGAAAACGAGGAACTGCTCAAAGTAGATCCAAACCCTGAAGAATTGACCCTGAACCCCGGCAGCTCCTCCGAAGTCCGGATCAGCATTGAAAATAGAGGAAACGATGCCCTGGAAGATGTCACTCTCGAAATTAACGGGGAAAGCGGCCTCAGTACGCAGATTCGGGGCTTCGGGACGATAGACGAACTGGAAGCAGGCGAGTCCAGGAGCATATCTGTAAAGATCACTGCAAATGCCAATGCCGGCTCCGGGATAAAGGAGATTTTCATACGGGCAAAGAGTGACGACCTTGTGAGCTCTGAGAGAAGTATCAAAGTGAATGTGGAAAAATCATCAAGCAGCGGACTTCTCGGCATAGGGATGCTGGCCCTTGCGGTCCTTGTGCTTGTTTTTGTGGTACGTAAATTCGGAAGGCGGTAAAGGTGGAATCAATGAGTGTGGAAT
>DUKH01000075.1:0-1445 GCA_013329415.1 Methanosarcinaceae archaeon | reverse complement strand
AATGAGTGTGGAATCAATGAGTATGGAATTGGAACAAAGTGGGATCTTACAGGAAACAGATGAATTTGCGATAGAAACCATTCATTTGAGTAAGTTTTTCGGGAAGGAGAAACAGATCCGCGCGGTAGACAACCTCAACCTGCAGGTAAAAAAAGGAGAGGTATTCGGCTTCGTGGGCCCGAACGGGGCCGGAAAGACCACAACCATGAAAATGCTTATCGGTTTGCTTGAACCAAGCGAAGGAAGCGGGAGGGTTGCGGGTTTCGATATCGTCCGTGAGGTAATAAACATAAGGGAAACGACAGGAGTTCTTCCCGAACCTGCCGGTTTTTATGACAATCTCACTGCAAGGCAGAACCTGCGTTTTTATGCAAAACTCTATAATATCGAACCCGAGGTCCGGGAAAAACGGATTGTGAACCTGCTTGAAACCGTGGGCCTTACCCGTGCCATCGATCAGAAAACAGGCGGTTTTTCCACAGGCATGCGCAAACGTTTCGGGCTTGCCCAGGCTCTGGTCAACGAGCCTTCGGTCCTTTTCCTTGACGAGCCGACAAGCGGCATCGATCCCCTTGGAGCCCAGATGATGCGGGACCTTATAAAGGAGCTAAACCGGAGCAAAGGAGTGACTGTTTTTCTGAGCTCGCATTCCATGGAAGAAGTTGAGGAAATCTGCGACCGCATAGCGATAATTGCAAAAGGGAAACTGCTGGCAGCTGGGTCCGTGGAAGACCTTCGGGATATGATCAGGGAAAAGGAAGGCGTGCATTATTTGCTTGAAGTTCAGGATATTCCCCTCTCTGAAGCTGCAGAAGCCGTAAAGAATGTGGAGGGTGTAACAGCTTTTGATATTCGGAACAGGACTCTGCATATAAGTGCGAAGATGAAGCTCCGGACAGAAATTGCAAAAGCCGTTAAAAAAGCAGGCGGCACGGTATCCATGTTTGAGGAAGAAGAAATGAATCTGCAAAAACTGTTCCTCAAAATTATTGAAGGAGCGTAAAATTCAACCGAGGTAAACAAACATTTATAATTTACGATATTATCCTGACCGGGAGGACGGAAAAACGTCCTTTCAACCTCTACTTTTTTGAAAAAATCTATTTGATAAAGTAGCTTGTGCCTTTTTTCAGATAATCCGGCATACTTTCTGTTAACACATAAAGAGAATCCTCAATGTTGACAGTTTGATACTTTGGAGAGAAACTATATATGCCCGGATTCTAACCCCTAATTGGGGACAATATGAAAATGTTGCACTGCATTAATTACAGGAGATTCTGTCTCCTTTGCTTTCTCTCTTTATTTTTTATATTGACAGCTGAGGCTACGGAATATATTGTAAGCCCAGCACCTGGTGATGAATTTGGAGTATCCAGGGCAGGAGAAGAAGTAACAGTAGCCAGGGACTTTACAGTCTACTGGCAGTTCCTGCTCTGGCTGGC
>DUKH01000161.1:11697-11839 GCA_013329415.1 Methanosarcinaceae archaeon | reverse complement strand
AGCCGCTATACCGCTAAGCCACGACGGCACATTGATAAGAGATAAGCAGATCTAAAATAGCGGTCAAGGATTTAACTATTTCGCTTGTGAGGGGCATCTCAAACTATAAAAAAGGTTTTCCAGAAAAAGATTCAGAAAAAGA
>DUKH01000161.1:11223-11367 GCA_013329415.1 Methanosarcinaceae archaeon | reverse complement strand
TTCAGAAAAAGATTCAGAAAAAAGGGAGACAGTTAAATTTTTTTGAAATATTTGAGATAATACCAGATGAAGATAAGAGTTAAAACGATAGCTATTCCCAGTATCACGTAAGCAAAGGTTGACATCTAAATCGCACTCCGGAAT
>DUKH01000161.1:10682-10902 GCA_013329415.1 Methanosarcinaceae archaeon | reverse complement strand
ATTCTTATCTATACAATCTGGTTTTTGTTCCAATCTTATATATACAATCCGATTTTGATAACTACCCACATTCGGCAGAAACACACAAATGAGACATTTATTTGTATATATGAGTCATTTTAGAGGGGGATGACCCATCTATTTTGACATTGTTGGGAATTAATATGTCCTTATTGTGTTTTAGTGCCGAAAGTAGGCAACTATAGTCCCGGACGTAAAT
>DUKH01000161.1:0-10294 GCA_013329415.1 Methanosarcinaceae archaeon | reverse complement strand
TCCGTGTTTTCCGTGCTTTCTGTGGTTAAACCTTCACTTGAGATTAGTGAAGGAATTTGGGTCCTTGACTATATTTCAGAGAATCCGGACCTCGATACATATATTATACTGGTGCGGAGCATACGAGCGGACAGTCTTCTCTTCAAGCACTTCTATATTCCTGCCTGCCCGTTCTGCAGCTTCGCGGATCATTTTTATTGAACCTTCAAACAGGTCGTCCTCGGGCGTCATTCCGTAGTAGTGGATTATTCCCCCGGGTTTTGTGAGGAGGACGGCAGATTCAAGAAACTCGTAGGCGTTATGAGGGAGGTTCATTATTACGTGGTCGGCAGTGCCTGCAAACTTTTCGGCTTCTTCCCGGGCATCGCCTTCGATTGCTTCGATGTTTTTAACCGAATTAAGGGAAATGTTTTCTCTCAGTAAGCGGACAGCTTCCGGGTTTTTATCGATTGCGACCACTTTTGAGGGCCTGGCTTTCTTTGCAATAAGGACACTGTAAGGGCCAACGCCTGTGAACATGTCCACAACCGTTTCACCTTCCTTTACCCAGGTAAGAATTCTCGAACGTTCGGTGGACAGGCGAGGAGTGAAATAAGCTTTTGCAAGGTCGATTTTGTAGCGGCAGCCGTATTCCTTATGGGTCGTCTCGGTCCTTGGTTCTCCCGCCACCACCTCGAATTCCCGGACCCTGAACTCCCCGATCACAGGAGTTAGGGGCTTTAATACGGTTTTTACATTCGGATGGGTCCGGAGCAGGGCATCGGCAATTTTTAAGGCAGCTTCCGGTTCCGGGACCTCGTCTTCCAGAAGAGCAATGTCGCCAATTACCTCGTAGCCGGGAGAAAAACCCAGAATATCCTCTGGTGTGGGCTTTACATCCTGCTCCTCGAACTCGCAAACAGCAATTTCCGCAACCTCAGGAAGCTCTTTCAGTTCCGCAGGGGTGAGTTCCCGGATAGTGGGGAGATAAAGGTACTTTTCATCCGAAGCGATCTTTGCGGAATGATCCAGAATTTCAAGTTCAAGTAGAACCCTCCGCGTGGGTTCTCCTTCCTTTTTAGGGACTTTTATGCACTGCCTTTTCATGGACTTCGACCTTCCGGACCTCTAAAGTAGCCTTTTTGTTATTAAAGTTTCTCGAAGTACCCCCGCGGGAAACAAAAAGTAGAAAGGAAAATGAAAAATTAGGGAAACAAAAAGTAGAAAGGAAGAGAACTTTCGGTACACTATCACAAGAAATGGGTAACAAGGAAAAAGAAAGGAGAAAAAATGATAAAGAGAGCGGAAAGAAGAAAGGGGAAAAAGTAAGGAAAAGAAAGGAGAAAGCACACATGAAATTACTGAATTACAGGCACAAAAAATGAAAGTAACCCGACTTTCATGCCAAAAGAAGAAAAAATCCTCGAATTATGCAAGCTGGACGGGGTTGTTATAGTTCAGCATAAAATAAAGCCCGAAGATCACTAAAAATATCCCGCAGGCATAGAGAATAGTTTCATGTGCTTTCCGGGAAAGCAAAGTATTTCCACGGCTGAATGAGGCAGAAACAGCAGTAAACCAGCCCAGGTCTGCCAGCCAGTGCCCGATCACGAAGGCAACTGCAATAGAAATTCCCATCCGATATTCCTGAAGCACCAGGGCACTGCCTGCAGTCAACCACCAGATCCAGAAATAAGGGTTTGAAGCGGAGGTTATTAACCCTGCCGCCGGGGGGCTGGAGGTCAGGCTCATACCGGAATTTCCCGAAGCCAGCCCTGCAGAGGAAACTGCTTTTGCGTCTTTTACCGTAAGCAGGCCAAAGCCCACAAGCGCCAGCCCTCCGAGAAGGGATACCGCGGAAATAGTACCGCTCCCGACAAGAGATGCCGCCCCGAAGAGAATAAGGACGCAGAGCACAAGCTCAATAAGCATGTGTCCGAGCACCACTTCCGGGCCTGCAAGCCATCCTTTTTTGAGAGAAGTCTCGATGGTTGCAAAAAGCATGGGTCCCGGGACAAGGGCGCCGGTAAGCCCGACAGTGAAACCCAGGAGAATTGCTTTGGAAATTTCAAGCGCCAACATCGTTGATCTAAAAACTTTTTATAAATATATACTTTATTAAAAATACTTCGATACGCATAACTATTAAATATTGATTAAAAAGTAAATAAAAAAACATTTGAAAAATTAAGCAAGATAAGAATCAAGAAAGAAAAAAATTGATAAAAGAAAAAATGGAGAAGAACCTTAGAGGATAATTTCAATATCCAGCTCTTCTGCAAGCTCCTTATACCTGTTCCTGATGGTAACTTCCGTTACCCCGGCTACATCCGCAACTTCCCGCTGGGTTCTGCGCTCGCCGCAGAGGATTGACGCGATATAGATTGCAGCTGCTGCAACGCCTGTGGGACCCCTTCCGCTTGTAAGCTCCTTTTCAGAAGCCTGCCTGAGAATCTCGACGCTCTTGGACTGGATTTCTCCTTTAAGGTTGAGCCCTGAGCAAAACCTGGGTACGTAGTCGATCGGGGAAGTCGGCATGAGCTTTAAGGCAAGTTCCCTTGAGATGAACCTGTAAGTCCTTCCGATTTCCTTCCTGCTTACCCTGGATACCTCTTCGATCTCGTCAAGGGTCCTCGGGACACTGCACTGGCGGCAGGCCGCATAAAGGGCTGCTGCTGCCACACCTTCAATGCTCCTTCCACGGATAAGGTTCTTGTCCACAGCTTTCCTGTAGACCACGGCCGCGGTTTCCCGGACAGTCCTCGGAAGACCGAGAGCTGAAGCCATCCTGTCCAGTTCTGATAAGGCAAACGCAAGGTTTCTTTCCGTTGCGTTGCTTACACGGATTCTACGCTGCCACTTTCTTAAACGATAGAGCTGAGCACGATTTTTGGAGGAGATCGACTTTCCGTAGGAGTCCCTGTTCCTCCAGTCAATCATCGTGGAAAGCCCTTTGTCGTGGATTGTATAGGTCATGGGCGCTCCCACACGGGAACGCTTCATGCGCTGATCGTGATCGAAAGCTCGCCATTCGGGACCTTCATCTACAAAGTCGGCGTCAATGACCAGTCCGCAGTCCCCGCACACGAGCTCAGCCCTCTCATAGTCGTGCACCAGGTTCCTGCTTCCGCATTCCGGACACACGGCCTTTTCCTTCTCAAAATTTTGCTCTTTTTGCTTCTCCTTGCGAGCTTTGATCATGGCACGTATTTTTTCTCTTTCAAGATTGTCCGAATAGCGAACTCTTTCGACTTCTACCATTTCATATCACCTTACAACTTAACATGACCATATATTGTTCCTGCTGTCCTGCAACTCAGATTATGTGCTGCATTAAATGACAGTATTTTTATAAAAACGGGGAAAAGAAACCCATAAACTAAAACCAGCTAAAAGCAAATATACCAGTTAAAGTTAAACCATACTAAAGAGTTTAAATCTGAATCGAATGTCAGAGATCTCACCGAACATAGATCCTTTCATTGACCAGTCCCCGAAATTCTGAATCAGGAATCCGTTTAAAGCCTTTCACTAAAAAATATGGATGGTCTACCGGCCCGAAAACATTAACTATCGTGCCAATCTGATTCAGTGCCTTGTCCATAACAACCAAATTTAACCTAGGGATTTTTCCTGATGCGTTTCCGGACTTAAACTCATCCCCTCTAATAACCAGGTTTTTGCTACCTGACCTGTGCAACACGGTACCGAGTCTTTTCATATTAGCCACAAATAAGAATATACCTCGGCACAGATCCGTTTATTACCTGTCCCGAGTAATCGAACTACCAGCCTTAATGTAAGAATATATAGTGCAGACTGAAAAGCATACCTACTCTACACCAATAGTATATAAACGTATCGCAAGACCTATATTATACATAACTTCAAAATAAATAGAATATATAAATTAAATGATACGGGCAGGGGCGAACCACAAGCTTATATATTAAATGGACATTGTTGGCAACAACCAAGTCAGAAGATTTGGCTATCCACACACTATTTCCAAGTCATATTCCAAATGATATCTCGTTCCAGGGAGGAGATTCATTGTTTAAATTTGTATATTTTTTCGGAAAGGATGCAACTGATGGCAAAAGTAGTATGAAAGACCTGCTTGGAGGCAAGGGTGCAAACCTCGCAGAAATGGCTAATCTCGGGGTTCCAGTACCACCAGGCTTTACAATAACAACCGAAGTCTGCATACTGTACCTTAAAAACAATGAATACTCAGAAGAAGTGGTTCAACAGGTTGAAGAAGCAATAGACAAACTGGAAACCATAAACGGAAAAAAACTGGGAGATCCCGAAGATCCCCTTCTGGTATCTGTCCGTTCCGGAGCAAGGGTGTCCATGCCAGGAATGATGGATACCGTCCTGAACCTTGGCCTTACGGACAAATCTGTAGTCGGACTTGCTAAAAAGGTCAACGACGAAAGATTTGCATACGACTGCTATCGACGCTTTATCGCCATGTTCGGAGACGTGGTGCTTGGAATAGAATTCAGGAAATTCGACTCCCTGATAGGGGACAAGAAAAAGGAACTTGGAGTTAAGTCCGACACCGAACTCGATGCAGAAGCTTTAAAGCAACTTGCAGAAAGGTTCAAGGGAGTAATAAAGCTTGAAAAAGGATTTGATTTCCCACAAGACCCGAAAATCCAGCTCCAGATGGCAATTGATGCTGTTTTTGATTCCTGGAACAATCCGAGAGCCATTACCTACAGGAAAATCCACGACATTGATGACAAATGGGGAACTGCCGTCAACGTCCAGACAATGGTTTACGGGAACATGGGAAACACCTCCGGTACAGGAGTAGCTTTCACAAGGAACCCGTCTACAGGGGAAAAGAAGTTTTTCGGAGAATACCTCCTCAACGCCCAGGGCGAAGACGTGGTTGCCGGAATCCGGACTCCAAACTACATCAACGCCCTGAAAAACGAGATCCCCGAAGCTTACGACCAGCTAGTAGATATCTGCCAGAGGCTCGAAGCCCACTTTACGGACATGCAGGATATAGAGTTCACCATTCAGGAAGGAAAACTCTATATGCTCCAGACCAGGACCGGGAAGCGAACCGCTGCTGCTGCAGTAAAGGTCGCAAAGGACATGGTCGAAGAAGGGCTTATTGATGAGGAGACCGCAGTCACCAGGGTCCAGGCCGAACACATTGACCTGCTCCTGCACCCACGGATTGACCCCGAAGCCGAACTCGAAGTAATCGCGAATGGACTTCCGGCATCCCCGGGAGCCGCGGTAGGGAAAGTCGTGTTTACTGCCGAAGCCGCCGAAGAAATGGCTGAAAAGGGCGAAAAGACAATCCTTGTCAGGACTGAGACCTCGCCTGAAGACATCGGCGGGATGGCAGCTGCCCAGGGAGTACTCACCGTCCGCGGAGGAATGACTTCCCATGCCGCAGTCGTAGGGAGAGGAATGGGAAAGCCCTGTGTTGTAGGCTGCGGAGAAATTACAATTGATACTAAGAACGCTCTTTTCAAAGTAAACGGTTACACGATCAATGAGCACGACTATATCAGTATAAACGGGAGCAACGGAAACGTCATCCTTGGGGAAGTCGAACTGATCGAAGCCGAGATCAACAACGACCTAAAGCACATCCTCTTATGGGCTGATAAAATCAGGACCCTTGGCGTAAGGACAAACGCTGACAACCCGACCGATGCAATCCTCGCCCGCGAACTTGGCGCAGAAGGAATCGGGCTTTGCCGGACCGAGCACATGTTCTTCGGGGAAGACCGGATCCCCGTTGTCAGGGAAATGATCATGGCAGATGAGGAAAAATCCAGGAAGAAAGCCCTCAAGAAACTCCTCCCCATGCAGAAGGAAGACTTCCTTGGAATCTTCCACAGTATGGAAGGTCTGCCCGTTACCATCAGGCTGCTTGACCCTCCCCTGCACGAGTTCCTTCCGAACAAGGAAGAACTGGATGAAAAACTAAGGGAATACGAAACTGCAGGCGACATCGAAAAGATTGCCACAGTCAAGAAGATTATCGAGCGCGTTGTATCCCTTACGGAACTCAACCCGATGCTCGGACACAGAGGATGCCGTTTAGGAATTACCTACCCCGAAATTTACGATATGCAGGTAAGGGCAATCATGGAAGCTGCCTGTGAACTTGCAGTCGAAGGAGTAAAGGTAATCCCCGAAATCATGATCCCACTTGTGGGCCATGTAAAAGAACTCGCCCTTACAAGGCAGAAAGTCTGTGAACTGGCAGATACCGTCATGGCAGAGAAAAGCATAAAGTTCGACTACAAAGTAGGGACCATGATCGAACTGCCAAGAGCCGCAATCACCGCAGACAAGATTGCCCCTGAAGCCGATTTCTTCTCCTTCGGAACAAACGACCTGACCCAGACCACCTTCGGGTTCAGCAGGGACGATGTGGCCAAGTTCGTGCCAATCTACCAGAAAGCAGGCATTCTTGAAAACGATCCCTTTGCAGTCCTGGACCAGGAAGGCGTAGGCGAAATCATGAAGATAGGAATTGAAAAAGGCCGCTCCGTCAAACCCGACCTCAAAATGGGAATCTGCGGAGAACACGGCGGAGAACCAAAATCAATCCTCTTCGCCCACAGCATAGGCCTGAACTACGTGAGCTGCTCCCCCTACAGAGTTCCCATCGCAAGACTCGTAGCCGCCCAGAGCACTCTTGCAGCCAGAGACAAATAAATAAAATTCAGATCAGAAAATTCAAAAAAATCAGCAGGATAAAAATCCTGCAATTCTCTTTTTTTAAAAAGTCCTCCCCCAGGAGCGCAGCGGATAAATTTGGCTCGTCACCAATTTTCGTGGGCAAGACAAGTTTCAATTCAAGACAACATCTGTTTTTGTGAGGATTACACACACAAAAAAAAGGAGACATAAAGTTTGAGTCGATAAATTCTGAGAATTTATCCACACCAAAAAACAAATCAAAAAATAGAACTAAAGCTATCGCAAAAATAACGTACAAAATGAGATTAAAGCTATCGCAAAAATAACATAAAAGAAAGAGATTGAGGCATTGCGACATCTTTCTGCCGCAATCTCCTCTGGACCGCCATTTTTCAGACGGTTTAACTTCAATAGTTTCTTGAAATCATGTAGTCGGCAATCTGGAGGAGAAGATCCTTTTCAGGGCAGTCGTCCAAGACATCCAGCTTTGCCTTGCCTTCTTCGATGTACGAGATTGCGAGGTTCTGTACGAAATCGATCGAACCGCATTCGTAAAGGATCTTGACGGCGTTTTCGGTTTCTTCCTGAGTGGCACTGCCTCTCCCGAAGACCTCCAGTTTCACACCTTTCCGGAAAGCGTCGATAACGATCAGAGTGAACTTTCCTTCTTTCAGGTCGCTTCCCCGGACTTTCCCAAGCACCTCCTGAGGAGTGATCATGTCCAGGACATCATCATACATCTGGAAACCAATCCCTATCAAACGCCCGTACTCGGATAAAGCCTCTGCGACTTCGTCAGAAGCTCCTCCCAGGAGGCCCCCGATTTTTGCGGCGGCGGCATAGAGAACCGAGGTTTTCTTCTCGACCATCTCAAGGTACTCGGATTCAGTGACCTGGTCACGCCTTTCAAAGTCCATGTCAAGCCACTGCCCTTCACAGATCTCCGTGCAGGTCCTGGAGAGGACATCCATGCATTTTAAAATCCGTTCAGGTTCGTTTTCGACTCTGGAGAGGATCTCGAAAGCTTTGGAATAGAGGGTATCCCCGGCGAGGATCGCTCCGGCCTCCCCCCATTTCATATGGACGGCAGGCATCCCGCGGCGGACATCATCCTTGTCCATGATATCGTCATGGATCAGAGTGAAATTATGTACGAGTTCCACGGCCACAGCTGCAGGCAGGACAGACTCGAGAGTGGAGCCGACAGCCTCCGCAGCCAGGATAAGAACCGCAGGGCGAAGGCGCTTTCCCCCGGCATCCACGAGGTAGCGGGAAGCTTTGTAGAGCTCCTCGGGATGGGTGACGGGAAGCATATCCTCAATGCTGGCATCCACATGGACGGTCCTCTTCTTGATCTCATCAGTCAGCGTCATACTATCACAAGCAAAGGGAATAGTTTTCCTAATACAATTACTCTTCGATATATAACACTTCACCGTTCCTGAGGAGGTGAACGGTGTCTCCCAACACATACCCGGCATCTTCCGCCATCTCGATGTAGTGCCCGTGCATGTCCATATTTCCGTGAGCAGGGATCACATGTTCCGGATTTACCATGCGGAGCAACTCCCAGTGGTCTTCCTTGTATGCGTGGCCCGATACGTGGACATTGTCATAGATCCTTGCCCCCTTCATTTTGAGCTTGGTTTCAAGGGCATACCGGTTGGCCTGGGTCATTGGACTCGGGATAATGTTTGCAGAGAAAATGACACGGTCCCCGGGATCGAGGGTATAAGGAGTATCCCCGTTTGCGACCCTCACAAGAATGGAACCTGGCTCGCCCTGGTGTCCGGTGACGATCGGGAGATACTTGTTCTTTCCACTCTGCATGATACGCTTGAAAGCTCGGTCAACATCTTTTCGATGTCCGTAGATCTCAACATTGGAGGGAAGCTTAAGGTAGCCGACGTCCCTGGCAGCCGTTACATAGCGTTCCATGGAACGTCCCATAAGTACAGGAATCCTGCCCATTTCTTCTGCTGCCTCGATGATCGCCTTGAGCCTGGCAATGTGGGAAGCAAAGGTTGTGATTATCATCCCTACATCCGCTTCCTCGGTCCCGAACAGCACGTCCCTGACCATGTCTTTTGCGATCTGTTCGGAAGGAGTCTTACCGGAGCGTCCGGCATTCGTACTCTCAGCAATCATTGCGATAACCCCTTCCTTTCCGAGGGATTTCAGACGCTCAAAGTCCGGGGCCTCTCCCATGGTAGGAGTCCGGTCCAGTTTGAAATCGCAGGCATAGAGGATTGCCCCTGCGGGGGTGTGGATAGCTGCAAGGACACAGTCTATGATACTGTGCTGGACCCGGATGAATTCGATATCGATGTCTTCCGTGACCTTATAGGTGCCTCCTGCTTTCAGGGGGATCACCCTGTTGCAGACCTCAAACTTCCTTTCGGATTCAATCTGCTGCTTGATGATAAGAGTGGTATAGGGGGTAGCAATGATAGGGGCCTTGTACCTGTGAGCGAGCTTCGAGATTGCACCTACATGGTCAAGGTGCCCGTGAGTACAGACGATAGCCCGGACAGTCCCGTTGATCTCCTTCATGATAGTATCGTCAGGGATTGCTCCCATCTCGATCAGTTCGAGGGAATGCATTTTGTCAATTTCAACATCCTCGTGGATCTGAACCCGGTCAAGCCTGAGCCCCATATCCAGAATGATGATATCTTCGCCTACGATTATGGCAGTCATGTTGCGGCCCATTTCATTATAGCCGCCGACTGCAACTATTCCTATTTCAGTCATATGTTAAACCTCTGATTTGATTCCTTTGATATTGTGAACCCAAAACCACCTAAAACGGTTTCAGGGAAGAACGTGAAATGATGATGAGTTGGATATAACGTTGAATATATATTGAATGAGTGGATAAAACCCGTCCCTTAACCAGCCACCACTAGAATCCATCCTCAAGAAGACCCTTTCCCGGGATGAAATATTTCAGCAAACGGTTATGAACTGATCAATATCACCTATAATATATATTTGTTTCCTTATAGAAATGGCCCAGAACCCACTACTGAATAAGGGAACCCCATATAACCCGAGCAAAAGCTTTGCACATGAATTCAACCCCTGCTTTCAGAGCCGGATCTCCTTCTGCCCTATAATCTACAGATTGATTACCAACCTGTAGACCTTTTACCAACCCGCAGATTTTAGATATATCCACAGATCCTACTAAAACCCCTTGTCTGAGGTATAAGCCATGTAGGGGGTCTAATTCCCTTTTAGCAGATTCCTGCCTTGATCTATATCACAGATATGTCCCTAATGGACCTAAACACTTTCAAGCAAGCTTCGTTGAAATGATTCATTTCCACGAATTTATTTGAGGGATTCCTTATTAGTGATGACTCAAATGTTCAATCAACCATTCACGAACTGATTCGATTTCACTTATTTCAACTGATTTCCAATTAAATTAGTGATGATTTTGATATTAAATCAATCATTTAACGAATGGGACATCTTCCAATGATTTCAACGGACTATATCTAAACAAATTTTCATTTCAAATTCTTATATAATCCTTCTTTCAATTGATTCCTGAGTGAGTGATGACAAGCATATTAATTAGCGTTTGAGGAAAAAATATTCCCGGTTAATTAGTTCCTTT
>DUKH01000019.1:14894-17577 GCA_013329415.1 Methanosarcinaceae archaeon | reverse complement strand
ATTGGTGAAGGAATTTGGGTCCTTGACTATATTTTGTTTCTACTTAACTACCCCTCATTTATTTAACTCCCCTGAAATAGTGCCCCGTGGTAAACCCTTTCTCCAGCTTATCACAGTTCCCTGTCCCGGCTTTTCCTTTTCCCGGATAATTGTCAATTGCTGCCCTGTACATCCGGGTAAGCTCCCTGATTCCCTGTTCATCTTTTTCCTCCCCACTCATCCCCAGGGTCTCGATCCTGATACTTGATATCCCAGCGTCAAGGAGTTTCGGGACATGTTCGAACATGCAGAGGGCTTTTGAATTCAGGAGATGCATCCGGCAGGCCGGGTCCATGACCAGGGGGAACTCATAGTTCTTCTCGTCCACAAGGGCATAGTTTCCGTTTCTGCAGGGGGCTGTGCACCTCTCTTTCTTTCCTCCGAGCAGCCCGCCCACCACACAGTGTTCCGATTCCATCAGTTCCAGGCGCCCGTGAACTATTGCCTCGGCAGGGCCTGCAGCCGCCAGCGGCCTGATTTCTTCCAGAGTGAGTTCCGGGGAAAGGGTAACCCTTTTTGCCCCTTCTCTACAGAAGAAGTCCAGGGCATAGCTGTTGAACACGTTCAGGGGGCTGTCCAGAATAACCGGGACTCCTCTTGCCTTTGCGAGCCTGAATACCCCGAGGTTTGATACGAGCACGCCGTCGGCAGCGAGGGCTTTTGCAGTCTCCAGAATTTCGCTTACTGCCGGCATCTCGGAATCTTTCACGATCCTCGGGGTCTTGAAATATACCTTCCTGCCCGCAGCCCGTGCCAGCTTGACAGCGCTTTCATAATCAGCTTCAAAATGGAAGGCTTTGTCCCTGTCCCTGCCTTTTCCTGAACAAAAGAGCCCTTCCCCGTAGTACAGCAGGTCTGCCCCACCGTCAATTGCTTCTTCAAGTTCTCCGGGGGAATAGACGGATACGGCAAGCGGTGGCTGTTCCGGATGCTGCCAGGCTGCAAGTTTTGGGAGCTTTATTCCAGATTCAGGGCAGGGTTTTCGTTTTCCCCTGGCTATCCTGAGTTTTTCGAGTTCGGAGACTGCCCGGTTCCGGAGCTGGTTAATCTCTTTTACGGGGACAAAGACCTCTCCATGTACTTCGGCATCAATGGTTTCCAGCTCGAAGCCGGTGTTTCCGAGTTTGGAATACTGTCGGGCAAGCTGTTCTTTTTCCCCGGGCTGCCGGAGGGCTTTTTCCACCACGTACTCCGATTTCACTGTCACGCTGTTCGAGTCATAATCCGAAAGCGTGAGTTCGAGAGGCTTTCCTTCCCAAACTCCGGCTTTCATGAGCACAGGGACCTTTCGAAGGAAGGTTTCCGAAGTATAGCTTTTTTCAAGGGTGTCCATCAGCCCTTTGTCAAGGGTTCGGTACACGGGGCTTCCTGGCCGGACTTCCACATTGAAGGGAACTTCAACGGTATCTCCCGCTTTTGCCTGTTTTACAGGTTTATTCCCTCTGTACATCTGGCGGATGACCCAGCCTTCTTCCTTTTCTTCCCTTCCTTCTCTATCGGTCCCTGCAAAGAGGATCCCGTCTCCGGCAGAAAGGGATGCCACAAGCTCTAAGGTTACCCGCCTCGATTTCCTGTCGTAGCTTTTTACCGTGTCCGCAAAGACTCCCCGGTTATAGGGCCTGAGCCTGCTCATCAGTTCTCCACGTGGGTTTTTAAAGAAATACCCTTCCGTAAACCCCCTGTTGAAAAGCTGCTCCAGGGTCTCTGCTTCCTCCCGGCTTACGGAGCACTTTTTTGTGTCCTCAAGACAGCGGTCGAGCAGGCGGCTGTAAGTCCCGACAACGCCCGCCACGTACTCGGGCCTTTTCATCCTGCCTTCGATTTTTAAGGACGCAATACCTGTCTCAAGAAGGGCAGGGATACAGGGAGAACTGTTAAGGTCTTTCGGGCTCAGAAGGTACATGCCTTTGGTTTTCACTGTTTTTCCGTCTTTTTTAAGCCTGTACCCTTTCCTGCAGGGCTGGGCACAGTAGCCCCGGTTTCCGCTCCTGCCTCCTATAATACTGCTCAGGAGGCACTGGCCGGAGTATGAGATGCAAAGAGCCCCGTGTATGAAGGCTTCGGTTTCGAGCCCGCTGTTTTCCCCGACCCGTTTGATTTCTTCAAGGGAACATTCCCTGGATAACACAACTCTTTCGATTCCAAGCTCCTTTACAAAAAGGGCCCCTTCGCTATTGTGAAGGGTCATTTGAGTGCTCGCATGCAGGGGGAGGTCGGGCACGTACTGCCTTCCAAGGGAAAGCAGGCCGATATCCTGTACAAGGACTGCGTCCGAGCCCATTTCTTTCAGGCGGCAGAGCAGGTCCAGGGCGGCTTCCATTTCTTCGTCCCTTAGCAGGGTGTTTACCGTAACATAGACCTTCACTCCCCTGAGGTGGGCGTAGTCTATTGCTTCCTCAAGCTCTTTGTCCGAAAAATTAGCCGCATACCCTCTGGCACTGAAGGCGTGGGCTCCAAGGTAAACCGCATCCGCTCCGTTCTCCACGGCTGCCCTGAGAGCTTCCATGCTGCCGGCCGGAGCCAGCAGTTCCGGTCTTGCAGGCTTCATTAGCTGGATAACGGGACCTGCTCTTTATTAAGCTTTGGGGCTAAAGCCCGGGCTGTTCTCGGGTTGGATAGTGAAAAAGCAGGACGAGTTGGATGT
>DUKH01000019.1:0-14511 GCA_013329415.1 Methanosarcinaceae archaeon | reverse complement strand
AAAAGCAGGACGAGTTGGATGTAGTAAAAGCAGAAATTGTAAAAATCCGGGTAGGGACCTGCCCCCGCAAGGAGAAGTCCCATGATTCTAAAAAATAATTAACGAAGGTTGTTAAGCTCAACACCTTCCGATCAAGGGTCTGGCTAAAACTCTACTGCAGTGACTCAAATTCTATAGGTTATTCTTTCGGCCCGATCATCCAGGTGACGGTTCTATCACTTTTCTTGTCTTTCATTGTTTCGCAGAGCATCTTTCCTTCGTGCATCTGGCATTCGCAGGAGTAGCTGACCTTATCCAGCTTCCCGATGTATTTGAAGTGGAGTTTGCAGTGCCCCTCTGAGCATCCTATTTTGTATTGGAGCCAGCCTTCTATATCCGCTCCTCCGGTACAGCTCCCGTCGCAAGCGACCAGCTCACAGCTCTTTTCCTCATAAGGCCCGATTTGTTCCGGGGATTTGTGTCCTTTTTTATATTTTCCTTTCTCAATTTTTTGAGCTTGAAGGACCATCTCTTCATCAGTATTGTTCAGGATTTTAAGGCGCAAGCCTTCAAAATATTCCGTAGTCTCTGATTGCGACATCTTCAATATCCCCTGAGTATGAATCACTCTTAATTAAGAATCCCATATAGTAATTTGAATCTAAGAAATAAAAAAGTATCTGAAAATATAAGGCGGTGTATATAAAAAAAGAATTAAAATTCTCTCTAAAAAAAGTTTCTAATTGTGCCTATAAAATTTTAACTTAGTCAGTGCAGATGCAGGGCTTTTGTCCGCAGGTTGGGCAGACTCCCGGATATTTTTCCTTAAATGCCTCTTCCAGGTCCACCCCGTAGAGGTTGGCAAGGGCTCCTATCCAGGCAAAACAGTCGGCAAGTTCTTCTTTTATGTTCTCCGGCTCTTCACGGCGGATTGCTTCGGCAAGTTCCCCTACTTCTTCTACAAGCCAGAGCATAGTGGCCGTGCCTCCTCGCCTTCTGTCGTTATGGGCATAGAGTTCGTACATCAGTTTTTGAAACTCGGTAATTTCCATTCTTTTTCCCTCTTTTCCGGATTATTTCTTCCTCGAAACCCTGAAACTGGAATGCGAAATCCCCGGGAGCAACATCTTAATGGTGCTAATGGTGCTGCCCGGAGGGCCTTGAGTTTGAGAGGTTTAAATGCCCGGCTCTCGGGAGCCCCGGATGCTAAGAAGTTAATCCTTAGAGCCTGACCGGGACGTTTCTTTCCTTCAGGTACTCTTTCACGTCTCCAATCGAGTGTTCTCTGAAGTGGAAGATACTGGCTGCGAGTGCGGCGTCGGCTTTACCTTCCGCGAAACCGTCGTAGATGTGCTGGGGGCTGCCTACTCCGCCTGAGGCGATGATAGGGATGCCCAGTTCTTCGGAAAGTTTGCGGGTAATGGGGATATCGTACCCTGCGTAGGTCCCGTCCCGGTCCATACTGGTAAGCAGGATCTCTCCGGAGCCGAGCTTTTCTACCTGCTTTGCCCATTGGACCGCATCGATTTTGGTGCCTTCCCTGCCGCCGTAAATGACAACCTCGTACCAGGCAGGAGTCCCGTCTTCAAGTTCCAGGATGGTTTTTCCAGGGTTGTTTTTCACATCGGTGTTTCGCCTGCAGTCAATGGCCGTGACAATGCACTGGGCCCCGAAGATCTCGGAACCTTCTTTGATAAATTCCGGGTTCTTGACTGCGGAGGTGTTGACCGAAACTTTGTCAGCTCCTGCCCGGAGGATCTGCCGGATGGCGTTGATGGACCCTATCCCGCCCCCAACGGTCAGGGGGATGAAGACTTCGTCTGCGGTCCGTTCGATCACATCGATCATAGTTCCCCTGCCGTGGGCGGAAGCTGTGATGTCCAGAAATACAAGTTCGTCAGCGCCCTCTTCGTTATAGCGCTTTGCAAGTTCCACGGGGTCACCTGCCTCTTTCAGGTCTACGAATTCCACGCCCTTGACAACCGAGCCGCCGGCTTTGTCAAGGGTTACATCAAGGCATGGTATGATTCTTTTGGTGAGCATCTAAATGGATAATGAATTCAACTTTTATTAAAAGCTTATTGAAATCGACGGAACCTTACTTCCGCTTGCAAAAAGGACTAATAAAGTTTTCCGGTAAAAACCCTGTATGATGAATTCCGGTCCGGTCCCCAAAAAGCAGTCTCTCTTCTATTCCCAAAAAACGGTCTCTCCCCGATTTTCGGAAAATAAAATCCCGGGACAGGAAATCTCCTGAAAAAAATCTCCGAATAAAAAGGTATTTCAGGCAAGTTCAGACGAATATGTTCATTACGCGAGCTCCTTCGAGCCTTGACATTTCAATCTCGGAACTTTCCAGCACTTTTCTCCTTATCCTTATAGGTGCCCCTACCCGGAGCGCCAGGGCGATGCAGTCGCTTGGCCTTGCATCAAATTGCATAAGGTTGTGTCCTTCTCTAACCAGAAGGCGGGCATAGTAGACCTTATCGACCTTGTCGTCAATCATTACTCCTTCGATCTTAATACCAAGACGGTCGAAAACATTCACCATAAGGTCATGGGCCATGGGGCGGGGTGGAGAAACGCTTTTAAGGACGTTACCGATGGAAAGCGCCTCAAGGTGCCCGATGTATATAGGGAGCATGTTCCCCTTTTCGTTTTCAAGGAGCACGACCGGCGTAGGGTCTGAGTAGGCGTCGATAACATAGACATCTTTTACGCGAATTTCTTCAAAATCCTCGTACATGTCCATATCCGTTAAATAGATCCGATCATATTAATAGCTTATTAAAATCTTTTAGAAATTTATTAAATACGATGTAATTTTTACAATAGTATTTCGAACTTTTTATGTTATTCTATTTTTTCAGGTTAATTTTTGAGATTGTTTTTCCGGATATATATCTTTTACAGATTACTTTTCCGGATATATGTCTTTTACAGATTACTTTTCCGGATATGTGTCTTTTACAGATTGTTTTTCCGGATATATGTCTTTTACAGATTACTTTTTACCGATGCCTGAAACCGTATTTTCCTATAAGGGGCACAAAAACGACTCCGCCTTTCGTTTTTTTCGTTACTCTTCCCCTATCGTCTTTTTTTACCAGAATGAGTTCCTGGAAGTAATCCCCTACGGGAATTACCATTATCCCTCCGGGCTTTAACTGCTCGATAAGGGGTTTTGGGACTTCCGGGGCTGCGCAGGTTACGGAGATCCTGTCGTAAGGGGCATATTTGAGGCAGCCTGCGGACCCGTCTTCATGGAGGACAGTTACGTTTTCGTAACCTGTCTTCTTGAGGTTCTCCCTTGCATAATTAACGAGCGTTTCAAGGCGCTCCAGGGTATATACATGGCCGTTTTTCCCCACCAGTTCGGCCATAACTGCTGCGTTGTACCCGGAACCAGCTCCTACTTCCAGGACTTTCTGCCCTTCAGAAAGTTCCAGGAGGTCGCACATGACCGCCACCATGTGGGGGGCGGAGATTGTCTGGTCCAGGCCGATGTCCAGAGGCGTGTCAATATAGGCTACTTTTTTCATATCCTCCCGGACAAACCTGTGCCTGGGAACGCGAAGCATGGCTTCAAGGACATTTTTTCCCACTCCCAGGATCTCAAGCCCATCCAGAAGCATCCGGCGTCTGGCTTCAAGTTTTTCTTCTTCAGTTTTTTCTTTACCAAGGTCCTCTTCCGCTATCACGTTTCCATGCCCTGTTTCCTCTCTTTCTAGCAAAAATGCGTTTTACGTATTTTGCGGCCATGACATCTCCTTTTCTGGACCTGAAAGCTCCGTCCCTTATCTTGATTTTGGTGATGGTGACCCAGGTATCTCCTACCTTTTCTTCTTCCCCTACAGTGAATTCTTTGTCCCCCGGAACGACTTTTTCCAGGGCTTCGGTCTTTTCGACCCCTGACTGCACGGAAAACTTTATTGTTATTTCATCGATGGCTCTTCCCCAGACCGTATCGATCTCTTCTGCCCGGGCTGAGTCCACGCGCTTTTCACCCACTTCTATGGAGCTTATAAGGATAGGGCATACCATGCCTGTTTCCTCGTCATCGACAACTATTTCGTCATCCACGTAGAGGACGGTTTCGGAGTCCAAATCTGTTCTGCAGGTGACGGATTCGTCTTTCCTGCTGACGATGACCTTTATTTTTGCTGTTTTTTGTTTTTCAAGCTTTGCTGAATGTACCTGCCCACATTCCAGACAGCGTACAACCGGGCTCTGGCCCTCTTTCAAAACCTCATGCGGGACCTCTTCTTTAGGGGAGCATGAGGGACATTCAACTACTATTTCTCTTGTCATGTTCAGATCAGTACTTGCATTCAAAACGCTAAATATTTAACTCCTCTGGTGGCGGTTTTTTGGGAGGTTTTTGGCAAAAGGAATTTGGGTGACAGGAATTCCAAAAAAAGGACCCGGGAATAGGGATTTCGGGGAAAATAATTTGTATAATGGTTTTTTTCCGGGGTTTCTATTTTCTGTGAGATATACACTAACCCGCATTTCCGGCAGAGGACCAGTGGGGTTTTTCCTCGTTTCAGATCTCGTGCGGAACCTTTTCTTCGGAGGAGCACGAAGGACACTCAATTTTGGTTTCCTGTGTCAGGTCAAACCAATACTTTTTATGAATTTTCTGCTATTTATATATGCAGTAAATCTTTTTATATGCTATCCGGAAACCATCTTCTTCTTTCCTCTTATTGGCAGGTATTATCAAAAGTTTTATTATAGGGGAGTACATAGTTTCACATCTCATAATTGAGACGCATCTCAAAATTAAGGTAGAATGGGTGCCGATAGTGCCTGACATCGAATACCTGAAGAAGCTTGCCCTCATGGGGGCAACGAATAAGACTATAAAGATCTCTTCAAGTGAGTTCCAAAGATACGTGGGGACCAGCTCCAAGACAGCGGCAAGGAAATTAAAACAACTGGAAGAAGAGCGGCTGATCGAAAGAACGATTGTTCCCGGTGGCCAGTTGATAAAAATGACTGAAAAAGGGCTTGAAATCCTTAAAAATGAATATTCTGAATACAGGCAGATCTTTTCCCCTGAGAATGACGGTTTCGAACTTGAGGGTAACGTGCTCACGGGCCTGGGTAAAGGACAATATTATATCAACATCCCCGGATACAGGAAACAGTTCGAGGAACAGTTGCATTTTGTGCCTTTCCCCGGAACCCTGAATGTGCAGCTTTCCGAGAACAGTTCGGGGGACAGGGACAGGCTTGGCGAGTTGCCTGCTCTTCACATCCACGGTTTCAGTGATGGAGAGCGGACTTACGGAGGAGGAAAATGCTATCCTGTGAAGATCGACGGGGAAGAGGCTGTAGTGGTCGTCCCGGAGAGGACTCACTATCCGAATGATTTAATTGAAGTCATTGCTCCGGTAAAACTCAGGGACGCCCTGGCCTTGAAAGACGGAGACCACGTTAAGATAAGAATTGAAAAACAGGGTATGGAGGGCCGAAAATGACTGGAACTGCAATCTACGACTGCCTGCAATATGAGAATGATAATATTAACAGGGCTCTGGAAGCTATCAGGGCCGGTAAAATGTTTTTGATCTATGACTCGGATTCCCGGGAAGGGGAGACAGATTTCGTAATTCCCGCAGGAGCAGTCAGCTACAGGGACGTCCAGTGGATGCGAAAAGATGCCGGGGGCCTGATCTGTGTGGCTGTGGACCCTGTGGCTGCAAGGCAGTTGAGGCTTCCCTTTATGGCAGACCTTGTCCGGGACGCCGGAAAATTCAACGGGGAACTCGGGGAAGTCGTGGAAAAGGACGGAGACCTCCAGTACGATTCCCACTCATCTTTTTCCATCTGGGTTAATCACAGGGAAACCAGGACAGGAATCCCTGATAATGAAAGGGCTTACACCATTCGGAAGATAGGGGAAGTTGCAGAAAGTGCCCTTTCGGGAAATGAAGTGCGTTTCGGAAACGAATTCCGCACTCCCGGACATGTTGCGCTCCTCAGGGCTGCCGAAGGGCTGCTGGAGGAAAGAAGAGGCCAGACCGAACTTTCCGTTGCTCTTGCCCGGATTGCAGGGGTTAACCCCGTCATGGTCGTCTGCGAAATGCTGGATGATTATAACGGAAAGGCCCTTTCCAAAGAGGACGCAAAAGAGTACGGGCAAAAACACGGGCTCGTTTTCCTGGAAGGACAGGAAATAGTAGATGCCTACATGCTGTGGGCAGGTAAGGAGTGTTAAACTTTTAAACTCCTTTCCTCAAATTTCTTTCCAAATCTTTTTGTTCTACTTTTTCTTTTTATAATTGCAGGTATTATTGTTTAGTAAAGGATTGCCGTGAAATTTTTCGGCTCTTTTCCATTCCTTTTCCGGGCTCTAGCAGTTTCGTACTCAGGGGATTTTCATTTATGATGCTCAGGTTTAAAAAAATCCGGCAGATCCTTCTTTACGTCCTCTTCCTGAACCTTGCCGTAGCTTTTGCTAAAATAGCCTACGGGACTTTTTCCAGCACTCTGAGCATGACCGCAGACGGCTACCATTCTCTCTTTGACGGAGTCTCCAACATCGTGGGGCTGGCTGGAATCTACATCGCGTCCCGTCCCCCGGATAAGGACCATCCTTACGGGCACCAGAAGTACGAGACCCTTGCTTCGGTTTTTATTGCCCTTCTCCTGATTTTTGTGGCTTTTGAGATTTTTCAGGCTGCTCTGGGCCGTTTTTTTACCCGGGATGTGCCCGATGTCACTGCAGTAAGTTTCCTTGTGATGCTGGGGACCATGGGCATCAATTTCCTGGTCACACGCTATGAGCACCGGCAGGGCGTTTTCCTGCAAAGCCAGGTCCTGATTGCGGATTCCATGCACACGAAAAGCGACATCTACGTCTCCCTTTCGGTGATTGTGAGCCTTGCCGCCATAAAGCTCGGCTATCCTCTTCTCGACCCGTTGATTGCCCTCCTTATCTCTTTCCTCATCCTCCGCGCCGGGTTTCGAATTATTAAACAGAGTTCGGCGACCCTCCTCGATATGTCCCAGCTCGATGAGGACGAGATCTGTGACATCGTAATGGGGGTCGAAGGGGTGCTCGGCTGTCATAAGATCCGGACCCGCGGGGCCATGGGGGACATCCGGATTGACATGCACCTGCTTGTCCGGCCCGAGATGCCTATCGAGGAAGCCCACCTGATCTCTCACAGCGTAAGCAAGCTTTTGAAGGCTGAATACAAAGGGGTTTCCGACGTGGTTGTGCACATAGAGCCTGCTATCCCCTTACCCCAAGAATCAAATAGCAAAAAAACCAGTTAAGATGCATGGCAGGAAACGTTTTCGGGCAGATGTTTCAAATTACTACCTGGGGTGAGTCTCACGGCCGGGCAGTGGGCGTTGTGGTGGACGGGGTGCCTGCAGGGCTTCCCTTCTCCGAGGCTGAGATCCAGAAGGAGCTTGACCGGAGGCGTCCGGGACAGAGCGAACTTTCTACCCCGCGCAAAGAACAGGATAAAGTGGAAATCCTTTCCGGGATTTTCGAAGGTATGAGTACCGGCACTCCTATTTCCATGCTGGTCTGGAATGCGGACGCCCGGTCTTCGGCTTACGAAGCTATCAAAAATTCCCCCCGCCCCGGACATGCCGATTTTTCCTACATGGCTCGCTACGGAATCCGGGACTACCGTGGAGGAGGCAGGTCTTCTGCCCGGGAGACCGTCGGCAGGGTTGCAGGCGGCGCCCTTGCCAAACTTCTACTTGCCCGTTTCGGAATCCGGGTTGCCGGGCACGTGCTGGAACTCGGGGGAGTCCGGGCAAAAGCTCTTTCCTTTGAAGAAATAGTTGAAAACGTAGAAAAGACGCCGGTACGCTGCGCCGACCTTGAAGCTGCGGAAAGGATGCTTGAAACCGCCATACGTGCAAAGGAGGAAAATGACAGTATCGGAGGTATTGTCGAGCTTGTCGCAAGGGGCGTGCCTGCGGGTCTGGGAGAACCGGTTTTTGACAGGCTTGATGCCGACCTTGCAAAAGCGCTTATGAGCATCCCTGCAGTCAAGGGCTTTGAACTCGGAGTCGGGTTTGAAGCTGCGCGTTTGCGAGGTAGTGAGATGAACGACTCCTTCTGCATACAGGGCGGAAAAGTTACCTGCAGGAGCAATAACGCAGGCGGGACACTTGGAGGAATTTCCACGGGTCTGGACATAGTCTGCCGGGCTGCCGTAAAGCCAACCCCCTCCATCGGAAAACCCCAGCAGACCGTGGACCTCGAAACCGGAGATGATAAGGAAATCGTAATCAAAGGCCGGCACGATCCCACCATCCCCCCGCGCATGGTGCCTGTGGGAGAAGCCATGGTTGCCCTGGTGCTTGCCGACCACATGCTCCGGAGCGGCTTTATCAATGCAAGGACTCTGCTTGAGTAATTTCCAGGTTCAAGCTTTTCCCGGGCTCTTTCCCGGGTCCCCTGGATTTTTTATTTTCCTGCGGATTTTTCCCTGTTTTTCTCTGGTCCTTCTCTCGTTCTTTTTCTGGTCTTTTCCTGATCTTTCGGGGATTCCCGGTCCATAAATTATATGAAATAAAAGAATATTAATAGGACCTGTCTCTGTATAATTTAAAGGTAAATATTCTAATGATTTTTTGCTGGTTTTCACCTGAAATGGCAGGATATTAATATGACCTCTCAGGTATACCTCCCAATTATACTAAATTTGATTCGGATTTAAAGTTCCAGTTTCTAAAAACTTATGATTACCATGACGAAAGCACCAAGGCTTATTGCATGGGAACTTACGGCGGGCTGCAACCTGAGCTGTGTGCACTGCCGTGGTTCTTCAACCTCCGAAGTTCCCGCAGGAGAACTCACAACCGAGGAAGCAAAGCACTTCATTGATGAAGTGGCGGAATTCGGAAAACCCATCCTTATCCTGAGCGGGGGCGAACCTCTTACAAGGCCGGACGTTTTTGAAATTGCCCGCTACGGGACGGATTCGGGCTTCAGGGTAGTGCTTGCCACAAACGGCACGCTCCTTACCCCGGAAATAGTTGAAAAATTAAAAGCAGCCGGAGTCCAGAGGGTCAGCATCAGCCTTGACGGGGCCATTGCGAAGACCCATGACGAGTTCCGGGGCGTGCCCGGGGCTTTTGAAAGGGCTCTTGCAGGCATTGCCGTCCTCAGGGAGGAAGGCCTTCCCTTCCAGGTCAACACGACGGTTTCAAAGCACAACCTCGAAGAGGTCCCAAAGACATATGAGCTTGCAAAAGAGCTCGGGGCTGTGGCATACCACGTCTTTTTCCTTGTGCCTACCGGTCGGGGCTCCGAATCCGATGAAGTGTCCCCCGCAGAGTACGAGCGCGTCCTGCACTGGTTCTATACCATGCAGAAAGATTCGGAAATCCAGCTGAAAGCAACCTGTGCCCCCCACTATTTCAGGATCATGCGCCAGGAGGCAAAAAAGGAAGGCATCGAAATCTCGGTTAAGACCCACGGTTACGAGGCCATGACAAAGGGCTGCCTCGGAGGCACAGGATTTTGTTTTGTGTCAAGTGTGGGAGAGGTCTACCCCTGCGGATACCTCCCCGTCCTTGCCGGGAATATTAAGGAACAGCCTTTCAGGGAGATCTGGGAAGACGCCGAAGTATTCAAAAAGCTCAGGGATCCCGACGAGCTTAAGGGCAAGTGTGGGGACTGTGATTATAAAAAAGTCTGCGGAGGCTGCAGGGCAAGGGCATATGCCGCAACCGGCGACTACCTTGAAGAGGAACCCTACTGCATCTACAGGCCCAGGAAAAATGATAAGTGATCAGGATGATTGACATTGAAAATTATAAAGATCGGCTCCAGAAAGAGGCTGCCGCTTTTTCCTGTGATATGGATCCTTATGACGGGGAAGTTCCGGTAATAGAACTTGATGAGACCGACAAAAGAATCCTCAACCTTATCCAGCAGGAAGTCCCCCTCGAAGTCGAACCTTTTGCAAGGTTAGGCGAGATTCTCGGGCTTCCGGAAATTGAGGTAATTGAAAGGCTGTGTGAACTCAAAAGGAAAGGGGCAGTAAGAAGGGTAGGCCCTGTCCTCAGCATGAGAAATATGGGAGGAGTAAGTACTCTTGTAGCCCTGAAAGTGCCCGAGTCCCGCATAGAGGAAATTGCTATTATTATTAACGAGTATCCCGAAGTTTCCCATAATTATCTCAGAAGTGCTGCACAATATAATCTCTGGTTTACGCTTTCTGCTCCTAATAAAAACAGGCTTGAGAGGATTCTCAGCGAAATTCGGGAGAAAACAGGTTGTCCTCTTCTTGATCTTCCTACAAAGCACCTGTTTAAGATTCAGGTAAGGTTTGATATCAGGTGAAATTATGGATAAAACGGATGTAAAACTGCTAAAACTCGTGCAGGATGGAATTCCTATCACTCATTCTCCTTTCAAAGGGTTTGCTTCCGAACTTGGAATCAGTGAACAGGAGGTTGTTGACAGGCTTAAAAACCTCCAGAAAGCCGGGAAGATCCGTCGCTTTGCGGCTTCAATCGGGCACAGAGCCATAGGCATAAAAGCCAATGCAATGTGTGTCTGGAATGTTCCTGATGAGCAGATCGAAACGGTAGGAAATATCATGGCTGAATTTCCCGAAGTTACGCACTGCTACGAACGCCCCCGGTATCCGGACTGGCCGTATAACCTGTTTACAATGGTCCATTCCTATAACCCCGAAGACTGCGAAAAAGTGGCTGAGAAAATTTCGGAAGCTACCGGAATTAAGGACTATACCCTTTTCTTCAGTGACAGAGAATTCAAGAAAACAGGAGTCAGGCTTTAAAAGCTCTAATTAATATATTTTAATTAATCTATTTTATATTTCGAGGTCCCTGAAAATGGCTGAAACAAACAATTTTCTTCCCCTGATGCTTGACCTTTCAGGCAGGAAAATCGTGATTTTCGGCGGAGGTTCCGTAGGTGAGCGAAAAGCCGAACTCTTCTGCAGTTGTGCGGAAACCACTGTTGTGAGCCTGGGCTTTTCCCAAAGGCTGCAGGAACTTGAAGCTTGCGGAAAGCTCAGGCTTGTCCGGCTGGACCTTTCGGGGGTAACGGACTCCGAACTCCGGGAGCTTGTCACCGGGGCTTTTCTTGTCATCCCCGCAACCAGCGATTCTTCACTTAACAGGAAAATCACGGGCATTGCCGGGGAAAGCGATATTTTGATTAATCAGGTGGACACTTTAGGTAGTGTTGTCATCCCTTCGGTGATAAAAAGAGGAGACCTGGTTATCGGGATTTCCACTCTGGGCCGAAGCCCGGCCGTTTCGAAATATTCTCGCAGGAAAATCGAAAGTCTGATTACCCCGCAGTATTCCGATATGATCCGGCTCCAGGACGAACTCAGGAACTACCTAAAAGAACACGTCGGCGAGCAGAAAAAGAGGAAGGAACTTCTCTGGAAGGTCCTTGAAAGCGAAGCCGTCTGGGAATGCCTCTCCGAGTCCTATGAAAAGGCGGCAGAACTCGCATATTCCATAGTTTCGGATCACCTTGAGGGGGATTCCGATAAAAAATAATCTCATGAAAGTTGTCTTTATACAACAATTTCAAGCAAACGATCCCATGAAAAATCGTTCTATACAATCATCTCATGCAAATTATCTTTATAAAAAAGTATCTCTATAACCTTGAATAACAAGTTCGGGCCCGGCCTGTTACCTGCAAAGAAAAATTTGTTCTGTAGAATTGATTACAGGCTGGTGATTTCCGGAACATATCTGGACAATTTAATGCTAACCCTTATGGACAATTTTATGTAAGAATCCCTATAATCATTCTATCTGGAGGCTCTCTGTGACAGAAATCTCAAGCATGGTTATATCCCACAAAAAAGCAAAGGTTGATGAAATGGAGTCCGCCTGGCACGGGGACCTTGACGGTTTGCTCCATAACCTGTACAACCACGAATACGTGTATGAGTGTGTCGTCTTAAAAACCTGCAACAGGGTTGAAATCTATGTTGTTTCTCCCAAAAGCAGCAGCGTGCTTTTCTCTTTTGCAAAGGAAATGGGGGCTTCGACCCACATAATTGAATTCTTTGGTCATGATGAGTCCCTGGAACACTTGCTCCGGCTCTCCGGAGGCCTGGAATCCATGATTGTGGGAGAAGACCAGATCCTGGGCCAGATCAAAGAGCTCTACGCTTACGCCAAGAAGTCAGGAGCAACTGGAAAAATCCTTGAAACGGCTTTTGACAAGGCAATCCAGGTCGGCAAGAGGATTCGAAATGAGACCCGGATCAATAAAGGTTCCGTTTCTATCGGTTCGGCTGCAGTGGACCTGGCCGAGGATATCTTCGGGGGCCTGGAAGGCAAGAACGTGCTTGTGATAGGGGCCGGGGAAATAGGGGTACTGGTCGCAAGGGCGCTGGCAGAAAAGGATATTGAAGGAATTTACATTGCTAACAGGACTTACCAGCGGGCTGAAGAACTTGCCTACGAGCTTGGAGGGCACGCAGTAAAACTTGACGATGTTATGAATCACCTCCAGGATGCCGATGTGGTGATCAGCGGTACCGGAGCTCCCCACTATATACTTACCCGGGAAATGGTTGAAGATGCTGTCCGGGACAGGGACCACAAACTCCTTCTGGTCGATATCGCAAACCCCAGGGACATTGAGGAGTCCGTAGCGGAACTTGATAAAGTTGAACTCTGCAACATTGACAACCTTCGGGTCATCAGTGAAAAGACCCTGAAGATGCGAAAGGAAGAGGCCAGGAAAGCCGAAGCTATCATCCAGGAAGAGATCAGGCTCCTGAACATTCAGTACAAGCGCCAGAAAGCCGACCGCCTGATTTCCGATCTTTACAGACAGGTTTATGATGTCAGGGTGCAGGAGCGGGAAAAGGCGGTAAACCGTCTCAAGGCTTACCATACCATCGGGGAAATCGAAACTCAGGTCCTGGATGATCTTACTTATTCTATCGTCAATAAGATCCTGGGTGAACCTACGAAAGTCCTCCGGCAGGCTGCAGAACTCGGAAATGAGGAGTTCCTTGATGTGGTTTCCAGGGTTTTCTGTCTGGATAAAGATAAGGTGAGGGTCGAAAAAGCAAAACCTGGCTGTGGGAAGGACTAATACCGACAATACTTGTTGCTGGCAATACTTGTTGCTGGCAATACCTAATGTCAGCAATACCCCGGCTTACAGGATTAATTAATTTGTACGGCCAATCTTCAATTTGTATGATTTACATTCAATTTGTGTGATTAATATAATTCACATGGTTAATATTTTCTACTTGCAGGGTTAATTTTCAAGTTACAGGAGTGATCCCATGTTTCCAGATATCAGGTTGAGAAGATTGAGAAAAGGAAAGATAAAGAATCTTGTAAGGGAGACCATCCTCACTGTTGACGACCTGGTCCAACCAATCTTTGTGAATGAGACTATCGACTCCCCTATCGAGTTTTCTTCCATGCCGGGGGTTTTCGGCTTTCCCCTCTCAGAGGTTGCAAAAGAGGCAAAAGAGATCGCCGAACTAGGGATTCCGGCAGTGATCCTTTTCGGCGTACCGGGGCATAAGGATGCCGAGGGCAGTTCTTCCTACGGGGAAAGGGACGTTATCCAGGAAGCTGTCCGGAGGATCAAGGCCGAAGTCGGGGACGACCTGGTGGTGATCACGGACATTTGCATGTGTGAATACACCGACCACGGGCACTGCGGGATCGTGGACTTCAAGAAAGAGGAGGTCCTTAACGACCCTACCCTTGAAATCCTCGGGAAAATCGCGGTCAGTCACGCAAAGGCCGGGGCCGACATGGTTGCTCCTTCCGGGATGATGGACGGGATGGTGGTAGCTATCCGGAGGGCACTTGATGAGCACGGTTTCGAAAATATCCCTATCATGTCCTATGCCGCCAAGTTCCACTCTGCCTTTTACGGTCCCTTCAGGGAAGCTGCCGAATCCGGCTACTCTTTCGGGGACCGCTCAAGCTATCAGATGGACCCTGCCAACAGCGACGAGGCCCTCCGGGAAGTCACCCTCGACGTTGCCGAAGGTGCGGATATCCTCATGGTAAAGCCTGCCCTCCCCTACCTGGACATCGTGTACCGGGTAAAGACCGAGTTCGGGATGCCCACCGCCGCCTATAACGTGAGTGGGGAGTACTCCATGCTCAAGGCCGCGGCAGCAAACGGCTGGCTTGATGAGAAAAAGGTAGTATACGAAGCCCTCCTTTCCATCAAGAGAGCGGGTGCGGACATCATTATTACCTATTCCGCAAAGGACATTGCCCGTATGCTTAAGTCAGCGCCCTGATTTTCAGGGGCTTCCTTTTTTAATTTTAAATGTTTTTTTAAACGCTCTAATTTTTCAGGCCTTATTTTCGGACCTGAAATTCCCTTTTTAACTTTTTCATTTTTTATAATCTCTCTTCTCTTTTTTCGGTTATCCTTAACGTCGATTCCAAAAATCAGCAATAACTGCTTAATAGGGGAAGAGGCTGTAATACAGATAAGAAACAGAATTTAACAAAAGTTTAAGGAATACCTGCAAATCGATTACAAGTCATTATAAT
>DUKH01000081.1:1401-3705 GCA_013329415.1 Methanosarcinaceae archaeon | reverse complement strand
TAGTTTTACAGGAATAGTTTTTTCCATAACAATTTTTCAAGATCCGTTTTTCAGGATCGTTTTCCCAGTATATTTTTTCCGGAAACTGCTTTTTTTAGAGAACGTGATGTCGTCGGTATTCATCAGGCCCTGAATTTAAAAAATGCCCCTGGGGGCTTTCTTTCCCCCCGGTTTCAGACGAACATTGTTTCGGCCAGCTCGACCTGGTTCATTTTCTGCGTACTTGCAGCCATTGAGACCTTATCTACTGCTTCCAGGAAGTCTTCCATCTCCACTGCCTGCCCGTCCTTCCGGACTGCAAACATCCCCGCTTCCGTGGCAATTGCCTTTAGGTCCGCTCCACTCATGCCCTCGGTGAGTTTTGCGAGCTTCTTGAAATTGATGTCTCCGGTAAGGGTCATGTTTTCACTGTGGATCTGGAGGATTCTTTCCCTTGCTTCGGGCCCGGGCATCGGAACGTTCACCAGTCTGTCAAAGCGTCCCGGCCTGAGAATTGCCGGGTCAAGGACATCCGGGCGGTTAGTTGCTGCAATGATCCGGATGTTCTTCCGCTTGTCAAAGCCGTCCATTTCCGCAAGGAGCTGCATGAGCGTCCTCTGGACTTCCCGGTCGGCGCCGGTGGTTTCGTTCAGACGCCTGGCTGCAATCGAGTCCAGTTCGTCAATAAATATAATACTCGGGGCTTTTTTCCGGGCCATTTCGAAGATTTCCCGGACAAGCTTGGAACCGTCCCCTATGTACTTTTGCACAAGTTCCGAGCCGACTACCCTGATAAAGGTCGCTTTTGTCCTGTGAGCCACGGCTTTTGCGAGCAGGGTCTTACCTGTTCCCGGGAGACCGAAAAGAAGCACTCCCTTGGGAGGTTCTATCCCTATGCGGGAAAAGCGTTCAGGGTCGATAAGCGGCAGTTCCACTGCTTCTTGAAGTTCCTGGATCTGTTCCTCTAACCCGCCGATCTGGTCATAGTCCACTTCCACTGTTTCGAGGACTTCCATCGCAGCTACAAAAGGCTCTTCCGTAGAGGGAATCACCTCAGCAATGGCAAGGGTATGCTGGTTCAGGGCGACTTTTGATCCCGGGGCCAGTTTTTTCTCGTCAATGTACTGGGACACGTTTACCAGAAACTGGGGTCCGTTGCTGCTCCTCACAATGATCCGATCGTTTTTGATCACATCGATAACCGTACCAATGATCAGAGGAGAGGTCTTCATGCGATCCAGTTCAGACTGCAGCTTCCGGATTTCCCTTTCATATTTGATCTTCTGGTTTTCCAGATAGCGCTTTTCTGATTCGATCTGGCTACACTGCTCTTCCAGATAGGTGTTGCGGCTTTCAAGCTGTCTCATGCGGTCCTGAAGGTTCTCTGATGACTCTTCCATCCAGCCAGTCTCGATTCCGTCATACACAGATCCGGACTTCACAACGTGACTGCGCATGTTTTCATCCTTACTTTTGGTACTTTCCGTCATGGAGCTCCGAATAATATTTAAGTTCGTACCGTATATAGCGTTTTCGAAGTGATCAATATGCAGTGTGAAATATGTGGTGCGGAGATCCGTGAAAAGCCGATAAGCGTTACCATAGACAATAGTGAACTTCAGGTATGCCCTAAATGTGCTCCATACGGGCAGCCTGTCAATAAGAGGGCACCTGTTTCCAGGAAAGTCTCTCCGGTGGCTCAAACGGCACCACGGGTCACAAAGAGGCCTCAAAGGAATTACTTTGACATTTTGCAGGATGAACTCGTAGAAAATTATGAACATGTACTCCGGGAAGCCCGGGAAGCCCACGGCTGGTCCCAGGAAGAGTTGGCTGCCAAAATAAAAGAAAAATCGTCCCTAATTAAGAAAATAGAACGAAAAGAGATCGTACCCGAAGACTCCGTGCGCAAGAAACTTGAGCACACCCTCAACATCAAGCTAACGGAGCGGACGTCTGGTTCGGATCAGGAGGTCTCCCACTTTAAGACGGATACCACCCTCGGGGATATCGTTACGATCAAGAGGAAATAATTCTCCGCTGAGATATGGTAATTAGGCTACGGTAATTAAAATCAGGGTGTAAAGATTAGGTAGTAAAGATCAGGTAGTAAAGTTGGGTAATTAAGATCAGGTATTAAAATAGGGTAATTTAGATAGATAAATTAATATAAAGGTAAATTCCGGGGTATTGGCTTTCAATCCTGATACATCAGGAATCCGGAACCGGGATGTAGGTCGGAGAGTTCTTTCTCTCTCCTTTCTCTCCTTTCCCTTTATTTTTACTCCCTTTCCTTATCCCTCTTCTTATCTCCTTTTCTTATCT
>DUKH01000081.1:0-1004 GCA_013329415.1 Methanosarcinaceae archaeon | reverse complement strand
CCTTTTCTCATCCCCTTTTCTTATCTCCTTTACCCCCTCTATTTTTTCTGGTTTTTCTCTTCAATTAGGTCCCGGTCTGTATAGTTTCCTGCCTGCTTGCCTACCGGCCTTTTACCTTCCCTTTACAGTTCGATCTCAATATCGTAAACTTTTTCAGGATTTTCCTTGTGGATGGTCCAGAAAGGTTCTTCTCCGTGCTCTTCAACCAGTTTTAATGTTCTGCGGGGGATTGTTTTCGGGCCAAGTACGGCGCCGGGTCTTTCAGGGTCATCGATATAGTCTGTTTCCATCATGAAACGGGTGCCTTCTTCAAGGGCTTTTTCAATTGCTCCTTTGGTACAGATCACTCCGGGAAAGACTCCCAGTTTCTCGCAGGCGTTAACAAGAGGCGGGGCATAGTGCTTGACTACCCTGTACATTTTGATCCCTGTTTTCCTTGCCCGCTCCGCAATATCGGTGAGTTCCGGCTCTTCGACGCTTTCGGTGTGGAGCTGGACTGCACAGTCCTGGTCTCTTCCCAGGGAAAAGGCGTGTTCCATGATCTCGTTTGAGGCTTCCCAGACCTCTCCGGGAACGGGGTAGTGCGGGCGCCCTGATTTTATTCCCACCGCAAGACCTTTTTCCACGTAGCCTGCCGCAAGCTCAAGGCCTTTTTTCATGGTCTCGGCAGCCTCCCGGAGTTCCATGTACTCCGTGAGTTTTGAAATCTCTGCAGGGTGTACCCCAAGCACGGGAAATGCCCCAACTCCCATCTCCCGGATTTTTGCGGCGATTTCCACGGTCTCGTCAAAGACGGGCAGGTAATCTTCGGGTTTTTTTACAGTGATCCCCAGGGTCCAGGTCGGCTTGGTGACCAGGATAATGTGGGTCCCCCCTGCTTTCTGGAAGTCTTTTACGGCGGCAAGCCCCCTGGCTCTCGGGTCGATGTGCATGTGGTTGTCGGTAATCGGGATTTTTGCGGGCATTTTTTCGTCCTCAAATTTTGCTTTAGCCTTGCTTTAGCC
>DUKH01000125.1:8965-19918 GCA_013329415.1 Methanosarcinaceae archaeon | reverse complement strand
TTTACGCTCTTATTTATAAATAAGATCTCTTCCATTCAATATAACGTCCTCTCCTCATGATTTAACACGTTTTCGATTTCTTCTGCTTCATTCAATTCCTCTATGACCTGCTGCCCTTTTTTAGCCCCGGTCTCAAAGTGCAGCACCCGCTGCGGGAAGGGGACTTCTATGCCGTTTTCTTCCAGGGTCTTTTTTATTATCCAGAGGAGCCTCGTTTTCAGCCCGAACCATTCACTTACCGGAGCCCAGACCCTCACACTGATGTTCACCGAGCTGTCTCCCAGGTCGTTTACGAAAACCGAGGGAGCGGGGTTCTGGAGGGCAAAGGGCTCATTGTCGATCAGGTCCTTAATTATCCGGATTGCAGCATCGGCGTCGTCGCTGTAACGGATCCCCACCGTGTACTCGAACCTGCGGACCGGGTGGCCTACGAGGTTTGTGATGTTCGTGGTGAAGACCTGCTCGTTGGGGATACGGACCAGGAGCCCGTCGTAGGTCCGTACAAGGGTGGAGATGACACGGATATCGCTGACGTAGCCTGAAATCCCGTTGACATCCACCTGGTCCCCGATTTTAATGGGCCGCTCAATCATCAGGAAGAAACCCGAAACCAGGTTTCCCACAATATTCTGGCTCGCAAAACCGATTACAATACCGGCAACTCCTCCGGCCAGCAGGAGCCCTGAGGGGTCAAGCCCTATTAGAGGGAGGATTGAGATGAAGACAACGCCCAGGGTACCGTAATACAGGAGCTTGATTACGGCTTCGAGGACGTCCTTGCTAACCCTTTCCTGCAAAGACCTGCGCAGGTAAACCGTGAGGACTCTGGCAGCAACTACCGAAAGAGCAAGGATGAAGATAAACTTTAACAGGGCGGCCAGGGTGACGTTATAAACTTCACCGTTCATGCTGGTATGGTACAGGACAAAGTCAAAGAAGTTGATATCCGGGATCACAGCCCCCACCCCATGTAAAACTTAAGGGGCACCAGGCCAAGCTTCCTGAGGCCGTAAATCCCGAAAGCCTCTTTCCTGGCTCTCCGGTCTTTCAGGAGGGCTCCTTTTCGCTCCCCGTCAGGAGACAGGAGCTCGAAACTCGTTTCAGCCGAGTTCTTGTTGAGGATATCCATCCGCGCCTTCATGAAGACATCCCCGTCATAGTACAGTTTCATCCCGTACGCATTGAAGACGGCCTTTGAGATCTTCACCCATTCGGAAGAAGTATTCCGTAGCGTCAGTTCCATGACCCCTTCCTCCAGGGGGTTAAGGGAAGGAGGTGATGTGTAGACCCGGCTTTTCCAGTACTTGCAGACCACGCCGTTTGAAACCTCCCCGTAAAGGGTGAACTTCTGCTTCACAAGGCTCAGCACATCAAGGATTTCAAGGCTTTTGTTTGTTTTTTCAGAGATAAAGATCCCGATCTCAACCGGGAAGGTCAAAAAGATCTGTTGTTTTTCTCCTGCCCCCAGGAGCAGCATTTTTTCAAATTCTATCAACAGGTTGGGAGTGATTTCTTTTGGAGTATTCAGAGGCTCCACCGGATTAATGATGAGACATTTCTCAGTTCCCAGGATGAGCTTTTCAACTTCCTCACCCTCGAATTTCCTCCGGTATACCCACCGTTCTCCTACCCTTTCCATGGAGATCGAAATGCCTTCCTCCTCCACATCAACAGGAAGATCATGATAGCCGTACATTTGCAAACCTTCGTTTTAATTCTCTCATGTATGGCACAACCATTATAAAAAAATTACATTTTAATTTATTTAAATTATAAGGTTAGGAAGAATAAGGAGAGGAAACAGAACTATAAGAGAGAAAGAAGAACTACAGAAGACGAAAAAGAACTACAAAAGATGAAACAAAGCTACAAGAAAGGAAAAAAAGATAAAAGAAAGGGAATAAAGCTACAAAAGACGAAAAGGAACTACAAGAAAGGAAAAAAAGATACAGGCGCTAAGGACCCGAAAAAATAAGGGCTTTAGTTCTGCTTTAAAGCCATTTCTTCTTTTTAAAGTAGGAGAACGTGGTGATCCCGATCAAAATCATGAAGGCCATGACTCCCGGATAACCCATTTTCCACCTTAGTTCGGGCATGTACTCGAAGTTCATGCCGTAAACACCTGCAATGAAAGTGAGGGGGATGAAAATCGTGGCGATGATGGTAAGGACTTTCATGATGTCGTTCATTTTGTTGCTCACGCTGGAGAGGTAGACGTCGAGCATGGAGGAGAGGATGTCCCGGAAAGCCTCTATGGAATCGATGACCTGGATTGTGTGGTCGTAGACGTCGCGCAGGTATATTCGGGTTGACTCTTTAATGAGCCCGGACTCCACTTTCTGCATTCCGTTAATCATTTCCCGGAGAGGCCAGACGGATTTCCGGAGCAGGATCATATCCCTTTTATATCTCTGGATGGTGTGCAGGGTTTCAGGCCTCGGGTCGATTATCAGTTCGTCTTCAAGTTCTTCGACCTTTTCCCCGAAATTTTCGAGTATCACGAAGTAATAGTCGATAACGGAATCTATCAGGGAATAAGCCAGGTAATCGACCCCGGACTTCCGGAGCCTGGAATCGGGTTTCCTGAGCCGCTCCCGGATAGGGCCAAAAACATCCCCTTCTCTTTCCTGGAACGAAAGAAGAAAGTTCGGACCCAGGATAATGCTTACCTGGTCCACGATTATTTCTTCCAGGTCTTCTTCCCCGGTTTTGGAAAGGAGCATCATCTTCAGGACGGTATAAATATAAGACTCGTAATCCTCCATCTTGGGCCGCTGCCCGGTATTCAGGATATCTTCCAGGGTAAGGGGATGGATTCCGAAACAGTTTCCAAGTTTTTCGATAACCTCGACCCGGTCAAGCCCGTCAACGTTGATCCAGACATTAAGGTCGGGCCTGCCCTTGAAAACCAGGCAATCCTCTACGGTCTCCAGCTCTTTTTCTATCAGCTCACTTTGATTGTAAGCCCAGACCCTGACCACAACCCTCTCGGCTTTTTTTCTCCCACATGCACCAGCGTGCCGGGGGCCATGCCGACCTTCGATTTTTTTCTGTCAAACATCCTGACTTTCACTATTTTATCCCCTGTGCCTGAATTAAATTGACGCTGAAATTAGTTGAAGTTTCTGCTCAAGCAATTTTGCACAGGGCCGGGGTCATCCCTTGCCGGAGTCCCGGGTCATCCCTGCTACTTGCAGCTGCCAGGATAAGCCGGATTCGTAAGTAGAGCCCGGATTCGTACGGATAAGCCATTTTCAAAAACAGACCTTTCGCAAATCCCAGAAAGCCATATGTATTATATACAGGATAATATAATATTATGTATATAAATAGGAATATTTTTCCATATAGGGGTAGCTGGAGAAATAATCCTGAAAAATGATCATTTAAAATAAGCGATATCGGGAGTGGTTATTATGGCTGAATCGGAAATCATGAATAGTTTACTCATTATGGTAGACCAGTTCATTGCTTTTATTCCGACCCTCGTAGTGGTTATCCTTCTGCTGATCGTCGGAAAGATCGTGGGAGTGGTTCTGGGTAACCTGGGATCGAAGGTTCTGGATAAGATAGGACTTGATGACCTCGTTGAAAAAACGGCTATCGGAAGCATGATAAAAAAAGCGGACATGAGTACGGTAGGCTTCTTTGCAGCCGTGATCCGGTGGTTCATCTACATCATCTTCGCGGTGATAATTATAGACCTGCTGGATATCCAGATAGTAGCAGACTTCATCACTCAGGTAATTCTCTATATCCCGCTGATAGTCTCAGCTTTCCTTGTACTGCTCATAGGACTGCTGATCGTTGATTTCATCAGTGATACGGTAAAGAAGCTGCTTGTTGCAACCGGGGTTGACGATAAATTTGAGAGTACTCCCTTCGGGGTTTCATTAAAATCAGGGGGTTTAACGGCTTCGGGGATCGTAGCCGGGTTGATCAGGATCTTCGGATACCTTATCTTCATTACGGCAGCAGTGGACATTTTGCGGCTGACGATGTTCACGGCACTCCTGATAGACATAACCGAATACCTGCCGCGCCTCCTGATCGGAATTCTGATCCTCATGCTGGGTATTCTGACGATTGACATTGTCATGGACTACCTGGGCAGCATGGTAAAGGATATGGAAATCGAGGGAGCAGACATCATAATCCCTCTCTTGAAAGGCTTTTTGCTCCTGATAGTGATCCTCCTTGCCCTGGACACGATGCTCGTTGACACCAGCATCCTCTACCTCTTCTTCGGGCCGCTGGCATGGGGTACCGCATTCGTCGTAGCCTTTAAATACGGAGTCAAGGACGCAATTGTTGCGTATGCGAAGGAAAGGAAGTAAAACCCTTCCTTCCCCATTTATTTCCTGAATCCGGCTTAAAAATGAAAAATGGCTTTCCTTTTTCTGCTTACCCGAAAGTTTGTTCCCTCTTCTATTATTCTCACAACTATTCTCTCAATATTCTCACAACTATTCCCTCAACTATTCTCTCAACTATCTCTATATTATTCTCTCAACTATCTCTATATTATTCTCACAACTATCTCTATATTATTCTCACAACTATTCTCTCAACTATCTCTATATTATTCTCTCAACTATCTCTATATTATTCTCACAACTATTCTCTCAATATTCTCACAACTATTCTCTCAATATTCTCACAACTATTCCCTCAACTATTCTCTCAACTATCTCTATATTTTTCTCGCAACTTTATGACAGGTTTAACCGATTTTACGGCACATTATTTAAAAATCACTTTGTACACTTTACAGCACAAGAAAGAACTAATAGACAAATGTTATTGTGCCGATTAGAATTTTGCACAGTTAACAGATGTATTTTTTATGACATGTTTAGCCACTCTTAGAGACACTTTAAGACAACGTTTCCAAGACGGGAAAAAGATAAAAATTAACTAATATATCTGACTCCTGTAGCACAGTTTCGTAGCACAGTTAACTTTTTTACATGTATGAAGTTCCAAATACAGGTTTACTGACAAAATCCCCAAAATCAATAATTCCGGAAAAGGGATCTGTAAGTGGAAACAGGAATTTTGGAGATAGCCTGGAGCATAGAAGAAAAAGTGTGATAAAAAATAGAATTAAAAGATTTTAGAAGTAAGTGAAATCAAGAGCAACTTCCTTTTTTATAATAGTCGCAAGAATTTTTATAAAAAGATTAATATTCATTATTAAATAATATAAATAACAAAATACAAATACTTTTCTTATGATATATTAGATTGGAATTAATACATATTCACACAAAAAAAATCAGTCAGATCTGAACAGGGTTCGTGTCTACTGAAAGAAACAAGTGGGGGAATCAAGTATTAGATAGGAATTTAACTGTTTAGTACATACTTTAACAATTTTGTTACTTATAAGTATGGCTTCCTGCGCCTCCGCGGCGTGGGATGGGGAAAACAAAACTATTCCAGAAGTAATAGCAGAGGACGGAAACTTCATTATCCTTTCGACTGCCTTCAATAATACAAGCCTTAACATAACTCTCAGCGAGAATGGCTCGTACACGGTATTCGCCCCGACGGACGAAGCCTTTGCAGCCCTACCGGAAGAGGACCGGGAAGCGCTTTTGAACGATACGGAAGCACTGACAGACCTCCTCCTCTACCATGTGGTTGATGAAAAACTGATGGAAGCGGATCTGGTAAACCTGACAGAAATAACAACTCTGCAGGGAAGTAACCTCACTGTGGACGTTAAAGGGAGCGCAAAGGTGCTTATTAACGAGGCTGAAATAATTATCTCGGACATCGAAACAAGCAACGGGGTAATCCATGTGATCGACGCCGTCCTGATCCCTCCGGAAGAGGAAGAGGGACCGGAGGTGCGTTTCGATGACAATGTCACCCTTATCCCGGGGAACTTTACCTTCGTCCCGAGCAACAATGAAACTGCCAGTTATGAGCTCGATAACTTCACCGACATTGGAGCACTTAACGCCAGCGAGCTTTCCTTCAACGCTTCGGATGAGGAGTTCAATGAAACCGGGGCATTCATCCTTGAGAGCATCGATGGAATAGAAAACAACGCTACCAGAGGAGAATTCTGGTTCATATTCATAAACGATGAATTAGCTCCGGAAGACTTCGGCCTGAACACGGTGAACATCGGCGACAATGTAAAATTCCTGTACACTCTTGACGAAGGGGGAGACCCGGTAATCGAGGAAGCTAGCTACGAAGTGAACATCACCATTGTAGAACCGGAGCCGGAACCAGAAGAACTGGACATCATTGAAACGGCAGATGCGGACGGAAACTTCACAGCTCTCCTGGAAGCGCTCAATGACACAAACCTGACAGAAGCCCTGAAGGGAGATGGGCCGTTCACGGTGTTCGCACCAACGGACGACGCATTTGCAGCACTGCCAAACGAGACCCAGGAAGCCCTGCAGAACGATACCGAAGCCCTGTCACAGATCCTGCTCTACCATGTGGCGGACGGAAAACTGATGGCAGAGGATGTTGTGAACCTGACAGAAATAATGACATTACAGGGAAGCAACATCACAGTAAACGTGACAGAGGACGGAAGGGTCTTTGTTGACGAGGCGGAAATTATAATCGCAGACGTCGAAGCCAGCAACGGAGTTATCCACGTAATCGATGCTGTACTGGTCCCACCGGAAGAACCGGAACCCGAGCCAGAACCGGAACCGGAACCGGAAGAACTGGACATCATTGAAACGGCAGAAGCAGACGGAAACTTCACAGCACTCCTGGCAGCGCTTAATGCCACAAACCTGACAGATGCCCTGAAAGGAGAAGGACCGTTCACGGTGTTCGCGCCAACGGACGACGCATTTGAAGCCCTGCCAAACGAGACTCTTGAAGCCCTGCAGAACGATACCGATATGCTGACAGAAATCCTGCTCTACCACGTGGCAGACGGGAAACTGATGGCAGCGGATGTTGTGAACCTGACAAACATAACAACGCTTCAGGAAAGCAACATCACAGTAAACGTGACAGAGGACGGAAGGGTCTTTGTTGACGAAGCGGAAATAATAGTCGCAGACGTCGAAGCCAGCAACGGAGTTATCCACGTAATCGATGCTGTACTGGTCCCACCGGAACCAGAGCCGGAGCCGGAGCCGGAGCCGGAACCAGAAGAACTGGACATCATTGAAACGGCAGAGGCAGACGGAAACTTCACAGCTCTCCTGGCAGCTCTTAATGCAACAAACCTGACAGATACCCTGAAATGAGAAGGACCCTTCACGGTATTTGCACCAACGGACGACGCTTTTGCAGCCCTGCCAAATGAGACTCTTGAAGCCCTGCAGAGTGACACCGATATGCTGACAGAAATCCTCCTCTACCACGTGGCGGACGGGAAATTGATGGCAGCAGATGTCGCAAACCTGACAAACATAACAACGCTTCAGGAAAGCAACATCACGGTAAACGTGACAGAGGACGGAAGGGTCTTTGTTGACGAAGCGGAAATAATAGTCGCGGACGTGGAAGCCAGCAATGGAGTAATCCATGCGATTGACGCCGTGCTGATCCCGCCGGAAGAACCGCCTTTGATATGGTACTTCTTCTCGATTCCCTTCGAAGCCGAGAATACAACCGTTGAGTCCCTTCTTGAGGGTGTGGATTACAATGCCCTGCTCTATTACAACGCTACAAGCGAACTCTTTGAGACACCCACTGACCTGGAACCCCTGAAGGGGTACTGGATCAATGCCCCGGCAACGGTCGAGTTTGATGCCTCCGAGCAGTTCGCTGAAACCGAGAGAAAGGTGGCTGCTGTCCCGCCGAGCATGAAACTGAACCAGGGATGGAACGCAATAGGATCTCCGGTAGAGGAAGCCCTTCCGGCAGATACGATACTGCTTTCCATAACTGACTATTACTCAAAAGTCATCGGGCCCTGGGTCCCTGACGAAGAAGGCACTGGCACCTATGCCTTTGTGGGTTACAACGGCCTTAACGGCACACTGAACGAAAACCAGGTTGGGACCGATATCTTTGAAGTGGCACCGTACGAAGGGTACTGGGTCTACATGAAAGAGGAAGGAGGTTTTGCCTGAACCGGTTCATTCGACATGAGATAACTAACAGGAGACTAACACGAGACTAACACGAGACTAACACGAGACTAACACGAGAAAGCTGGCAGAATAGAACTGACAGCAATGAAAAAACAGAGCCGAAAGACCTGAATTGCCATATTACATTTTTTATGGCTTTCATTTTTCCTTTTTTTCCGGAAATTGTTTTATGACCGAATCTTTATTAAGGTTTATATAAAGCCTCTAACAAACATCCGGTACCATGCATTTCCCGCAATCTGCCATTACCTTTAATCTATCTCAATTTGATGACGGGGTTGGCCAGACCTTTGAATGGTTTTCAAACAACCTGGACACACTCATCTTTATATTTATAGTGACAGCGAGCACCATTTTCGTTGCAAGGCTGGCAAACCACCTGATGCAGAGTTACCTGAAAAGAGCAAGTGATCGGCTTCATGTGGACATGACAACATTCAGGATGTTCCGGCATATTACGGTCGCTGCAATCTATTTCCTGGGCCTGCTGATTATCATCTTCAGCATCCCTGACCTCCAGAACATCGCCACCGCCCTTCTTGCTTCGGCAGGACTTGCAGGTATCATCATCGGTTTTGCGGCACAGAGCACGCTGAGCAATATTATCGCAGGGCTCTCCCTTGCCATATTCCAGCCCTTCAGGGTTGGAGACAGGGTCAACATAATGAACGAATACGGGAAAGTAACGGACCTGAACCTCAGGCATACGGTGGTCACCACCTGGGACAACCGGCGCCTGATCATCCCGAACTCCATAATTAGCGATGAATCCATCATCAACTGGACCATCGAAGACCCTGCGGTCATCTGGGCTATAGACATCGGGATCAGCTACGATGCCGACATAGACTTCGCCCGGAAGCTGATGATTGAAGAAGCCAGGAAACATCCCGACGTCATGCCCCCCCAGAAAGTGGAATACAGCATTGTAAGGCCGGGTTTCAGGAAAAACGAGTCCTCGAAAACGGGGCTTCTGGACATTTACCCGGTGCTGTACACCGTAGACCCTGACTTCCGGGAAAGGGGAGATATCGAAGTCTACGTAACAGAACTCGGGGATTTCGCAGTGAACATGAGGCTGCTCGTGTGGTTCAAGGACCGGAAAGTTGCATACGGTTCGGGATGCGAAATCAGGGAAGCTATCAAGAAGCGCTTTGACAAAGAAGGTATTGAAATTCCCTTCCCCTACAGAACCATCGTGTACAAGAAAGACCTGGAGCTGGAAAAAGAAGCTTCCGGGACAGGCGGCGGTCCGGGAGAAATTCCCGGGGAAATGCCCCTTTCAGGACCTGATCTCCCGAGAAAGGAATTAACGGAGATTGAAGAGACGGGGTAGAGTAAAACAAAGATCAAAGAGACAGGGGAGAGTAAAACTAAAAAAGAGAGGGGAAAAATAAGACAGGGGAAAGCCCCTGTAAATAAATGAGTCAGAAGGCGATCGGGAAACTCAAAAGTTGATGAAGAGGGACTCTCAAAGTTCCCTTTCGTCAAACACCCTTTTGCTCTTTTTCATGCTCCTGGGAAGGTCCCCGATTTTCACGGCCTCGACATCGACACTGACCCCGATGAAGTCTTTGAAGGCTTTTTTCAGGGCTTTTTCGGTCTTTGCTTTTCTATCAGGGTCATCGGCATCCCCAATTTCAACCTTGAAGAGCATGGAGTCCCTGCCTTCTTTGCGGGTCAGGAAGATCTGGTACTCGCTGCTGACACCCGGGACTTTGTTATGGATGATGTCCTCGACCTGGCCGGGATAGATGTTTACGGCCTTGAACTTGATCCTGTCATCGCTCCTGCCCAGGATCCTGTCGATCCTCGGGAAGGGACAGCCGCACTTGCAGGTCCCGGGAATGATTCGGGTCAGGTCCCGGGTCCTGTAGCGGATCAGGGGGGCGCCTTCCTTGGTGAGCGTGGTGATTACCAGTTCACCCAGGGTGCCTTTCGGAAGCTGTTCTCCCGTGATCGGGTCTATGATCTCGAAGAGCAGGTGGTCGGACCAGTAGTGCATCCCGTCATGTTGGGAGCAGTCCAGGCCAATCCCGGGCCCGTAGATTTCCGTCAGCCCGTAGATATCAAAGGTCTCCACCCCGAGTTCCGATTCGATCCTGTTCCGCATCTTTTCGCTCCAGCGCTCGGAACCCACGATCCCTACCCTGAGGTGGATCTGGTCCTTTATCCCGCGCTTTTCGATCTCCTCTGCCAGGAGCAGGGCGTAGGAAGAAGTGCTTGCAAGGGCTGTGGACTTCAGGTCAGTCATCAGTTCAAGCTGCTTTTCGGTGTTTCCCGGCCCTGTGGGAATTGCCATAGCCCCCAGGCGCTCGGCCCCCAGCTGGAACCCGATACCTGCGGTCCAGAGCCCGTACCCGGGAGTGATCTGGATCCTGTCCAGGTTGGTCAGGCCTGCCATCATGTAGCAGCGCATCATCATTTCGGCCCAGACGTCCACATCTTTCCTGGTGTAAGGGATAATCACGGGCTTGCCGGTGGTCCCGGAAGAAGAATGGATCCTGACAACCTCGGAATCGGGAACAGCCTGCAGCCCCAGGGGATAGGCGCCCCTGAGCTCTTCCTTTTCCGTGAAAGGGAGTTTTTTCAGATCTTCCAGGGTCTCGATATCCTCGATGTCCAGGTTTGCTTCCCTGAATTTCTTCTGGTAGAAAGGACTGCTGTCGGCCACACGCTTCAGCAGGCGTTTCAGTTTTGAAAGGGTGTCTTTTTCGGAGATTTCGGGACTATAGAGCTGGGCCTGAGGATCAAGCTCAGACTCCACGGATACTTCATACATTTCTTTTCACCTTCTGCTCCTCGCTCAGGTTTCGGAGATTAGCATAAATTTCTGGAATTAGCATTTTGGAAATCAGCATTT
>DUKH01000125.1:7797-8637 GCA_013329415.1 Methanosarcinaceae archaeon | reverse complement strand
TGGAAATCAGCATTTTGGAAATTTGGAAATTAGTATTCTGGGAATTATTATTGCAACCAGATTCTGGAGATTGTCGAGAGATTAAGATTATTTCCGCATGCATAAGTAATTTCCAATTCAGATAGGACATTCAGGAAATACCGGAGACTTCTTCCATTGCACGTTCAAACGCTGTGCTGTTAACCGCCCTGTACTTTTCGGGAATTTCAGCCTCGAGCACTGCCTGAAGAGTCTCTTTTGAAAAAGGCAGCACTCCGGTCCCTGCAACGGCTCCCAGCATGGAAACATTTGCGGCTTTAGGCGTTCCGGCTTCCCCGGCAAGTTTCGTAAAATCAAGGCAGAGCAGGCCCGGACAGCTTGCTTTAAGGAAAGAGAGCAGGCCCTCGGGGTCGTAGTCAGGGCTTCCGGGAGGCTTTGAAGCAGGGGGGATCTCGTGGGTATTCACGATCACCTGCCCACCTTTTTTCAGGAAAGCCAGGTTCCTCACGGTTTCCGCGGGTTCGAGGCCCAGGAGCAGGCCCGCCTGTCCGACCGGGATCAGAGAACCCGAAATTTCGTCCCCTATCCGGATATGGCTGCTTACCGAGCCTTCCCGCTGGGACATCCCTATGGTTTCAGCCGTACTCACATGAAAACCCGCTTTCATTGCGGTAAGGGCAAGCAGCCGGGAAGCAAGCACAACGCCCTGCCCTCCGACCCCTGCAATCAGGATATCGAATTTCACCTCAGCACCTCCTCAGTCTTTATGGCTCCGGAAGGACAGATTTCGGCACAGAGCCCGCAGCCGCTGCAGTTGTCCAGGATCTGCGGTTTTTCCCTCTCTACGTTCTCTACGTTCTC
>DUKH01000125.1:3273-7470 GCA_013329415.1 Methanosarcinaceae archaeon | reverse complement strand
CTCTACGTTCTCTACGTTCTCTGCGTTCTCTCCACTTCCTCCAACCATTCCGAGGGGGAGAGCCAGGGCAGGACAGCCCAGCTGCTTTACGCAGAAGCCGCAGCCGGTACAGAGTTCGGGGTCGATTACGCAGCGTTTGTCGGATTTCGTTATCCCGACGCATTTCCCTTTGAACACCACAGCCGAAGGTCCCTGGAATTCCATGGCAGCTTTTGCGGCTTCCACACATTCGGCCAGGCTTTCGACTTCCACGGTCTTAACAAACTCGAATCCGCAGCTCAGGACCACGTTTGCGATGTCAATGGCTTTCGAGCTGCTCCCAAGCGCCGTCACCCCGATCCCGGGATGGGGCTGATGCCCGGTCATGGCGGTTGTCCGGTTGTCAAGGACTGCAAGCGTGATGTCCGCTTCATTGTAGACCGCGTTTACCACTGCGGGGATACCTGAATGGAAAAAGGTCGAGTCCCCGATAAAGGCGACGTGTTTGGCCTCAGGGTTCGTCCTGGCAAGCCCGCCTGCAATGCTTACCCCGGCTCCCATGCAGAGGCAGGTGTCCACCATGTTCAGGGGATGGGCGTTTCCAAGGGTGTGGCAGCCTATGTCCCCCGAGAAAATCGTATCTGTCTGAACTGCCTGCACTGTCTGCTTGGTCTCCGGGGCCTGCACCACCTTCGCTTCCTTCCTGAGCTGTTTTGCGGCCTGCTTGAAAGCGTAAAAGACGGTCCTGTGCATGCAGCCCGCACAGAGGGTGGGCGCCCGGATAGGCAGGGGAGGCAGTTCCTCCCGCAAAACTGCAGGAGATGCATGGGAGAGCCGGGAAGCAATTCCTACAGCTTCCAGCACTTTGTCGATTCCGTCGATCACGAGGTCCACGGAATATTCCCCGCTTACCGGGAAAAATCCGTCCTTTTTCCCGTAAACGTCCACCTGGAGGTGTTCTTTTCCGATAAGCTTGAGGGCCTCTTCTTCGAGGTAGGGGTCCAGCTCTTCAATTACAATCAGGTTTTCGATCCCTTTCAGGAAGTCAAGGGCAGCCCTTCCGGGAAAAGGATGAACAGTCCCTATCCTGAAAAGGGTAAATCCGGCTTCAAAGCCCCTGATAGCTTCCTTTGCATAGAGAGCCGAAACTCCCGAGGCCATGATCCCGATTTTTCCCTGCCCTGAAACCGTATTGTAAGGGAGGGCGGAAAAGCGCTCAGAAAGCTGCACCTGCAGCCCCTCGAGCCAGGGATGCCTCTCAGCCGTCAGCCGCGGAAAAATTGTCCAGCGCCTGTCTCTTGTGAAGCCTTCGAAATCCCATGCAACGGGTTTTATCTGTCCGGCTTCCATTCCGGCATCCATCCCGGCTGACGTCCCAAGCTCCACATCCCCGGAGCCGTGAGAGACCCTCGTGGTGGTCCTGAGGATCACGGGAATCTCATACTCATGGGAAAGCTCAAAGGCCAGCTTTGTGAGTTCGTAGGCTTCCTGAGGCGTGGCAGGGTCCAGGACAGGGAGGTTTGCGAAATGCCCGAAAGCCCTCGTGTCCTGCTCGGTCTGGGAGGAATGGGGCCCCGGGTCATCGGCAACCAGCAGGACAAGGGCTCCCTTTACCCCGATGTAGGAAAGGCTCATCAGGGGGTCGGATGCAACGTTCAGGCCCACCTGCTTCATGGTCACAAGCGCTTTTGCCCCCGAATACGCGGCCCCAACGGCCGTTTCAAGCGCCACTTTTTCGTTGCTGGACCATTCGGTGTAGATCCCGCCGCTCTCCGCATACCGGATGATAGTCTCCAGGGCTTCGGTAGAAGGAGTCCCCGGATACCCGGTAGCCACCTGGACTCCGGCTTCTATGGCTCCAAGGGCAATGGCCTCGTTTCCCATTAACAGTTTTTTATTATTCAATTACACTCATCTCGGATCCGTATGTGATAAATTGGAAAAACTCGATAATTAAATCGAGGGGTTACTTAAATAGAGGAGTTAATTAAATCGAGGAGTTAATTAAAGAACTAATCAAGTGGTAATTAAGTGGTTAATTAAGTGGTTAATCAGAGGACTGATTGAGATTAATCAGGAGACTGATTATAGTAAGGTTTAAAGAGAAACTGAAATTCCCAGAGCCTTACTTAAAGCTTTTTTAAGGCTCAGTAAATACCAGTATAACAATAAAGCCCATACTGCACGGTTTTTGAAAATGATGCTCAACTGTGTACAGCATTGTTGAGACCAGTACGTGAAATTCCAATATAAAGCTTTTGATTTATCTACAGGGAGTTATAAACCGGTATTCCGCAAAAAAAAGGCCCACAATCCTTTTTAGGCAGGGAAGAAACAAGCAGATAAAACGAGTGGAAAAAATAGAGGGAAAAGAAAAAACTCAGCTCTGTGAAGCTCTGTCAAATGCTCTTTTCGGGCCAGACCTAATCGTCATTCAAGTTCAGAATCACCTCAAAAAGTCCGGTGATATTGTTTCAGTCATCCGGACTCCCGGGGAACCGCACTGTTAGAAAAACCCCGGACTCTCACCGGCCGTGCGAGCACGACCGGCCTTTTCCACAAAGGATATTTGTATGACCAAAAAGGGCATTCAGATGACTAAAAAGGGTATTCAGATGACTAAAAAACACAGATGGATACGGCCAGGGGGTTTAAGTCCAGCCTGCCAGGATAAAAAAGCAAAAAGTAAAAGTTTCACTGGCGAACCTTGAACCCTCAACGATTATTTCTATCCAGTTTTCTCCCAAACATCACTGCAAACTGATAGTACTTATATATACAGCTAACATCACAAAAACCTGCTTCTCCAAGCCAATCGAGCTGCTGGTCTAATCTTGAATCCTTATCAAGTTTAACTCTTTCATAACCAGCCAGTATTTCTTCTTCGGGTAAACCGCTACTTTCGATACGCTGTCTCCAGGTCGTCTTATTCAGGTTTTCTATGAAAGGGGTTTCTCCATGTACCTGATCAGCGTTAATAAAAACCCCATTCTTTTTGAGCATTGAATATATTTTATTGTAAAGTTCCTTTTTTTCTTCATCCTCCAGATGGTGGATAGATACGGCTGAAACTACCAGATCATATTTTTCCACGAAATCATATTTTGAATAGTCTGCTGCAATGTATTTTACGTTTGAGTTATTTCCGAACCTGGCTTTTGCCATGTCCAGCATTTTTTCCGATATGTCAATAAGCGTAAATGATGCCTCCGGATATCTTTCCATCAGAAATGCCGATAGAAGTCCTGTTCCGGCACCTATATCCAGGATGCCTGGATTTTCCGCATCTGCTGACGCTACGGATACCGCGATTCCATAAAAGTCATCGAAGCAGGGTATAAACTTCTTTCTCTGTTCATCATACTTTTTTGAAATAGCATCAAACTTTCGTTGAATTTCGCTCATTTTTTCCCTCCAGATTTTAGCACCAGGGACTGTTTCTTCTTTTTCTTCTTACTGCATTTTGCCTTCTTGCTGCGTTTTGCCTTCTTACCGTATATGCCTTCTTACTGCGTTTTGCCTTCTTACCGTATATGCCTTTGTACCGCACATAATTAATTCATTATTGACCTGTTTTCCGTATCCGGTATTTGTTTTCAACCTCTCAAATCTAATTTAGGCAGATTCTCTATAAAGCTCAAAAAATAATCTATTTATATTTCGCGGCATTGTTAGAAGCGTGTATATTGAAGATGAAGAAACAGTAAATGACGAAAAGAGCCGTGAATTTGGCGTATTGGGAGATGTTCTGCGGGAACTACAAAGGGAAGAAATGGAGGAAACTGACACATGCCTGGTGGAAGTCCAGGAAACCATTATAACACAAAACACGATAGAGATTCTGACAGAGATCAATGCAACATTAAAAGAGATAGCAGAGACGCAGAAGAGAATATTAGAAGAGATTAAAAAGAATAAGGCCGAATAAACCCCCCTTCAAGTTCAAGCTTCCTTTTTTTCGTTCCTTTTTTTTGTTCCTTTTTTCATTTTAACTTTTGCTTATGAAATCACTTGAAACCAGTATAGGTCTACTTTATTTCCTATCTTATGGTAGGGTTATTCATGGCCCTCCATACTCCCAAAGTAGTAAAGCCCGAAATCCTTTTTAGACCGGAAAGAAACAAGCAGGTAAAACAATTGAGCAAAGTTGAGGGAAAAGAGAAAATTGGGCAAAGTTGAGGGAAAAGAGAAAATCCAGCTCTGGAAAGCTCTGGAAAG
>DUKH01000125.1:2412-2949 GCA_013329415.1 Methanosarcinaceae archaeon | reverse complement strand
CTGGAAAGCTCTGGAAAGCTCTTAAAAACGCTCTTTGAAGACCAGGACCCAATCGTCATTCAAGTTCAGAATCACCTTAAAAAGTCAGGGGATTTTGTTTCAGTCATCCGGACTCCCCTGAAAACGCACGGTTCGAAGACCCCGGGCCCTCACCGGTCGTGCTCACACGACCGGCCTTTCCAGATAAAAAAAGAAGAAAAAAAGAAGAAAAAGTCAAAAGTAAAAGTGACAGAAAAACTGATAAGGATACAAACAAAGGAAAAAACATACTCCCTGCAAATACTCATTTTCAGATTGATTTTTAATTTTTTTGAGGAGGTGCCGCCAGGCAAGCTGGTGGAAGAACTCTTCTATGGATTGGACTAAAAACGGTTTCCTGGGTAAACCGAAGTACCTCCCGGGCAAACTGGAGGGAACTTCCGCATTACCCTGGTTGGAAAAAGGTTTCCAGAGTTAAGGAAATCATTTCTCGAATCAGGTGGAATAGAGAGGTAGGGTAGAGGTGGAGTAGAGGTAGAGTAGAGGTGGAGTAGAGGT
>DUKH01000125.1:0-2073 GCA_013329415.1 Methanosarcinaceae archaeon | reverse complement strand
GGAGTAGAGGTGGAGTAGAGGTAGAGTAGAGGTGGAGTATCCAGGTTCTCATGATAGTATTTATTGTTAGTACGGGCAGGCAAAAAAGCTGGATCAGTCGCTGTTATTGAGGGCGTTTCTGGCAGCGCAGCTTTCAACTGATGCCCCTGCAACGGCTTTTGCGACTACCGGAACCACATGCCGGTCAAGGGGACCGGGGATTATGTAGTCTTCGGAAAGTTCCTCGTCCTTCACGATGCCTGCAAGAGCATAAGCCGCAGCCTTTTCCATCTCCGGGGTGATCTTCCTGGCACAGGTGCTGAGAGCCCCTTTGAAAATTCCGGGGAAGCCCAGGCAGTTGTTGAGCTGGTTCGGAAAGTCGGACCTGCCCGTTGCCACGATCCTGGCTCCTGCCCGCTTTGCGGCCTCGGGCATGATCTCGGGGGCCGGGTTTGCCATTGCCATGACAATGGAGTCCTTTGCCATGGACCGGACCATATCCTCGCTGACGATCCCTCCGGCCGAGACCCCGATAAAGAGATCTGCACCGGGAAAAGCACCCGCAAGGCTGCCTTTCAACTTCCCGGGGTTTGTCAGCCGGGCGATTTCTTCTTTTATGGGGTTCATACCCTCTTCCCGGCCATCATAAACAATCCCCCGGCTGTCGCAGACAAGCATCTTTGCCGGGTCTGCCCCTTCCCGGACCAGGAACCTGAAAATCCCGACCCCGGCAGCCCCAAGGCCGGACATAACAATCTTCAGGTCTTCCAGATTCTTTTTTACAAGCTTGAGGGAATTCAGGACTCCCGCAAACATAACGATAGCCGTCCCGTGCTGGTCGTCATGGATAAGGGAGATGTCCAGTTCTTCCCGCAGCCGGGTCTCTATCTCGAAACAGCGGGGAGCGCTTATGTCCTCAAGGTTGATCCCCCCGAAAACGGGAGCCAGGTACTTTACAGCTTTGATAATCTCCTCCGTTTCCTGAGTATCGAGACAGATGGGAAAGGCATCAATTCCGGCAAACTCCTTAAAAATAATAGCCTTCCCTTCCATCACCGGCAAAGCCGCATGCGGCCCGATGTTTCCCAGGCCCAGCACGGCAGACCCGTCCGTGACAACGGCAACGGTGTTGTTCTTCAGCGTGTAGAAATAAGCAAAATCCTGGTTCTCACTTATTTTCCGGCAAGGTTCCGCAACCCCCGGTGAATAAGCGACACTCAGGTCATGTATCGTGCGCAGGCGGACCTTGCTAGCCGTCTCGAGCACCCCCCGGAGAGTCCTGTGCATGTCAAGCGATTCTTCAAAAAGCGAAGCGTGAATATCTGCAGCCTTCTCCGGCTCCGAAGCAAAACGCGTACCTCTCATCCCGATCCCCCGTAATCAAAAACCCGGTGTATCGGACCGGCTATCTTACCCGGACCCTTACCCCCGAATGATACAATTTGCTAATGGAATTATACAATTTGCTACATAATAATTTGTTCGAGAACCTAAATAAAGGCGCCGTACCGGAGGAAACTCGCAGACTTCTTGAAAAACAGAGATCAAGAAACAATTCTTCCAGAACAACTCTTCAAGAAACAATTCTTCCAGAACAACTCTTCAAGAACAACTCTTCAGAAAACAATTCTTCCAGAAACAGATATATCCCTTCCGGGAAAACTTACCTGTATGCAGATTAAGGGAATTGCAAGCGAAACCCTGGACTTCGTCCTCGAAGCCAGCAAGTCTATGGCTCCCCTGGAGTTCGCCGGTCTCCTGCAGGCGACGGACGACGTCATTACCGAAGTCCTGATCCTCCCGGGCACCGAGTCCAGCAACAAAAGCGCAATTCTCAGGCTCTACATGATGCCAAACGTCAAATCCGCAGGTTCCGTCCACAGCCACCCCGGCCCCAGCCGCCGGCCTTCCCGGGCTGACCTGCGCCTCTTTTCAAAGACAGGGAACTGCCATATCATCGTGGGTTCCCCCTATGACAGGAAAAGCTGGACCTGCTATGACAGGGAAGGAAAAGTCAGGGAACTCCCGGTGCTGGATGTGGAGTTTGAAGAAGACTCGATAATTTAAAGGGCTTATAGTCCCGAACGTAAATAT
>DUKH01000095.1:1558-7106 GCA_013329415.1 Methanosarcinaceae archaeon | reverse complement strand
GTGCTTTCTGTGGTTAAACTTCACTTAAAATTGGGGAAGGAATTTGGAACCTTGAATATCAATCCGCTCCCTCAAATAAATTCGAAATAAAAAATGATTCAAGAATAACGGTTTAGAGCAGGTCACTTGCAGTTACCAGGGGGACGAGTTCCACGCCAAGTTCTGCGAGGTTTTCTTTTGCTCCCTCTTCCCTGTCCACGACCGTGATCACATATTTTACAAGGGCTTTTGCTTCCAGGACCACCTTTATGGCATCCTTAACCGAGCCTCCGCTGGTTGTCACGTCCTCGAGCAGGACAAGCCTGTCTCCGGCTTTGAGTTCTCCTACAAACCTGCCCTTTGTCCCGTAGTCCTTTGTCGTTTTCCTTACCAGGAGCAGGGGAAGTTCTGTTTCAAGGGAAACCGCGGTTGCCAGGGGAACGCCTCCGAGTTCCACCCCTGCAACGCTGTCGATTTCCATATCTTTTATCAGGACGGCTGCCTGCTCTGCGATGAGCTTCAGGGTTTTCGGGTCCGTACTTGCCTTTTTGATGTCTATATAATACTTGCTCTTCTTTCCCGAGGCAAGCGTAAAATCTCCGTAGCGGACAGCCCCGCAGGCGTTGAGGGCTTCGATAAGCTCCCCTTTTTGGAATTTAAGTTCAGTTCCTGTTTCTGCTTTTGATTCACTCATTGTCTCACCGGTATTTGCAGCTATATCCCAATATGTTTTATTTCGGCAATGGGTTATTCTTTTTTTCAGTGAACGTTTTTTCCGGGCTTTTCTGGTATTTTTCCGGACTTTTCAGATCTTTTTTCCGGGCTTTTCAGGCATTTTTTCAGACTTTTCAGGTCTTTTTCCGGTTTTACCCGGTGTTGTCCCGGATTTCACCAGGGTTCTTTTTTAACTCCAATCATGTATCCAATAATGTTTGTCGTAAGGTGGAGCAGAGGGGTCATTACAAGGACTGTTATCATTATACCCAGGGTGAAATTGCTTACGAACCATTCGGGATCAACCAGGTATGTGAAAACCCAGGCTCCGACGACAAAATCCAGCTGGTCCACAAGAGGCAGGGAAGCTCCCCTTTTCATGCCCATCTTGCGCTTGAAAAAGCTCTTGAACATGTCTCCGAAAAGGGCGCCGGAGGCAAGAGCAAGGACAACTAAAAGTGCGCTTGAGTAGTCCGCGCCGAAGGAGGGCATTTCAATTCCCAGAATCTCAAAACCTCTCGAACTCAGCCAGATCTCAATGCATCCTGCAAGAAAGCCGCAAAATATGCCTGAAAATAGCCCTCTCCAGGTCTTCCCGTCCCCTAAAATCCTTTTACCGTCCTTATATGTCCTGCCACCGTCAATAGGTTTTCCACCCCCGAAAACGGCTGCGAAGGGGTTGGGGAGGTAGGCGGGTATCATTAGCCAGAATGCCGTGATTATCAGCTCGATCGTAAGTATCAACTCGCTGTTTATTCTAATAACTCGTTTATTCGAATTGTTAGTTTTCCGGGTGCTAGTTTTTCGAATACTAATGTTCCTGATGTTAATGTTCCTGATGGTAAATACTAAATATTATACTATAAGCTATTCTTAGCTCCCTTCCATTTCCCTTTCGGAGGAGGGAAGTTTCCCTTCCTTCCATACCTTTATCCTTTTTATTTTTTTGTGTGTATCAGGAAGTGGGCGGGAAATACTTTTCAATGTACAGGCTTTCCCAATGTGGAAAACGCTTTTAACTTTTTCAGGTACGTTTAAATAATTGAGTTGAGTAAGTATTATTCGTTTAATAGTCTTTATTTTATTGAATTGTTATTTTAATCCGCTTTTTTAGGCTTTTCCATGAAAAAAATCGATGAAATTCTCACAGTTCGCAGCACCATGTTTGCGGCCATCTCGGTTCTGGTGCTGCTTGCAGCCATAGTCACGATGGGGCTTTTGACCCCTTTTCTCGTGAAGGTTACTTCAGGAGAAGGAATTCTGCTGGAAGCTGCTTATTTTAATGCTCGGACAGCTTTGCCTACCCTTGCCCTTGTGCTGGTGCTGGCTTTCTGTCTCATGCTCGGAAGTGCGGGCCGGAAAGAGGGACTGGTAGTTGTGGGGCTCGGAGTGCTGGGGTCGATAGTTTCGGCTGTATTCTCTCCTTTCTCCAGTATGCCGATTAACGTCGCTTTTCCGATCCTTGCAGCTGCTCTTTTTGCGGTTGTATATAAATTGCTTTCTTCCCGGGGCAGCAATTTTTCGGAAAAAATCCGGAGAACCGGGTCCCACATCATCCACCTCGGAGCGGTTTTGCTCCTGGTCGGGATCGTGTTCAGCACAAACCTGAACCTGGAGGATTCTGCGATAATCTCTCTGGACGAAGTGGGCACTTTCGAGTCAATGGGCTACAGCATCCGTATTACGGACTTCTCTTCCGGCATGGAAGGGGAACCTTACGGAGGGTATGCCGGCTCTGCTTACGTTAGTACGATAGATTTTGATGTGTACGAATGGGGCAGGTTCTTTGAGCACGGGCAGGTCAAATACATAAGCGACTTCAAATGGGGCCAGTCTTACACTGAAACTTATATCCACAGGGGGCTTCTTCAGGAGCTCTTCATCGCCCCTAAATCCGTGGATTCAAAAACTCAAACTGTGGACCTCTATGTCCGGAAAGTGCCTTTCATGACTTTTCTCTGGGGCGGTTTTTACATAATGGTCCTTGGAATCGTGCTGGTTTTTGTTTCGGGTTTCCTGTCTTCCGGAAACGGCGCGTCCGGAAATGGCATGTCCGGAAACGAGGCCCGGGCAAAAATGACGAAAAATCAGAAAAAAACAAAGTCTGAAATGAGGCGGAAATAAACGCAGGCATTTGATGGTGATTTTTTATGAATTTCGGAATGATTCTTATCTGGGTTGCGAGTGCTTGCGGGCTACTGGCTTTCCTGACTTCTCTCCTGTATTACCTGAGGGGGGACGGGAAGGTCAAAACGCTTTCCGAAAAGCTTGAGCTGGCAGGCGGGGCGGGAATTGTTGCCTCTCTCCTTCTGCTTACCTCTTACCTGCTTAACGTAAAAACGGAATACAGCTATGTTTTCCAGCATTCCAGTTCGGACCTTGTCTGGTACTACAGGTTCTCGGCACTCTGGGCAGGGCAGGAAGGTTCGTTCCTGCTCTGGACAGGTTTCATTTTCATAATGCTGGCGGCTACCCGTTACTCCAAAAGCGGAAAAGCTCTCAGGGATACGAGTCTTCTCACCCTCACAAGATCCACAGCGCTTTTTGTAGCCTCAGTCTTCCTGGTCCTACTCGTGCTGAAAAACCCTTTTTCGATGTACCAATTTTCCGCTACCGGGATGCCGGAAATTGCTAACTGGAACCCCTTTGCGGAACCTTTCCTTGTCTCCTACGGGCAGGGCATGAACCCTCTGCTCCGGAACCCCTGGATGGCCATTCATCCCCCTGTCCTTTTCCTGGGATATGCCGCTTTTACTCTGCCTTTTTCGGCTGCGTTTGCAGGGCTCATCCTGGGTGACAAAAGGTGGCCGGAGCTTGCCTCTACCTGGATGCGGGCTGCCTGGCTTTTCCTGACCCTCGGGATCGGTTTCGGGGGTTTCTGGGCATACGAGGTGCTCGGCTGGGGTGCCTGGTACTGGAGCTGGGACCCCGTGGAAACTTCCTCTTTGATCCCCTGGCTGACTGCAACCGCCTACCTGCACGCAAACCCGAGGTTCCGCCACGGGGAATATGGCTTTTTGCTCCCCCTGCTCGCAGTGCTTTCCTTTATCCTGGTCATCTTCTCGACCTTCGTAACAAGAAGCGGACTCTGGACATCGGTGCATTCCTGGCAGGATTTTACCTCCGAAGGAATGGTAATCGCCCTTTTCCTCCTGGTACTTATTACTTCGAGTGCAGGTCTTCTGGCCAGGAAATACTTCGGCGAGGAATGAACAAATCGGTAAATTGCAGGAAAATTAGAGGATAAATTGGAAATAGGTGAGATGCAGGAAAATTAAGGGATACATTGGAAATCGGTAAAGTAAGGGCAAATCGATCTTTTCCGGAATGCGGATTGCTTTTACTTCTCAATCTTTTTCAGGCTTTTTTTCTTTTCCTTTTTTGGCTCTTTTTCTGATCTTTTTTCAGGCTTTTTTTCCTTTCCTTTTTTTGGCTTTTTTGGTTAATCCTTTGAGGTGACCGCTTCAGGTCTGGTCCGTTTGAGAATCTATTTTTTTGTCTAAATATGTCATTTCTTTTCGGAATATTGATCTCTTTTCAGAATGGTGCTCAGCAGGTCAAGGCGGATGTTTCAGGGAGATGTGGGTCTCTGAAAGCCAGGGTGGATATTTTGCTCGATAAAAAACGAAGAATTCTTAATCTTTTACGCATATGGGGGCAAATATAAATATTCTATATATTCTTAGCATCTTCATTAATATTTTTTTCATTACACAATAAATATTTTTTCACGAAGAACTTCCCCATGTTTTTATTCAACCTTATGCATGATAATGCATAACAATTCCAGGCATTTTTTTAATAATAAAATGTGTCGTGGGAGGAAAGAAGTTTTTAAATTCCCTTTTAATATATACAACTTTAAATAGTATGAGTTCATTATTAGTTGTTGGAGATGAATAACCTTCTAATTATATACGTATCTAGGTTTAATTGTTAAGCCTATACGTTTCGTCCAATGAATCTATAAAACGGGGCTTTAAGGCTGGTTGTATAAAATATAATTTAATTGTTTTGATAACCAGCTAGTTGGACTAAAAACGGGGAACAATCCGCTGGATTGCAAAAACGATTTTTGATTGCTTTAAAATGGCAAAACATAGTTAGTTACTGAATTAATATCTACAGTATTATAATTTGGTAAGTGTTGTTGGCTTTTAGCGGCTGATCAGGAATCCGTTATTTAATGGTCTAATAATAATTACCAGGATATTCTTTAGCTAACATCAGGTTGTCGAACTACAGAGTATGAAGGGGTTATCATGAAATATTTCGAAGTGAAAGTACTGGACGAAAATGACCACATATTTATTGAAACGTTAAGGAACCTCGGGATGTCAAGAAACGTTGCCACAACGATGGCATATCTTATGAATGTGGACGAGGCTTCATCCCGTGTAATCGAAATCAGTACCGGACTGAGGCAGCCGGAAGTCAGCCTTGCAATGCGGTTGATGAGAAACCAGTCCTGGGTCAACGTGCGTTCGGAAAAGAAGCCAGGTAAGGGACGCCCTATCAAAATCTACTCTCTCGCGGCTCCGGTTGATGAGATTATCAGCTACTATGAGGACAAAATCTACAAAGAATCCCAGGCCACCATTTCCGCAATCAAGAAACTGAAAGTTATGAGCAAAAAGGTGCCCGTGAACCTTCCAAAATGAGGGTCTTTGAGGCACTGGATCAAAATAAGGCTTCGCTCCCATAATGGCTGCAAGTCCCTCGGGGAATTGCCCTCAGGAATTTGCCCATTATGGAAGTAAAATCCATGCATGTACTTTTCTATTCTGTCCTTTCCTGGCTTGTGTATTATTGTTTTGTTTTTCCGTTTTTCCGTTTTTCCGTTTTTCTGGTTTTC
>DUKH01000095.1:0-1163 GCA_013329415.1 Methanosarcinaceae archaeon | reverse complement strand
TTTTCTGGTTTTCCCTGGTTTTTCTGGTTTTCCTGATTTGCTTACACTATCAACTCTGTTAGTTTTATCCTGTCCCCTTATTCCTGATTTTCGTTCCCAAATTCTGTTTTCTCTTAGATTTGTAATCTGAATATGGCCGATGATTCCCTTGAGTTAATGTCGGCTCTCTGGCACTTCGGGTATAATGAACTAAATGCACCAATAGACTGCAAAAAAACTCTTAAAAATCAGAACGTTCTGAATTCCTGATCTTTGAGGATTCGGCACTTTGAGAATTCGTAATTTTGGGGCCGAAACTTCATAAGTTTCAAAACTTTGAGTTCCGAAAATGGAAAAATCCTGGATTCACGAAAAAAGAAAATGTAATAAAGGAAGGGGGTTCTCCTTCCGGACAGGTCAACCCCCTGTTACGACTCTCAGGATCGTAAGCTTGTCGGAAAGGACGGTCCCATCCAGAGGGACAGCATTCCCTTCATTTAATACAAGAACTGTTTCCTGATTAATGTCTAATGTATTAAGCAGGTCTTCGTAGTTAGCGTCATCTGCTACTTCTACAGTCTGCTCGGAAATTTCTCCGGCTTGAATGGTTATGTGTACTTTTTTGCTCACTCTGTAGATCCACCACCGCTTACCTGAATTTCGTGAACGACTTCCTTGATTAACTTCTGCTCCAGTTCATTCTGTTTCTTGTCACCTTTGCGCTCTGCATTTCTCTTCTGGAACTTTGCTGACATTTTAAGGTCTCCTTTTACGATTTTTCAGGTTTGCTAATCGGGTGGGTATAGATCTCCAAGCAGACTCTCTTGTCTTTTCGAGATTTATATCCAATATTTATAATGATTTTTTGTTTTAATTAATGTTTTGGTTGACCATCCACAGGTTGACAGAAACCATTTTCAATGCTGATCTGAGCATCTGTTTCACTTTCTTTATGTTTTGCAAAGTTAACATTGAGCCTGATGTCGTTTGAGCCCGGGGCTGAAAAATGTTCATTTTGGCCACAACGATATTTAAAAGATATGTTGTGCGGAAAAACCTTTAATTAACTTTGTATTGAAAAGAAAATGGTTTCATCGTAGGATTTTGAATGGAAAACTATATTACCTTGAACTATTTGAGTGAAAAAAGATATTTATACGGAAATACACCAGCCGGGATTCGAA
>DUKH01000076.1:17561-20462 GCA_013329415.1 Methanosarcinaceae archaeon | reverse complement strand
GGTCCTCAAATCATAATCATAAACAAGCTGGCCTGTCCTTTCTGCAACTGCCCTGAACCTTTCTTCGCTTTTTTCCAGAATTTCCCGGGCCGTTTTCCTTTCCGTGACGTCTTTTATTACCCCTGGAGCCCGGTAGACTTTCCCGTTTTCGTCTTTTAAGTAGAAGCCGTTGTCCTCTGCGTAGAAGTAGCTCCCGTCTTCTCTCCTGAGCCTGTATTCTTCATGGAATTCTTCCCCTATCTCCAGGCATTTTTTATGGGCTTCAACAGCCCTCTGGCGGTCCTCCGGATGGAGGTGTTCAGCCCAGACCTCCGGGATGAATTTCTGGAACTCCTCATAACTGTATCCCGTCAGTTCTTCAATGGCCCCTTCCCAGGAACTCTGGTTTGTCCTCACATCATAATCATAAACAAGCTGGCCTGTCCTTTCTGCAACTGCCCGGAATCTTTCTTCACTTTTCTCCAGAATTTCCCGGGCTATTTTCCTTTCGCTGATGTCTTTTATTACCCCGAGGATCCTGGATATTCGGCCGCTTCCGTCCCTGAGGTAGACTCCGCTGTCTTCCGCATGGAAATAGCTCCCGTCTTTCCTCCTGAACCTGTACTCTTCAAGGTATTTGCCCCCCATACTCATGCATTCTTCATGGGCTTTCCAGGCCCTTTCCCGGTCTTCGGGATGAATATGGTCTATCCACCCTTCCAGGTCCACTTTCTATATTTCCTCAACTGTGTGTCCGGTTATTTGAGGGATCGCTCCCGCCCAGTCAATTTTCCCTGTTACAATGTCGTAATCATATACTAGCTGCCCTGTCTGCTCTGCAGCTATGCGGTACCTTTCCTCACTTTTCCGGAATATTTCTTCCGCTGCCTTGCGCTGGGTTATGTCCAGCATCACGCCTGCAACCCCGCTCACATTTCCGGAACTGTCTTTATAAGGGGCTTTGTGGAAAAGGAAGTCTCTTTTTACGCCGTCTGCACAGACTACCTTTGTCTCGTAATACTGGCTTTCCCCGTGCCCGAGAAGCTCCTGGTCATGCAGCTGGTAGATTTCCACAAGCTCTTTAGGGAGCCTTTTCTGAAATTCTTCAAAAGATCCTCCTATGACCTTTTCCTTCGGAAGTCCCATAATCTGGCTGGCAAAGCTCTCGTTGCAGTTCAGGTAAATCCCGCTTTTGTCTCTCTGGAATACCGGGCTCGGGATGCCGTCAATCAGGGCTTCCAGAAAACTCACAGTGTTTTGAAGGGATTCTTCCGCCCTCCTGCGTTCGGTTATGTCCTGCATGACCCCTACTATCCCGGCAATTTCCCCTTCCTCATCCCTGAATGCAGCCCGGTTGACGATGAAGTCTCCTGTTTTTCCGTTTGCACAGACAAATTTAAGGTCCTGTTCCTGTTTTCCCCCGGTCCTGACCAGTTTGAGAGCCACTCTATGGCAGTATTCCTTGAGCTCTTCCGTGATGGGTACTTTAAGGGATGCAAGGTTTTTTCCTATGATTTCTTCCCTGGGAAGCCCGAGAATCTGGCTTGCAAAGACCTCGTTGCAGCCCATGTATGCGCCGTTCCGGTCCTTGTAGAAGACGGGGTTGGGGATGGTATTGAGCAGGGTTTCGAGAAAGTGCAGGTTGTCCCGGAGATTTCTTTCGATTTGCTTGATCCTGGTGATGTCCTGCATTACACTGACCATGCCTGCAACCTTTCTCTTTTCGTCACGGTATGCCGTCCTGCTTGTCAGGAAATCCCTTTTCACCCCGTCCGCGCAAAGAGCTTCGTATTCTTCAAGCTGGGCTCCTCCGGTTTTAATAAGTTCAAGTTCTTCTCTGTGGTACTCATCGGAGTTTTCAATTAGTTTCCGGATTTCCTCGGTGGGAAACTTGGGGGGGAAATCGGTAACAAACCTGTCAGCCAGTTCCGGAAGGGTATATCCGAGAATTTCTTCTTCAGAAAGGCCTGTGATCATTTTGCTAAACGTTTCGTTGCAGCCCAGGTAAGCTCCTTTGCGGTCTTTGTAAAAAACAGGGTTGGGTATGGCATTGAGGAGTGTTTCGAGGAATTTTACGTTGTTTCGGATTTTTTTCTCGTTTCTCCTGAGTTCGCTTACGTCCAGCATTACGGCGACCATGGAGGCTGTTCTTCCATTTTCATCCTTAAAAACGGCCCTATTTACAAGGAAATTCCTTACGGTCCCGTCAGCACACGGAAATTCGGTTTCGTAGCTGTCTTTCCCCCCTTTCTCAAGCAGTTCGAGGTCCTGCCTGTGGATGGCATCCGCAAGTTCGGGACTCAGCTTCAGAAATACTTCCTTGATCGTTTTTCCTATTATCTCCTCTTTCGGGAGCCCGGCAATTTCCCTGGAAAAAAACTCATTGCATTCTCTGTACTTTCCTTCCCTGTCCTTGGAAAGAACCGGAGCCGGAATCGTATTCAGCAGGGCCCCCAGAAAAGAAGGGCTGTCCTGCAGGGCCTGTTTCGTCTGCGTTTTCCCGGAAATTTCCCTGCCAGGCTGTGCTTCTGCCCCCGTGAGTTCGAGCTCCTTTTTCCTTTCCCTTGCCTCGAGCTCCTCATACTTTTTTTTCAGCTCCTCTTCAGCCTGCTTGAAGGAACTTATGTCAAACCCCTGGAGATATACACAGTTATCTTCCGGCAGGGGGCAGAATGTGACGGAATATGTCTTTTTTTCCGTATTAATTTCAATTTTTTCAGGTTTTTTTTGAGAAAGTATTCCCTTTATCGTATTGACCAGTGTTTGAGGGAGCTTTTCTCCTTCTCTGGCACCCCAGTATTCCACCAGAGGACTTGCAGCTTTGTTTGTGTAGAGGATTGTCCCCTCTCCATCTACCCTGAGGACAGGATTCGGGTTATTTGAAGGAAACTGGTCCATCATTCTTTTCCCCTCTTCTTTTCC
>DUKH01000076.1:0-17234 GCA_013329415.1 Methanosarcinaceae archaeon | reverse complement strand
TTCTTTTCCCCTCTTCTTTTCCACGATGCCGGTTGTCGGCTTCGAAGTCTCTGGAATCACCCATTTTCTCTCACTTATCGGCGTTGTCCCTTTATGCTTTTGAAAATGAGTCTTTATGGAGCTTCTTAAGTTTTGAGCTTCTTAAGTTTTGCTATTTAAAGCGTTGATTCAAAAAGTCATTTCGGCTGTGGATACCATTTTATGGAGTCTGTATGATTTACAAATTTGTAATTGTTTGTTAATTTGTCATTTAATATTATGTACATTTGCCCGTTTGCCCGATACGTTTCAATCATTTAAAAAGTCTGTGATATGTGCTCGGTTTTTAGAAAGTTTTTTTCAAATCTTCAAAACTTTTTTCTTCTCTTCAAAACCGCTTCCTTCTTTTCAGCGTCTATTTCTTCTCTTATTCAAAACAGGGTTGCAGGAGCCAGGTTCCCTTATGCCGGGTTCCTTTATACCGGGTTTGGTCCCCATGTACCGGAGACTGTTGTTCAGGAATTTATCTTCTCTTCACTTTTCAGGCTCCCTGAACCTTATACAAAATTTCGTGCCTTTTCCTTTTTCAAGCTCGATGCTTCCCCCTATCTGGTCTACAAGGGTGTTCACAAGCTGAAGGCCGAGTGAATCGGTGTTCCTGAAATCAATTTCTTCTGGGAATCCTTCCCCGCTATCCGAAACTATCAGGATGAACCCGGGCTGTCCTTCACTTTCAGCGTTGTCTCCGTTTTCATTGTCGCTGTTTTTCGAGTTCTTCCGGCCATTTTCATAGTTTTCTGTCCCCAGGAAGCTTATCCTGATTTCTCCCGGCTTTTCCGGGGTAAAGGCATGTTTCAGGGAGTTTGAGACCAGTTCGTTGATGATGATGCCCAGGGGAATGGCGGTGTCCATTCCGATAAATATTTCCTCTACGTCAAGTTCAAGCCTGATATTGTCGTTTTTCAGGGCGTAGGAGACCAGGAGGTCTGCGGTCAGTTTCCGGAGGTATGCTGAAAAGTCAAGGGTCAACATGTCCTTGTCTTTGCTTCCGTAAAGTTCCTCGTGAATAATAGCCATTGATGCAACACGGTTCTGACTTTCTCTGAAAGCTTCGAGGACTTCTTCGTCATCAAATTTCTCTGCTTGAAGTTCAAGAAGGCTGGAAATTACCTGGAGGTTGTTCTTTATACGGTGGTGGATTTCCCTCTTCCGGATTTTTCCGGTTTTTTCAAGGGCTTCTTCTGCGGCTTTTCTCTCCGTGATGTCTTTGATTACCCCCAGCATCCTGTAGATGCGGCCGCTTCTGTCCTTCAGGAAAATTCCTCTGTCTTCGGCGTAAAAATAGCTCCCGTCTTTCCTTATGAAGCGGTATTCTTCATGATACGGAGTGTCGGTTTCGAAGCTGTCATAATGCGCCTGTACCGCCCTTTCCCGGTCTTCAGGATGGATATGCACGGCCCAACCGCCCATATTGAATTTCTGGAATTCTTCTACGCCGTATCCCGTTAGTTTTTCAATAGCCCCTGCCCAGTCGTTCCGGTCCGCCTCAATGTCGTAGTCGTATATTAGCTGCCCTGTCTGCTCAGCGGCCAGAAGGTACCTTTCTTCGCTTTTTTGCAAAATTTCTTCACTTTTTTTGCGCTCGGTGATGTCCTGCATTATGCCGACGATCCCGGCCCTCTTGCCTGCAGTATCGAAGTAGAGGGCTTTTGTGATGAGAAAGTCCCGAATTTCACCCTTTTTCGGGCACCTTACTTTTGCTTCGTAGTGCTGGCTTTCACTTTCTCTGAGCAGTTTGCGGTCGTATTTTTCATATACATCGGCAAATTCTCCGGGCACTTTGTCTTCAAAGTAGCGCATGGAGTGGCCCACAATACTCTCTTTTGGAATGTCAAGGGTCCTGCTTGCAAAGAGTTCGTTGCAACCAAGGTAATTCCCTTTCATGTCCTTGTAAAATACGGGAGTCGGAATCGCGTCAAGGAGGGTTTCCTGGAACTGCAGGTTATCCCGGAGGGCTTTTTCAACCATTTTGAGTTCGCTTATATCCAGCAGTACCCCTACCAGAATGGCAAAGTCTTCCTTTTCATCCCTGTAAACGGCTCTGCTGATTTGGAAATCTCTTGCTTCCCCATCCAGATAGGTGATTACGGTTTCGTAAACGTGTTTGCCTCCTTTCCTAAGGAGTTCCATATCCAGCTGCTGGTACTCCCTGGCAGTAACAGGAGGTATTTTTGTTTTCAGTTCAGTCAGTTTGAAGCCTTTGACCTTTTCTTCCGGAAGCCCGATGATCTGGTCTGCAAAGAGCCTGTTGCAGCCCAGGTATTTCCCTTCCTTGTTTTTGTAGTATACGGGCGCAGGAATCGTGTCCACCATGGTTTCCATAATCCGGAGGTTGTTCCAGAGGGCTTTTTCCAGCCGAATATGCTGTTTTTTAGTTTCTTCTTCTCTCTGCGCCCGGGAACTGATGTCAAAACCGTAGATGTTTGCAGCTTCCTCTTCAGGATCATAATAGAAGGTCAGCAGGTATACCCTTCCCCCAACTTTCAGCTCAAGCTCTTCTGCTCTTTCCCGGTAACTTACCTTTCTCACGAGACTTTTCGGAGTTTCAGGGAGTTTTCCTCCCACTTCCACATCCCAGCTTTTCAACAGGGGAGCAGCTGCTTTGTTTGCGTAGAGGACTGTCCCGTCAGTTTTCACCCTGATTACAGGGTTCGGGTTTTTTGCGGGAAATTGTTCCATCCACTTTCCTTCGCCGCCGTTCTCTTTCGTCTTTTTAGCGTTTTTTATGCTGGACACGTCCGGGATTTGTTTTGATTCCTTCGGTTTTATTTGGGTTCAAGGTAGAATCAGTATTTGAAATAAAATTCGAATTTTCACTTTTATAAGGTCCATTTGAATTAAAGCATTTTAATTTTGTGCTTTGAGTTTGTAACTTTATGTTCTATGTCTACCCTATGTACAGGACTATATATTAATATGAAATATCTCAACTCAAAATACTTTAACTCAAAATATCCTGCATATCTGCCAGAGTACAAACTAAAAGAAGGCTCTTCACCATTTCCTGTAGTAAGACAAGTTTCAATTCAAGAATGCATCTGTTTTTGTGAGGTTACCCAAACAAAAAAAAGAGGAGCCTAAAAGATTGTATAAATTGCATAAACCGGTACTTAATACAAATCTGGCATTCTTGGGAAAATAAGAGTTGATTATGGACTCGGCGGGATTTGAACCCGCGGCCTTTACGTTGCGAACGTAACGATCTTCCCCTGATCTACGAGCCCTTTTCCGGAAAAAAATGGGAAATGGGAACTGAAAAATTAAATATGTAAAGGACGGTTTTCCCGGAGAATATCCGGTTTTTCCACACCTTTAGAGACGGCCGAGTTCCAGGATCTGGACGTTCTCTGCGCCGGGGACATTTGCGAAAGCTTCTTCCACGGCTTCGGTTCCGCCTTCCTGGTCTCCGACAATTATGGTGATGATCAGGGCCTTTAATCCGAAGGCAACGGGTTCCTCTATGATTTCCCCGTATACTTCGACGCCTTCCGGAACTGCGGCTCTGAGCTTCTCTTTCAGCTCGTTAAGGTCGGTTTCAATGGTTTCCGGCATGACCTTCATTTTTGCTGCTACTTCGCCCATATGATTCCTCTCAATTATATTAATCTGATCCTATTGATCTGTTTATTGTGTGTATTTGCTTTTTCCATTTTCATGGGTGTATCCGAGGTTTTTGCCTTTTCGGGCTTTTTCCTCGAATCAGGGTCCCTGGAATCCGCATTTCGGACAGGTGTAAACGTTGCCCTGCTGCCTGCAGCTGACACATCTTCCGACTTCAGCTCCGCACTTGGGGCAGGGGAACTTTACGTTGCCCTTTTCTTCCAGGCGGATACCACATGAGGTACAGTATTCAACTTTGTTTGGTGACATTTTATTCTCCATATCGATTTATTAATATAGTGAGCTTGTAACGAATTTCCAGTGAAAGAGCACCAGCCTCATGCACCATGTCCTGCTTTTCCGGCACCTGTGATAGGCCTGTGCATCCCGTGAGTTGAACAGAAACAATGCTTTCTGGATACGGCTTGCTTCTTTTCCACTACTCATATACAATATCCGATTTAAATATTCCCCTTTACCCCCGTTCCCAGCACAGGCCTCCCGTAGACTGCCTGAAGCACCCTTTCCGGGTATTTCCCGTTTACAATCATGCAGTCCATTCTGTTTTTCAGGAGAAATTCCGGAAGTGCCCTGTCGGTACAGCTTGTTCCGGTACAGCTCGTCCCGGCTGCTGCCAGGTCAGGGGCAGAAATCTCTTTTACAAGCTCCCCTTTCAGGAAAACCCCATCCACGTCCGTGACCTTTACGAAGCAGGCACCCGTTTGTTGCGCGACCCATGCCGCAATTGTGTCCGAAGTCACGTCCCAGGAATGGGGCAGGGGGTCTTTGGTTTTCAGGAGTCCGTAGGGGAAGAGGATAGAAACCCCCGGGTCCGGGCTCTTTATTGAGTATGTGGCCGCAGCCCTGCTTTTGTCGAGAAGGCAGCAGGCGTACTGTTCCATCCCGAGCACCGCCATCCAGTGGGACGCATCTGCCCCAAGCCCGAATGTCCTGTCTGCCTCCCTCACCGCATCCGCAAAGATCCCGCCTCCCGGCACGATAAGTATGCACTCAGGGCATGTCTCGGAACTATCTTCTCCAGATCTGCCTCTCACGGAAGCTTCCTTTTCCCGGTTGTTTTCTTCCTTTCCGGAGGCTACCTTTTCAGAGGCTACCTTTCCGAAGGTTTCCTTTTCCTGAGCAAACCCTCCCGGAGCAAACTCTTCAACGAGCCTGTCAATTATTCCGGGGGCTTCCCTGATCAGGCTTCCACCCAGTTTGACGACCACTCTCATATTTACCCGCCTTCTGGCTGCATTGTATATGGCTTTTATTATGGCTATTATTATGGTTATTATATACGTATCTTCAAGTTATGCTTTCTCGGCCTCAAGCAGGCGAGCGGCTGCGTAAGCCGGAAATACTTTTGAAATCTCTTCGCCCCAGTGCCCTGCAACAGAGACGCATTCGAAGCCGAGCTTTTCTGCTGCTTCCTTTATCAGGAATTCTCCGAGCCCTGCGGCTGCAATCTTCCGGAGTCCGTTCTTTTCCGCGACTTCAAGAACAGCTTCTGCCAGGAGCGAGACCTGTTTTTCCTTTACCTGTCTGGCCATCTCCAGGATATCTTCTTCCCGGATTTCGGAAAGGTCCGCACAGATAACCCTGGCAAGTCTCCTCATTGCGTCGGTCCTGCTCCTGCCTGCCCCGTCAGCGGTCTCACAGGTGAACTGGTCTTCCCTGATTTCCCCGAGCAGGAGGTAGGCGTCTGCAGTGGTTGCGAAGAGTTCTGAGGAGGTCCGGCACCATCCTTCTTCAAGTTTTACCTTCTCCAGGAGGGCTGCAAGGTTTGTCCTGAGGGTACCCGCATATACGAGCTCGCTCCGGAGCAGCCTTGAAAAGTCCGTGTGCCCTGCCCTGTGTTCTCCTGCAATTATGGGGATGATGTCGCTGGTGGTGCTTCCCACGTCCACGAAAATGCAGTCTCCCAGTTCCTTCCCGATCAACCGGGCTGAAGCCGCCCAGTTTGCAGCCGCAAGTTCCCGGAGCCCGTCGGTTTCCTGGCGGAACCTTCCTTTGCTGTTGACGTAAGAGCATTTTCCGGGCCCGAATGCGGCGTCCACTGCTTCCATTATGAAGCGGATGCCCTGTTCTTTATCTTCAAAACAGTCGGCAAGCTCCCCTGTCATTACCACGGCAACTTTTTCGGGCCGGAGCCGCTCTGCAATCTCCTTTAAAACCCCGGGAAGCTGCGTATTTTTCCAGAGGGGCAGGTAGTGCAGTTCCACAACTGTCCCGTCCGAGGAAGCAAGTTTGGTATTTGCTCCTCCGATATCAAGCCCGATAACCTTTGATTTCATCTTGATCCCTTTTTTTAATTTTGTCCGAAGATTTCTCCGAGCATGTCCTTTGAAAAGTGGTATTCTCCCTCGATATGTACCGAATCGGGAAGTCCCCCGAATTTGTTCCTCAGGAGCAGGTCTCCTATTTCCTCTTTCATGACCTGGCTGATCCCGAAGAGCGAGGCAGTAGGCCTCGGGTTTACATCTACAACGTAAGGGCGGTCCGCAAGCACGATATCCACTCCCACATACCCTGAACACTTCAGGCAGCTTGCCGCGGAAACTGCGGTTTCGACCAGTTCGGTTTTTCTCGGGGTCTCGTAGGGGGTAAGGCTGCCGTTGTATTTTATGCCGGACCCGGTTTTTTCGTTTTCGGTTTTCCCGGATGTGCATTTTTCAGCCCCGAATTCGATGAACTGCCGGTTTACCGTTAGAGGAAGCGGTTTTTCTCCTGCGATAAGGCTGACGCTCAGGTGCATGCCTTCGATGTACTCGCTTGCAATGACCTCCTCGGCAGGCTCAAATTCCCGGACGAGGTAAGTCTCTTCGGCTGCACAGCCAAATCTCGGTTTTATTACGTACTGCCTGCCTTCATCCGGCTCTGCCGCAAGCCCCGGGGCCCCTATCCCGGCATTCAGCAGGACTTCAGTGCACCGGAGTTTGTCCGCGCAGCATGCCGAGGATTCCGGGGAACAGCCCAGGTTTGTAGTGTTTTCTTCAAGGAGCCTGTTCAGCTCCGGAAGCATCTCGTCCGGGGCGATCAACAGCCCGGCATCACACTTTCCTGCCTTTTTCTCAATAACCTGACGGAAGTTCTCAGCCGTGGACTCGAGAGCTGTGCCCGCGCAGATCCTGGTGCTGGCAGTCGGGTAGTACACTTCATGCCCCAGACGGTCAAAGCTTTCCGCAAGGGTCTTGAGCATTGCTGCCCCTTCCGGGATCAGGGACTTCTCGACGTCCGTACCGACGGCAAATTCTGCAATCAGGATTTTCATCGGAAAGGAAAAACCCGGTCATTTTATATTACTGTTTGTCCTGCCCCACTGCTTGCCTCCCTACCCCGGGAACGAACCGCCGGGAGAGCAGGTAAAAAGACCCGGGTTGTGGGGAAGGTAAGAAGGCCCGGGTTGTAGGGGATGTAAGAAGACCCGGGTTGTAGGAAACTTTTGGAATATTTGGAAAATTTTGGATTGCCGGGAAGGTTCAGAAGATATAATAAGGAGATAAGCTAAGAATGAAAAGTGAGCTCTTAATTGGCTGGCCGTGAGTAAAAAATAGTGAGCCGTAAGTAAACCTTTATATAATTTATATAGTTTATATTCAGGAAGCTATACTTTATAAAACTTCAAAGGGTGCCTGGTAATATAAGCAGCAAAAATTCTGATTCTTCCTCGGTATTCGAGAACCCTTTTGTCAAGACCCTCTCGGTCTCGGTCCTTATGGGGATCTTTCTGGTTGACATGGGGCTCGGGCTTTTTGAGATTTTTTTAACTAAGGCAAGTCCCCTGCCTCTCGCACTCGTACTTCTGATCTTTGCGATAATGTTTATTGCCGGTATGGTCTTTTATGAACGGCACGGGATGGACCCCATAGGGTCCCTGGTAGGGGGTGGAATTGCGGGTTTCGGGCTTTCTTTCGTGCTTGTATCTCTTGTCGGGGGCGTACAGTTTGCCCTTGGGGGAGGAATTTCGTCCCTGGGATGGGAACAGGTAACTTCGGCAGTTGCCGCTTCAATGGTCGCAAGTGTGGTAATGCTTAAAATACTCTCTTACAAACAATGCTTTTTTTCATACGTAAATTATTTATAGAATTACAAACAATCACAGATCATGACGAGCGAAACCGTTAACATTTTTTAATGGGGATACTACAAATGAAAAAACCCGGTAAAAAAGAAAATAAGGGTTCCGGAAAGGAAGAATCCCGGCTGGATTCTGAGAGTTCCGGAGCTGAAAGCTCGGGTCCTTCGGAAGGAAGTTCCGGGGCAACAGAGCAAGGTCCAGGAGACGAATCTGAAGTTTCCGGGGCTGAAATCAGTGCTGATGCCGCCTGCAGGGAAGAAAATTATATGCTCAAGGACCAGCTTTCCCGCCTTGCAGCTGACTTTGATAATTTCAGGAAGCGGAGCGCCCGTCAGATGGAGGAATACCGGAAAACCGTGCTTGAGAAAGTTTTGCTTGACTTCCTCGAGGTTTCTGATAACTTCGAACGGGCCCTGAAGTCCGCCAGATCCACGGAGGACATGGCTTCGGTTATAAACGGGCTTGAACAGCTTTCCCGGCAGTTTGACTCGGTCCTGGAAAAGCACGGGCTTGAAAAAATCGAGTGTGAAAAGGCTGTCGAATTTGACCCTTACAAGCACGAAGCCGTGCAGCATGTGGAGACTTCAGAAATTCCCGACAATACGGTCTTCCAGGTCTACAAGTCCGGGTATGCTCTGGACTCAAAGGTTATCAGGCCTGCCATGGTCTCCGTGGCCCGGAACCCTTGCGATGAAGGGCAGGAAGACGAATAAGCACTTTTACGAGTCATAATTACCTTCGCGGGTAAAATTGTCTTGAAGGGTAAATAATAACCTTTGCAGGTCAATAATTGCCTCTTCAGGTTAACAATAACCTTTGCGGGTTAATAAACATCTCCCCAGGTCAATAAGCCTCTTCATGAGGTATTATAAATCTCCCGGGGAAAAGTTCAAAAGCCTATTGTCCGGGTTTTGTCTAATCCCCGGTCAAAAAGCTGAATGGGTCAAAAAGCTGAATCGGGCTCTTTATTCCCCTAAGCTGGGCTTCACATATATACGATACATAATACGAAGCATAAAAAGCTGAGATTTACAGTTCAATTTTACAAATTCAGATTAAAACAAATACACATTAAAGACATCTTTAAGTTAGCTAATTTATGGTGAGGATATTAATATGGCGAAAATACTGGGTATAGACCTTGGTACAACCAACTCCTGTATGGCTGTGATGGAAGGTGGAGAAGCTGTTGTAATTCCCAATGCAGAAGGCGGCAGGACCACGCCGTCGGTAGTCGGTTTTTCCAAGAAAGGGGAAAAGCTTGTAGGCCAGGTTGCAAAAAGGCAGGCCGTTTCAAATCCCGACAACACGGTCAGCTCCATCAAAAGGCACATGGGAGATGCAAACTACACTGTGTCCCTTCATGGAAAGGAATACTCTCCGCAGGAAATTTCCGCAATGATCCTCCAGAAGCTCAGGAGCGATGCCGAAGCTTACCTCGGGGAAGATATCAAACAGGCTGTAATTACCGTTCCCGCTTATTTTAACGATTCCCAGAGGCAGGCCACAAAGGACGCAGGGCAGATTGCGGGTCTCGAAGTCTTAAGGATCATCAACGAACCCACGGCAGCTTCTCTCGCCTACGGGCTTGACAAGGGGGATGTGGACCAGAAAATCCTTGTCTACGACCTGGGTGGCGGAACCTTTGATGTTTCCATCCTCGAACTCGGGGGCGGGGTCTTCGAAGTCAAGTCCACCAGCGGGGACACCCACCTTGGCGGAGACGACTTCGACCAGAGGATCATTAATCACCTGCTCGCAGAGTTCAAGAAGACCGAAGGAATTGACCTCTCCAAGGACAAGGCAGTGCTCCAGCGCTTAAAGGACGCCGCAGAGAAGGCCAAGATCGAACTCTCCGGGGTCGCCAGCACCAACGTAAACCTTCCCTTCCTGACCGTAGGTCCGGACGGCGAGCCCAAGCACCTGGACGTTGACCTGACAAGGGCGCAGTTCCAGAAGATGACTGAAGACCTCCTGGAAAAAACCCTCGTGTCCATGCGCCAGGCCCTCAGTGATTCCAAACTCACTTCCAACGACCTTGACAAGGTAATCCTCATCGGCGGGGCAACCAGAATGCCTGCTGTCGTTGAACTTGTCGAAAACTTCACCGGAAAGAAGCCTTACAAGAACATCAACCCTGACGAAGCCGTTGCTGTCGGAGCAGCCATTCAGGCAGGAGTGCTTGGTGGAGAGGTCAAGGATGTCCTCTTGCTCGATGTAAGTCCTCTTACCCTCGGTATCGAGACCCTCGGGGGCATTTCCACGCCGCTGATCGGGAGAAACACCACCATCCCGACAAAGAAGAGTCAGATCTTCTCAACTGCTGCTGACAGCCAGCCCTCTGTAGAAATCCATGTCCTGCAGGGAGAACGCGGGATCGCTGCTGAAAACAAGACTCTTGGCCGTTTCATCCTGGACGGTATACCCCCTGCTCCGAGAGGCATGCCCCAGATTGAAGTTACCTTTGACATTGATGCAAACGGGATTTTGCATGTGAATGCAAAGGACCTGGGGACCGGAAAAGAACAGTCCATCTCTATCAAGAAACCGGGCGGGCTCTCCGACGACGAGATCGACCGCATGATCAGGGACGCGGAACTGCATGCCGAAGAGGATAAGAAGAGAAAAGAAGAAGTCGAAACCCGGAACAACGCCGAAAGCCTGATCAATGCTTCGGAAAAGACCCTTAAGGAAGCCGAAGACCTGGCTACGGAAGACCAGAAGACAAAAGTCAATGCCGCAATCGAGGACCTGAAGAAAGCCCTTGAAGGTGAGGACATCGAAGAGGTCAAGGCGAAGACCGAGGCCCTCCAGGAAGCTGTTTATGAGGTCTCCGCACTGCTCTACCAGAAGGCCCAGGAAGCAGCAGCAGCCCAGCAGCAAGAGGCAGGTTCTGCAGACGCAAAAGGTCCGGAGGACACGGTTGTTGACGCTGACTACGAAGTTGTCGACGACGAGAAGAAAGCGTAAAGGGTAAATAAAAACGAATTGCAGTAATTGAAACTAACTTTGATAGTATCAGCCCGGACCGGTAAGCTGCAGTCTCCGGTTCCGGCATTCTTTATCTTTTTTAACATAACAGGGAATCTTGATGGCCACCAAACGTGATTATTACGAAATTCTCGGAGTCTCGAAAGACGCCTCAGCGGATGAAATTAAGAAAATCTATCGGAAGCTTGCTCTCCAGTATCACCCTGACAGGAACAAGGAAGCCGGGGCTGAGGAAAAATTCAAGGAAATCTCCGAAGCGTATGCCGTTCTTTCTGACTCTGAAAAGCGCTCTCAGTATGACCGCTTCGGGCATGCCGGAATTGATGGGCAGTACTCGGCAGAGGATATCTTCCGGGGTGCGGACTTCGGAGGCTTCGGGGATATTTTTGAGATGTTTTTTGGCGGAGGCAGGCGGGGCCCCAGGGGTCCCAGGAGAGGGACGGACCTCCAGTACGACCTCTACGTAACTTTTGAAGAGGCCGCTTTCGGGGTCCGGAAAGATATCGATATCCCCCGGACTGAAAACTGTTCCGCCTGTTCCGGGACCGGAGCCAAGGAAGGTACAAGCCCTAAACGCTGTCCCACCTGTGGGGGCACCGGGCAGGTACGCACCACCCACTCGACTTTCGGTATGCAGTTCGTTAGCACCACGGCATGCAGCACCTGCCACGGTAGGGGCCAGATAATTGAGTTTCCCTGCCCCGAGTGCGGTGGCTCCGGAAGGGTCAGGAAACGCAGAAAGCTTACCGTAAATGTTCCTGCAGGGGCTGATTCGGGCCTTGGCCTTCGCCTTAGCGGAGAAGGGGAAGCAGGAGAGCCGGGAGCACCCCCCGGAGACCTCTATGTCGTCATTCATGTGATGGAGCACAGGTACTTCAAGCGGGTGGATTACGATGTCATATCCGAACTTTCCATCTCTTTCCCGCAGGCTGCCCTGGGAGCTGACGTAATGGTTGAAACCCTGCACGGGAAGGTAAAGATGAACATCCCTACGGGGACTCAGACCCACTCGGTTTTCCGGCTCAAGGGTAAGGGCATCCAGCACCTGCACGGGCATGGGAAAGGAGACCAGCTTGTCAGGGTTATTATCAAGACCCCTACAAAGCTGAGCAAAGAGCAAAAAGAGCTGCTCGAGCAGTTTGAATATCTTGGGAAGGGTAAGAAACCAGCAGATGCCAGGAGTAAAAGCGAAAAGGCCGAAACCGGAAAGGAAAAGAAGAGCAAAGGCATTTTTGAGAAAGTAAAGGATGCCCTTGAAGGCTGAAAGCCGGGATTTATTTTCCCCGGAACTTCCTTTTTCCTTAACTTCCCTTCTTCCCTTTTTCCTTAACTTCCTTTTTTTCTGAACTTTTTCTTTTTTCCAGAACTTTCCTTCTTCCCTTAACTTTCTTTTTCCGGATTTTTTGATCTCCTCAACTCTTCAAACGTTTTTTTATTTGATTCACTTACTCACTTTTTTGTGTCCCCCCCGACCGTCTCCCAATCGTTCATATTTAATTTTTTTAATTAGAGATTTTTAAAAATCTTTATATATATTTATATATTTTCTAGTATATGTGGCTTACAAAAAGGCGACGTGGAAGTAATTTATGTGGAATTCCGGGTCATTTTTCCCGAATCTCCAAAGGTTACTTAAATAAGTAGATTTATCTATCAGAAAACAGTCCTTTTTTCGAAGGAAAATCGTATGAAAGCGGTAATAATCGGCGCAGGTGAAGTTGGTTATCATATTGCAAAGGCTCTTTCCCTCACAAACGACGTAATCGTAATCGAAAAAGACGAAGAAGCTCTGAAAAGGGCGGATGGGCTTGACGTGCAGGTTGTGGAAGGAAACGGGGCTAATGCCGACGTTCTTGCTAACGTGCTTCCTGACGCAGACATTCTGGTTGCTGTTACGGGGGTCGATGAAGTAAACATCGTAGCCTGCATGACAGCCAAACTGATTATCAGGGCCAGACCCGGGTGGAAGGAATCAAAGACCATCGCAAGGGTCAGTAACCCCGATTACATTGATATGCCAGTGACCTCCAGGGCCCAGGTCGGGGTTGATCTTATGATCTGTCCCGAACTTGCCCTTGCTTCCGAGGTTGCAGAGGTACTGGCAAGTCCTTCAGCTATCGATGCTGAAATGTTCGCGGAGGGAAAGGTCCAGATGATGGAGTTCGCCATCAGACCTGAAAACAGGTTTGTTGGCAAGCAGATGCAGGACCTCAAGCTTGCAGACTGTTGCATCGTTAGCGCAGTCTTCCGGGACAATGAGATTATTATCCCTCACGGAAACGATATCATCAAGGCAAACGACCACATGGTGATCATAGGCAAGCCACAGGCCATGGAAACCCTCAGTAATGTTTTTGGAGGTGAGGTCACTCACAGGAATAGAATTCTTGTTATTGGCTGTGGGATTGTTGGCTTCTATCTATGTAAAATACTTGATAGGGATGAGAATTCGGACCTCAAGATCATCGAGAACCGGAAAAGCCGCTGCATCGAAGTCGCGGAGATGCTGGAAAAAGCCCTGGTCCTGAACGGGGACGGTACGGATGTAGGTCTCCTCAGGGAAGAAAATATCGAGGACATGGACGTTGTTGTTGCGGTTACGGATAGCGATGAGAAAAACCTTCTCTGCTCCCTCCTTGCAAAGCAGCTAGGGGCGAAGAAAGTGATTGCCAGGTCTGACCGCTCGGACTATGTGCCCCTTTTCGAGATGGTGGGCATCGACATGGCGGTGAGCCCCAGAGAGGCAACCGTAAATGAAGTCCTGAAACTTACTATGGGTAGGGGTATCGAGACCCTTGCCACTCTTGAAGGGGAAAAGGCGGAAATTATTGAGTATACCACTTCAAGGGACTCAAAGATTGTAGGAAAAGCCCTCAGCAAGGTTAAGTTCCCCAAGGGCGCGATCATCACCATGGTGGTCCGTAATGATGATATCGTCGTCCCTAGAGGGGATTTTGTGATCCGGGAAGGGGATAGGGTGATTATCTTTGCTTTATCTTCCACAGTTCAGCTTGTGGAGAAATTTTTCAGGTAAGAAAAATTTTTCAGGAAAGGGATGGATATGCATAGTTATAAAAACCCGGGATGCTGTAAAAACAGAGGATCCGCATGAATTTTAAGATTGTTTTTTATGTTCTTGGCGGTTTGCTCCGGCTCCTGGGGATGCTTATGGTCATCCCGCTGGCTGTGGCATATTATTATCATGAATCTCTGGCCCCTTTCCTGATTGCAATTCTGATAACGGCCGTTACCGGTCTCTTCCTGCTTACTTACAAAACCGAGGGGGAATGGATGCGCAAGGAAGGCTTTGCGATCGTTGGCCTGGGCTGGCTTGCAGCTGCTGTCTTCGGGGCGATTCCCTTCGTCCTGGATGGGATTTCTCCCTTAAACGCCCTTTTTGAGTCCATGTCGGCGTTTACGACCACAGGTTCCACCGTCCTTGTGGATATCGAAAGCCATTCCAGGAGCATCCTTTTCTGGAGGTCCATGATGCAGTGGCTTGGCGGCATGGGTATCATCGTTTTGTTCATTGCTATCCTGCCCAAACTCGGGGTTGCCGGAAGGCAGCTTTTCCGTGCCGAGGCTCCGGGTCCTACCGAGGATAAGCTCAAGCCAAGGATCCGGGAAACAGCAAAGATCCTCTGGATGGTCTATCTGGTAATTTCGGTCCTGGAGGTCGTGGCCCTCCTCCTGGCAGGAATGTCCCTCTATGATTCCGTAACCCATACTTTCACCACCATGGCCTGCGGAGGCTTCTCCCCCTACGGGGCAAGTATCGAGGCTTTCAACAGCCCCCTCATAGAGTTCATAATCACCTTTTTCATGTTCGTAGCAGGGGCTAACTTCGCCCTCCACTACCGGGCTATTTACGTGGACAAGAACTTCCTTTTCAAGGATGACGAGTTCCGTTTTTATACTGCTCTGACCCTTGCGGCAACCGGGCTTTTAACCCTCCTTCTCTGGCGGGACCTCGGGACAGGCCTTGTTGATTCCTTCAGGTTTGCGATCTTTCAGGTGGTATCCATCATGACCACCACAGGGTTTGCCACAACGGACTTCAACCTCTGGCCCGAGTCCGGGAAAATGATCCTCCTTATGGTCATGTTCGTAGGCGGTTGTGCAGGTTCTACGGGGGGAGGCATCAAGGTCGTGCGCATCCTCATGCTCCTCAGGCACGGGCGTGCGGAACTCTTCAAGACAATGCACCCTCGGGCTGTCCGGGGCATCAAGTTCAACAACAAAACCGTGCCTGAAGAAGTTGTAAACTCCATTGCCTCGTTTGTCGTGATCTATCTCCTTGTCTTCTTTTCGGGAGCCCTCATCCTTTCTGTACTCGGCATGGACATCATAACTTCAATCACAGCCTCTATCGCAACCCTGGGGAACATCGGTCCCGGCCTGAATTTGGTAGGGCCCATGGGCACCTTTGACTCGATTCCTGCTGTCGGGAAGCTGGTCCTTATCGCAAATATGTGGATCGGAAGGCTTGAAGTTTATACCGTCATCCTGCTCTTTACGCCGGAGTTCTGGAACAAGTAAGTGAAGCCGGGGTCAGTCCTCAGCTGTCCTCCCGAAAAAATACCTGGCTTTACACCAGAGTCCCGGAACCGGTGAACCTGGAACCTGGGAATCTCCCTAAAATCCCTTTTTTCATACCCTAAAGCAAAACCCTGGGGCTCCCTCATTAACTGGCCGGGATTATTCCGAAACAGCCCGAGTGGAGTCTAACTTCCTTATTCTATATGTTGCCTGCGCGGAAGGCCCTTGAAATTTCGCCTTGAATGAAAAAAGCACTAAAAAGATTGGGTTCCTGCCAAAAATATCATCCGAATTAATCGTGAAAAAAGTGTCAATGTTCCGAAAAATTGTACAAAATGAAAAATACCGAAAAATTGTACAAAATGAAATATACCGAAAAATTGTACAAAATGAAATATACCGAAAAATAGTAAAAAACAGAAAAATGCCGAAAAATAGTAAAAAAGGAATAAACCCTATTTCCGGGGAATCAGAGTTTATTTCTAGCTACTTCTTTTGCCGCGTCCTTGAAAAGTACCCTGAGGTCCCAGAGGAGTTTTTTGTTTGCCCTGAAGAGGGCGTAGAGGAGGTCCAGAAGGAGCATTCTCTCGAACTTCACGTCCTTGAGAGAGTGGGCAAGGGAGTTCAGGGCTTCGTCGTCCAGGTTGATGAAGCAGTTCTTGACGATGAGGCTCATGTCAATTTCATGGCCCACGGTATCTCTCCATCGCTTTTCATAGACTTCTTCAAGCTTTTCCTCGGAGACGTCTCCTGCGGTGATGGCTTCGTAAGCTGCCTCCCCGGCTATTTTCCCGGCATCCATGGCGTTAATGATCCCACCGCCTGTGATAGGGTCGGACTGGCGGGCGGCATCTCCTACAAGTATGAGCCCGTCGGTTGAGGTTTTTTCAATGCTTCCCGAGACAGGGACCCCTCCTAAAACCATTTCGATAATTCTACCTTCGGGGAAGCGTTTTTCTACAAATTCATTGAGATAATCGATGGGTCTTGGCTTGAACTTTCCTGTCTTACTTCCGAGAAGGCCGATCCCTACGTTGGCTTTTCCTTTTCCTTTCGGGAAGATCCAGACATAACCCCCCGGGGCGAGTTCCCCCCCTATATAAAACTCGCAGTATTCCTGGTCAATATCCAGCCCCGCCATAAGGTACTGGGCGCAGGTTTCAATGTCAGCGGGTTTCAGGGAGGTGTCGATCCCGGCCCACCTTCCTACCTTGGACTCAACCCCGTCGGCCCCGATGACTATGTCCGCCCTTACCTCATACTCTTCTCCGAGGTGCATGAGCCTGGCCCCTTTCACAAAGCCGTCTTCAATGATCAGGTCCGTGGCCCTTGTCTTGACTCTTACCTCTACCCCCGCTTCTGCTGCCTTTTCCGCAAGAGCCCTGTCAAAAATCTTCCTTTCGAGGACATAGCCGACTTCCCCTCCGGAGATTTCTTCTGCCATTTCTATCAATGTGCCGTCCGGCGCGTAAATTCTGGAGCCTTTCAGGTCGGCACAGATCCACTTTTTGTCAATTTCCACGTGATTTTTGAGGTATATCTTGCTCGCACCCTCGGCGCAGCGTACAGGGTCCCCGATTTCCTGGCGCTTTTCAATCAAAAGTACGTCAAGTCCCTTTTCTGCCGCAGTTTTCGCGGCAATGGAGCCCGCAGGGCCAGCTCCGACCACTATGACATCGTACCGGTCTTTCATTTCATAACCTCAATTGCTCCCACCGGGCAAATACGGTCACACGTCCCGCATGAAATGCACATACTTTCATCTACTTCCAACCAGGTTTCTACAAGTTCGAGTGCCCCTCTGGGGCAGACTCCCACACAGGTACCACAATATCCGCATTTGTATCTGTTTACGTTTATGCTCACTAACTCACCTGTTATATTTGACGGCAAACTAAGGTAATTAATTGGAAACTGGCAGCTTACGAATATGTCAAATTATGTATGACGTTAACTTATTGAACGCATCAACTTCGGACATATC
>DUKH01000011.1:6733-15201 GCA_013329415.1 Methanosarcinaceae archaeon | reverse complement strand
TATCCTTTCGTTTTATCCTTTCATTTATCCTTCATTTTTCCATCATATCTGTCTTTTTCCTTCAACGACAGCCCCGAAAAGCCTTTTTGAGGAAAAATCAATCTGAAATATAAATAGAAGAAATGCATTTTATCCCACGCAATCTAAATGGGAATTCATTGAAATTTTCGAGAGGGAAACTACAGTTTAATAATTTTCACCCTTAAACACTATATCTCAATGAAACTGGACACCATCACTTCAAACATATCAATTCAAACAATATCAATTCAAACACATCACTTCAAACAATATCAATTCAAACAATATCACTGTGAATATTACCACTGGAGCGTGACCCTGATGCCAAAAGTAAGCGTTGAAATCCCCCAGGAACTCCTGGAAGACCTGAACAAACACGTGGGAGAAAACAAGAAATTCGTGAACCAATCCGATGCTATCCGAACAGCTATCCGGAAAATGCTTGACATGATGGACGAAATCGATAGAAGGCACGGTAGGTTGAAGGACTAAAAGAAGAATAAAAAAGAGAGTGGATAAACACAATTTTAAAAACCTGTTAAATATTTAAAACCTCACCCCTTTATTTCCACTGTGTTTCAGCAACCAGTGCCTAATTTTTTAGAGAAGATGCAAATAGGCAAGGTTTCCAGTGGAAAAAATAGGTATTCAGAGGAACGTGCATTATTACAGGCATTCCCTGAAATCCTTGATACCCTGAGCCACGTTTGAGAGCAGCATGAAAGCTATCTTCTGGTTCGGCCAGGAACCTAGTCCGCAGTCGGGACCGACGTATTTAATAAGGTCTCCGAAACGCCTGTAGGCAATCCTGAGCCGCTTTGTAATCACCTGTGGGGTCTCAAGTTCCGTGACGATTTCGGGTAGGTACTCCTGCTCCTTCCAGACGTTTGTGTTGTACTTTTCATTCAGGGCTCCGGCAAGAGTGTAGATATCAGTCCTGGCGACCCCGACTCGCAGGAAAGAGTCCGTGTCTTCAAGAACTTTTTTGTCTATAAGGTCCATATAAGAAGGCGTGCCTGCAGATTCCATACCGATGACATTGATAGTTGGGGTCTCACAGGCCAGGTTGTAGTAGAGGGCGGAATGGAGGTGGATTTCCACGTCAGCACCCCATTTGCTCGCAGCCTTCGAGCAATCGGTGAGGGCAGAAATAATCTGATCATTGTCAAAAGCAAGTTCAGGGTTCAGCCCGATGCTGGGCTCGTCAATGGAGACCGTGGCAATTTTGAAGTTTTTTGCCGATTTCATGGAATTGCGGACGAATTTATTAACATTTTTTGCAAAAATAGAGTAAATGTCCGCATAATTCGTCCCCCCGAATTCCTTGAGGTAAAGTTCGGCAGGCCCTGTCACGCAGATCCTGACCTGCAGGGTTTCCCCGAATTTTTCTTTGTAAGCCTTTGCAACACTTTCTATGGCATCAAGCTCTTCGATCCTGGCACACTCAAGCTTCACTTCAAAAGGTCCGTCACAGCAGCTCTCATCCCGGATCACCTTCAGGAACTGCTCATTCATGTCCTGGTACTGGGGATAGGTGGGGACATTAACCCCTGCATCAATTTTTTGCTGGAAAGCGTCATTAATAACCGTGAAAAGTTTTTCATCATCCTCCCTCGTCTTAAAGGCGTTCTGGACCCATTCCTTGCTCACGCCATCCGGAAGGGGATAACTCCCGATATCGTCAAAGATGATTTCTTCCATGCCCAGTTAGTATACCTTGGAGGATTTAGCATTATTGGAAAGACTCCATAATTATAAAAAAAGTGATGTGGAAATAGAAAAGCCCTGAAAATTCGAAAAAAAGAAAGAAAAAGCAAAAAAGAGAGAACAAAAAAGAGAGAACAAAAAAGGAATAATTGGAAATTTTATTCCTCACCTCTGTTTTCAGCATTAAACGCATCGATTCCTTTTGCCGTGTTCTCTAGCAACTTGAACGCAAGTTCCTGGTCCGGCCAGAAAGCAAGACCACAGTCCGGGCTTGCGTACCTGATCCGGTCCCCGAGGACAGCACAGGCTGTTTCAAGCCTCTTCTTTATGACTTCCGGGGTTTCCATTTCAGTGACGATCTTTTGCATATACTCCTTTTCCTTCCAGGCGTTGACCTCATACTTTTCGTTGATGGCACCGATGAGGTTTCCAATATCTGTCCTCGAAACCCCTAGCCTGACATAGGTACCTGACATTTCCAGATACTCCCTGTCGAAGAGGTCAAGATAAGAAGGAGTTGCTGCATATTCCACCCCGATCACGTTGATCGGAGTTTCACAGACGACCTTATACTTCAAGGGGGAATGTAGGTGGATCTCCACATCAGCTCCCTGCTGCCGGGCATAGGTGGAAGCCACGGTAAGCGCAGAGACGATGTCAGGGTCAAAGAACTGGATCCGGTCGTTCATCCCCAGGCTCGGTTCGTCCAGGGCAACGACCCTGATCTTGAAGTTCTTTGCAGTCTCAAAAGCCTTCCTGACAAAGCGGTCAATGTCCAGAGCCATGTAGTGGTAAGCATCCCTGAACATGGTAGCTCCGAAAGCCTGGAGGTAAAGGTCAGTGGGGCCCGCCACGCAGACCCTGACTTCGAGGGTTTCACCTGTCTCCTCCTTATACCGCTTTGCGACCTCATCAATGATCTCAAGCTCAAGGATCTTAGCGTTATCCTCTTTTAAAGCATAGGGCTCATAGCAGTTCTTTTCATCCTTGATGATATCCAGGAACTGCCCGATCATGTCCCGGTACTGGGGGTAGGTGGGGACATGGATTCCTACATCTATTTTCCTCTGGAAAGCCTCCCTGACAAGAGAAAAAAGCTTATCGTCCTCTTCCCGGGACTCAGCAGCAGCCTTGAACCAATCCCTTGTAACGCCCTCAGGGACCGGGAGGCTGCCTCCGTCGATAAATGTGACGTCCTGCATATTTAGTATTTAATATGTTAGCCTGTATTATAACTATTGGAATTGTTCCGGCCAAGAATTGTGTCGTGAAAGTTTAGAAGTGGAGAGACTTTGTTCAGGGAATCCGTTAAAGCATCCGTTTTAAAATATTCTGACCAGTTTCCGGTCCAAACTTCCCGGAAATCATATAAGTTTGATTATTTTTCGTTAAGGAATTGGTCTGCAAAGCCATCAGTCATTTCAATGAGAGTGACTCTTTTTTGTTTGACCAGTTCTCGATAGCTCGTGCCCAGCGTTCTCCATAAAAATTGACTGAAATAACCTGAAAAGCCGCATAAAAAACGTTACATCAAGCTTTCATTTGTAAATTTCCCTTCGGTGCCCGACTTTAAGTACGAGTATCACCAGAATGCTGCCCTGAATATCCAGAACCACCCTGTAGTCACCTACTCTCAGCCGGTAATTTGGAGACCCAACAAGTTTTGTCACATAACGGTAAGGATCTTCCTGAAGCTCCGAAACTTTACGGAAAATGCGTTTTGCTAGCTGACGGTCCAGTTTTCTAAGCTGCTCTGCCGCAGGTTCGGACCAGATGATTTGAAAACGCATCAGAACCCCATTCTCAGGATCCAAGTTCTTCTTTCAGTTTTTCGTGCGTTATGTACCTGCCTTCTTCAACCGCTTTTCGGGCAAGTTCGATTTCTTTTTTTGTCTCTTCGTTCAGTTCCTGGACCTCTTCTATCAGCCTTTCCAGGACGTCATTGTAGGTTTCCCGTTTGTAGATTTTCATGCGTTCCAGAACTTCTTTCGTGCTCTGTTTAATCTGGATGGTCGTCGTTTCAGCCATATTTAGTTTTATGCAAGGTTTTTACTTATAAGTTGCTATAGCTGCTTATAACAAATTATAGCTGGAAAAGGAATAAGGCAATTTAAGATTGATTGGAGATCTTATCCAAAGCTACCAGAATGCCGCAATTAACCGTTTTTGTCCCGTTCGCTTGCGAACGGTCTTTCCCACGCCAAAAACTAAAATGAAAAAAGAGGATACCGACATACCGGAAAACAAAATTTGCAGCTTACACACGAAACCTGACAACCTATCAATAATCAGAAAACGGGTACACAGCCCTACTATCAAGAATCCTCCACTCATCCCCTTTCTTTCCTATCCAGAGCACGAAGGTCCACCCAACCCTGCACATGGAACTGATTTTCTCGGAAACGAAAACAGGCCCTATAAGTTCCCCTGAACCCAGAAAATCCTCAAGCCATAATTTTCCGGGCTCGATTTTTTTGATGTTGAAGCGGCTGTTCAGCTCTTCCGTGTACTTCCCACGCGGAGACTTGGTGGCATACTCTGACATCAGCTTGCTCACTTCCATCGTTGCCGGGAGGTCGGCCTTGAGCTCGTTTACACGTTCGTTTGTTTTCTCATAAACTTCATCGGCCATGTATCCCTTCTCATGCAGCCACTGCACCAGCTTGTGCATGACCCTGCCCACAACTTTCAGGAAGTTTTTACTGGTTGCCGCGTTCAGGATAACGTATTCGGCAAGGAACCCTTCCATTTCCGCATACCCGATTTGCCCGGGGCCGAAGATTTCACAGTACTCCGTGCCTTCCTCTTCATAAAGCTCCTCGTACAGTTCCAGGTCCGCCTCTGTCAGGCCCTCCTTTTCCAGACGCTCCGGACCATAAACGTCGAGAAAACGCTCAAAATAGCTCATCGCGGTTTCATATCCGGAATAGGACTGAGGCTTAAGGTTTTGTTTTTGTTCGGCCAGGAATTCCTCAAAAACATCATTTATGGTCTTTTCAACTGTACTTTTCATAGCATCTCTCCCGGTTTCATTTCGGATATACATACCCGGTTTCCAGAATCCTCCAGACATCTCCTGTTTTCACAATACGCAGCGAAACCGCCCAGCCAACCTTGCACTTCGAACTGATCTCCTCGGATACGAGGACAGGCCCCATAATCTTTCCAGACCCCAGATAGTCTTCAACCCATAACTTTCCGGGTTCGATTTTCTCAATACTAAAATATGCATCGAGATCGCTGGTATAATGGTCTTCAACCGGATGCTTCTGCACATAATCATAGATCAGATCGGTTACTTCCCCGACTAATGGAAGGTCAGGTTTGAGCTTTTTTACGCTTTTGGATGCTTTTTTAAACTCATCATCCGGCGTGTAGCCTTTTTCATGCAGCCAGTTCACCAGCTTGAGCATGACCCTGCCGGTAGTTTCCATCAAAGTTTTGTTGCCTGCAATTTTCTTGACCATGAAGTCGGAAAGAAAATCAGTTATCTCCGCATTCCCGAGGTGCTCAGGGCCAAAGATTTGCCAGAACTGCTTATTTTCGGAATCGTAAAGCCTGTCATACGAATCATCTTCTTTCCTGTCCAGGAACTGGTGTGCATAGCCATTGAGGTAAGTCCTGAAAAAATAGATTGCCTCTTCGTAGCCCAAATAGGTTTTGGGTCTAAGTCGGGCCTGCTGCTCGGCCAGGAATTCCTCTAGAATTTGTTGAATGGTTTTACCAGGTGATGTTTTCATGCTGTCCCCCCTCCTATAATCTCCTATTATCCCCTATTATCTCCTGTCTTTTTATCATCCACCTTTATATTCTCCCCTTAATTCAAAAATATCCTTCAGGAACTCAACAATTTAGAAAGGACACGAACTTTTCAGTAAGGGCAGCGCGAAGAAACACTTTCAACCATTACTATCTGCCAGAAATCCCCGGTTTTTACTATTTCGAAGTTAAGGTACCAGCCCACCTTTGCCAGCGAACTGACCTCTTCCGAAACAATAACAGGCCCGATTTCCCTGTAAGGGTCCAGGTAATCCTCCACCCACAGCTTTCCGGGTTCAATCCTCATGATCTCGAAGTCTCCAGATTTCCAGTCGGGATTCTCTTCGACCGGATGTGCATCCACATAATCGCAAAGCTTAAGGCCGAATTCCCGGACCTGGGAAGCGGCTTTTTTCTTCTTTTCCCTGATACCCCCTACAACTTTGGCAAGTTCACTGTAATGGTCAGGCTCAACGTAACCTTTTTCATGAGCCCAGGGCAGGAATTTACGGAAAAAACGCCTGGAGGTTTCAACGAAAGTTGCACTCGCTCCAAAATCGTTAATCAGATAGTCCTCAAGGAGATATTCAATATCATAAGCTGAGATATACGCAAGGTCAAAAATCTGGCAGTATTCTTTGCGTTCGTTCTTGTGCTTATCTTCATAGAGAAGCTTATCTTCTTCATACAGCTCGTCAGGGGCGCAAATATCCAGATACTCCTCAAAAAGCGAGATTAAATTCTCATAATCCCTGCAGGTCCGGGGACTCCTGCTAAGCTTCTGCTCATTTAGAAATTCCTGGAAAGCTTCTTTTATCGTCTTCATGATACCTCTGTGAGGTTATCGTTTTCCCGGTTTTTCAGGATTTGGATGATTTTGGAAGTTTCGGAGCTTTCCGCCATCGCAAGAACAACAAGAATGACTTTGTAAAGTCCTCCCGGACAAACAAAATATTTGCCTCTTTTTTGGCTCTTATTTTTACGCATTGTCATGCAAAAGCCGCCCGCTTAGGTGGGCAATGAGAGCCCTGACTTCTGAAAATCCAGCCGAAGAAAAGGTAGTGGGAGGTAAAAACAAAATAAAAGGAGGCAAAAACGAAAGAGAACCAGACAAAAACAAAAAAGAAAAAAAGGAAGGAAAGAAAATTTTGAGAGGAATTATCCTCTCGATCGATTTTCTCTTTTTTCAAATAGAGCTCTTCAAACCGCTTTCTTCACATCGATTCCGGCGCACCGATTCCCAGCGTATCCAAAGCGTTTGCGATCACAATCCTTGCGCAGTCCGCAAGAGCCAGCCTGGCAGCCCTTACCTGTTCGTCTTCTGCGGCGATGACCGGGACGAAGCGGTAGAACTGGTTGAAGGAGTCAGCAAGTTCCCGGGCGTAGATGGCAAGAGTGTGGGGTTTGAGATCCCGGGCGCAGTTGTCGATGATGCTGTCGAAGAGTGCCATCTTCTTGATAAGGGCGATCTCGCTGTCCTCGACAAGGAGGGAGGAATCGATTTCAGTATCGTGCCCCCCCCAGCCAACCTCTTCTTTTGCTTTTTCGAGGATGCTGCAGGCGCGGGCGTGGGAGTACTGGATGTAGGGGGCGCCCTGCTTTTCGAAGTCCATGGCTTCTTTCCAGTTGAAGACGGTGGACTTTTCGGGGGAGACCTTGACGATGTCGTAGCGGACGGCGCCCATTCCGACCATCTCGGCAACCTCACGCTTGAACTCCTCGGAGGTTTCCGGGCGGCGGGACTCGACCTGTTCGAAGGCCTCTGTGGTTACTTTGTCAAAGAGGTCGTCGGCGCTGATGAACTGCCCGCGGCGGGTGCTCATAGAGCCTTCGGGAAGGGAGACGAATTCGAAAATTACGACTTCGGGTTCCTGGATGCCAATAGCGTTCAGGGTGGCCCTGAGCTGGCCTGAGATCAGTTTGTGGTCGGCCCCGAAGACGTCGATTACGCGGTCAGCCTGGGTGGCTTTCCACTCGTGATAGGCAAGGTCCCTTGTTGTGTAAAGGGAGGTCCCGTTCGAGCGCTGGATGACCAGGGTCTTTTCAAAACCGTAGTCAGAAAGGTCTACCACAAGAGCTCCTTTGTCGATGTCAGTCCTGCCTGTGGCCTTGATGCGCTCCACGATATCATGCACGGCTCCGGATTTCAGGAAGGTGGATTCCTTTACGAATTTGTCGTGGGAAACATTCAGGCGCAGCAGGGTTTCCTTGATGCCTGCAACTGAAAGGGAAACGGCCCTGTCAAAGCTCTCGATGGTCTCGACATCCCCTGCCTCCACTTTTTCCATAAGGGAATCGATGTACTCCACAGATTCCGGGCGCTCTTCAAGGGCGGCATTGGCTTTTATGTAAACCTCGGCAATTGCGGAGTCCGACTTTTTGGAAAGGTCCAGCTCGAAGCGTTCACAGGCCCAGGAAACAACGGCAATCTGGCGGCCCATGTCATTGACATAGTACTGGACCTCTACATCGTATCCTGCTCGCTTCAGGATCCTGGCCAGGGTGTCCCCGATAATGGAGTTGCGGATGTGCCCCACATGGAGAGGACCGTTCGGGTTTGCGGAGGTGTGCTCGAGGAGTATTCTGTCCTTCGGGGCTCCGCAGCCGAACTTTTCCTGCTCGGCCCGGACCGCAGCCACAGTGCCTTCCAGATAGTGCCTGGAAGCCCAGAAGTTGATGTAGGGGCCAACCGGTTTTACTTCCCCGATGTAGGAACCGTCAGGGATTTCGATCTTCGAGGCGATAAGGGCGGCAAGGTCTTTCGGGCTTTTCTTAGCAAGGCTTGCCAGCTTGAAGGCGGCCCTGCTCGCAAGGTCGGCATGGGGAGAGGTTTCGAAATAGAGTTCGGAATCCTCGATTTCAAACCCGGCACTCTGGATCGCGTCTTTTAAGATTGATGCAGCCTGAATTTTAAGTTCAAGGAACAAGAGAATCACCTATGAAAATTATTAAATTTGACCTGCTAAATCTGATCTGCTAAA
>DUKH01000011.1:4118-6390 GCA_013329415.1 Methanosarcinaceae archaeon | reverse complement strand
AAATCTGATCTGCTAAATCTGAAATATGATATTTCATATCTTTTGGGATAATCCTGATGGAATGATCCGAATGAAATGATCCGAATGAAATGATCCGATCTAATTTGATCTAATAGAATAATGATTTGATTAAAAATTATTGGATGAATAGGGAATTATTGGACAGTTTTAGGCAAATTATCCGATGATCAGGAAATTACCGGGTAAATTATCAGATATGGAGCCCGGATCCCGGTCAAAAAGAGAGGAGGGAGGTAGACGGGATCAGATTCCCGTGTTGTACCTCAGGATTGCGGCAATTCCGCCAAAGGCACTCATGAGCTGAGCCCCCTCATCGAAGTCCGTGGACACGAAGACAACTTTTGTCCCGCTCTGGTCGCAGAGTTCGGAAAGTTCGTCCACAATGTCCGTTACGTCCGTGACTTCCAGAGAGGAGCCGCATTTGGGGCAGTTCCCTGCGGTCGGAGCCGATTCTCCGGGTTTCCAGCGCCGTGTCCACTTGTTTTCAAACCCGCAGACACTGCACTTAACGGTAACCCTTTCAGCCCGCAGGTCTTCGGAGAGCAGGAGTTTTTCCACAGACCCGATTTCAAGGTTTGCCCGGACCTGGTCTTCCCCGTAGGCTACTTTTCCGGAGTCGGAAATCAGTTCCTTGAAGAAATCCTGGACCACATTTTTCTGGGCCGTTAGCTCAAGGTCCTGGAGCTTATCCGCGGCTGCGTTTACAAGCTCAGACAGGCCAGATTCGTCGGTGTAGGCAACATCAAAGAGCCCGAGGATCTTTTTCAGGAGCTCGTGGTGGAAGAACTCCCCGTCGTAGAACTCTTCTTTTGTGGGAGAAGGTCCGCCAATCAGGACACCTTTAAGGTCCTTGTGATCGACCGCCATGAATATATCACTTGCAGCGTCCCCGATCCGTTTGTAGAACTCATGGATCGCAATGAGCCTGAGCTGCTGGAACCTGTGCGCACTCTGCCCTCCTTTCCTCTGCTTGCCCGGGACCGTGGAGGTCAGCCGGCGGAAGGCCTGGATCTTCTTTCCGGTAAGCAGACCGACAGTCGCCTCCCTGCGGTCCATGACCAGCAGCCCGAAAGTGCTCTTGTCCTTGAGCATATCCTCGAGGGGTTCGAGGTAAAAGGCAGAGTCACAGTGGTACTTGTAAGTGATAATGGGGTCAGGCGGGTAAATGACCTCGCTTTCCATGCTGGTCTTGTTCGCTCCGATGTCCACAGCCCCTGTAAAGTAGACGATCCCGTTTTCAGGCACCTTGTCCAGGTATCTGAGCCTTGATAAGAGGGACTCGATTGCACCCTGCACGTTTGTCTTGGTAAGCTTGGACTTGATATTCGAAGCCTGTCCATGTTCATCCTTGAGCTGGTTTGTAACATCCGAAATCTGCTTATCATGAGGGATATAAAGGGAGATCAGTTCAGTGCCTCTTCCCCGTTTATCCCGGAGACCCTCAAGTTTCTTTTTGAACTCGTATTTTTCGTGTGCTGATTGTTCAGTCATTTTTAAAATTCCCCGATGAAGAAAGTGATCGAACGATAGTTAATCTACGTATTAATTTAATTATTTAGTCAATTTAATCAGGTAAATAATTCAGTCAATTTGATTATTAATTAGACAATTCAGCCAATTTGATTATTAATTAGACAACTCGGTCAGTTTGATCATTAGTTGGATAATTCAGTCAATTTGACATTAGTTGGATGATTCAGTCGGTTTAATTATTTCAGTTAACATTTCTATGAGCATTCGGCAGATACCCGGCAGCAAATAAGAACTATACTAAGGATTTGATGCCTAAGTATTTGATGCAACCGTAACTGCAAAAAGTTGTCTTATTGCCCGGATCCCAGGCACAAAAAACCGTTCCGAATGCTAAAAACCTGCGGGTAAGAAGCATACACCTTCGCCTGTAAAAACCTTTAGACAGGCATCTGGCATGCTACTGAAAAACCTTTTATTAAATAGCAAAACCCCGCTCAGGTTCGCATTCCGGAAATCGCACTAGATGTGAGACATGTTATACTCAAATTGGATACTCGTTGGATTAAAGTAAATAACCCTGATAGGTTAGTACCTTATTGAAACTTGAGTTTATATGTGTTTCCATTCTCCAGACAGGAATTATATATTCAACGTATTATAAAAATGAATCCTATTATAAAAATTTATCTCTAATTTTCAGGTCATGCCTTGAAAAAAAAGGAAAGGGAAAGGAAAAAAGGAAAGGGAAAAGAAAGAGGGAAAAGGAAAAGAAGAAAGA
>DUKH01000011.1:2693-3800 GCA_013329415.1 Methanosarcinaceae archaeon | reverse complement strand
GGAAAAGAAGAAAGAAGAGGGAATAAACGAGTCTCTTTATGTTCCTCTCATGTTTTCTTTCTAACCGGAGATTTCTTCCCGTCCTTTGAAAGCAGGACCACCCGACTTATCTCGGATTCATCTGCAATTTCATAACCCAGGTGTTTGGCGACCTGCTCCGAAAACTCCAGCACCTCCGCATGGGCCGGCATGGCAGAGCGGTCGAGACGGAGCCGGGAAAAGCCCAGATGCATGTAGGCCTTGATTTCCACGAAATCCGGGGAGGCTTTTTTGATGAGTTCGGCATAGCCTTCGGGGTTGAACATGTTCACTCCCTTGACAAGGGTTATTCTGATAACTGTCCTTGAGCTTTTCTCCTTCATGAGAGCCAGGGACTCGGAAATTTTGTCCCAGAGAGCGGGAGATTTCGGCTGGCAGACTTTCAGGTAGGTCTCCAGGTCCGGGGCGTCAAGGCTCATGTAGAGCTGGCAGGGATTTACTTTTGCAAACATCCCGGGAATTGTCCCGTTTGTGACCAGAAAAGTGGTAAAGCCCCTTTTCTCGTATTCCTCAATGAGTTCGGGAAGGTAGGGGTACATTGTCGGCTCTCCGGAAAGGGAGATTGCAACGTTGTTAGGGTCGTTTCCCTCAAGCCAGCGTTCCCGAAGGGCATTTGGAGAGCCCCCGAAACCCGTGATCAGCTTTCGCTGGCAGGCAATGCTTTCTTCCACGATTTTTTCAGGGGAATCCCATTCCCCGGGTGCCGGGACCGGGACCTCTGTCGGGCGCCAGCAGAAAAGGCAGCTCTGGTTGCAGAGCAGGGTAGGGGTCATCTGGAGGCAGCGGTGGGACGCGACCCCGTAGAACTTTCCCTTGTAACAGAAACCTTCGTCATTCATGGCTTTTCTGAGCCAGAGACAGGTCTTTACTGCAGAATGGGAGCCTGCAAGGGCATAGCCCTGTTTTTTCAAAAGGGTTTTAAAATCCGGGATGTCGAAGGGGAGGGGGGGTTTGCCCGATGATTGGTCTTGATTCTGGTTTTCCATTGACATTTCCGCCATATTAATCCGTTGTCGTATATATAAGGTTTGGAAAATAATTTTGGAGAAAGAGTGAAAGAGTGAAAGA
>DUKH01000011.1:774-2384 GCA_013329415.1 Methanosarcinaceae archaeon | reverse complement strand
AAGAGTGAAAGAGTGAAAGAGTTATTCATCAAACTTCAGAATCGTGACCCCGAAGTCCGCAAGATCCACAACAGGCACCTGAGCCGGCATGGGCATGAGGTTAACGCGCTTCTGGAACTCGGTCTGGGCCTGCCAGGTCCCGGAGTTGACCAGAAGAACGTTTTTGTAGCGCTGTACCCCCAGGGTATGCACGTGGCCGGTGTGGATGATATCAGGTACCGGGTCAATAACGAAGTAGTCCTTCTTTTCAGGGGATATAGAGACCCTGCTGCCATACATGGGAGCAAGGTGCCTGCGCTTGATCATCTCGAGGACGGCCCCTGCAGGTTCCTGGTAAGACACTCCGGGGACGCTTGCCACAAGGTCATCGATCGAGCGCCCGTGGTAGATCAGGATGCTGACCCCGTCCAGGTCCACAAGGGAAGGGTTGCCCACAAAAGTAACGTTTGGAGGGAAATGCTCCCGGATTCGTTCCGGAAGAGCGGGCTGGGGCTCTGCCTGGCGGACAGCGTCGTGGTTGCCTGGGCTGATGATGATCTGGATATGTTTCGGGATTTCCCAGAAGTATTCGGCGGCTTTCCTGTACTGCTCGTAGACGTCCAGGATAGTGAGTTCCTTTTCCTGGTCAGGGTAGATCCCGATCCCGTCCACCAGGTCCCCTGCGACAACCAGGTAGCGGACTTCCTTAGCCATTTTCTTGAGGGCTTCGGAATCTGAGTCTCCTTTCAGGAAGTCAAGGAAATTTAGCCAGGCGTCTTCCATGAACTGAGCACTTCCCACATGTACGTCCGAGATCAGGACAACCTTTCCTTTCGCCCCGGTCCTCCGAAGCGCACTGTTAGGGACATCGGGCTGGATTATCTTGCTGGCCATCATAAGGCCTCCGTCATTGGTGACCGAGCCCGTAACCCCTATAACCTCGTCAAGGATAATGCGGGAAGCCAGTTCGAAGAGGTCCTTCTCACTGTTCCGCACGAGGACGGGAAAAGAGCCTGTCGGGTCTTCCAGGGAAATGATCCTGTGCCCGTTGGTTGTGGTACTGGTATCGGAGACCATCCCGATTATCGAGATCTCCTCTGAGCCTTTTTCCCCTCCCCGCCGAAAACCCCGGCCTTTCAGACTCTCGATGGGACGCGCATTGATCCTGCCCCGGATGATCTCGGAGAGCCTGCTATACCTGTCCCTGAAGTACTGCACAAACTGCATATACTCTCCCACGCAGGTGGAATGCCCGGTGATATCAGAGAGCACAGCCACAGGGTTCGGGCCGCCGATAGAACGTACAACTGAGGTAGGAGAAGAAGAACCTGAAACCCTCCCTGATGAAACAGCAGAAAAGGGCCTGCCCCTCGAAGCCGGGAAAGGAGCCGAAAAGGGAAGCGAATTCCCAGCCCCTGAAGCTGAATTTGTCCTGCCGGCAGAGCCAGAAGGTGCCGATAAAACCGGATCTGACCCATCACCTGAAGCAGGGATAGGACCAGAGAGAGCTCCCGGAACTGAGCCGGAAACAGGAACAGATTCGGAACCAACGGCAGAATCAGAAACAGGATCAGAAACAGGGTCTGAAACAGGATCTGAAATTGAGTCCGAAACAGGGTCTGAAACAGGGT
>DUKH01000011.1:0-446 GCA_013329415.1 Methanosarcinaceae archaeon | reverse complement strand
GAAACAGGGTCTGAAACAGCGTCCGGAAGGAAAAGGTCCCCGGAAACGGAAAGCCCCTCAATTTCATCAGAAACCGAATCCCGGCCAAAGTCGGAGCCCGGGGAATTCATGTCCTCTCCCGAAATAGCAGGTTCTGAAGAAGCGCCTGTAGCGCCTGCAGCATCTGTGTTTCTTGCAACCCCTTCAACTCTCGAGGCTGCAAAGCCTGCCAGGTCAATGTGCTCAGCTTCAATGACAAAAACAGATTCATCAATGGTCGAAAGGACGTATTCGAGCAGGAGCCCGGAAACATCACTTGCTTTGATGAGTTCCGCGGCTTCCGGGCTTATCTGATACCCTTCCTCTGCAACCGCCCTTATGATATTGATTTCATTCATGGTTCCGACCCGATTCTGGAAATGATTCCGAACACGATCCAAAAGTAATTTGAAGTTGTTTGAAGTTGT
>DUKH01000002.1 GCA_013329415.1 Methanosarcinaceae archaeon | reverse complement strand
GTGACCCGGGAAAGCGCATCAACAACTTCTTTTATGTCCGCCAGCTCCTCTACACATGGCTCTTCCATGAACTCCAGGACTTCCTCATAGAGTTTTCTTATAAGATACTGCGGGTATTCCTCATCCTCATCAAGAATTTCGCACTCCGGAACCCTGTTTGAGCTTTTTATGATTTCCGGGATTTTGTCGCGGACGAGCTTGTCGTAGGATGTGTAGCTGGTTTTGTCGGTCATTTTTATTCCTCCGGGTGGTGGGTTTGGTGGATGAGATTTTTTGTTTCTTATGAGTGCTTACAGGTACTTTGCTTTTAGCTTTGCAGATTCTGAAGATGTGGACCTCAATGGTTTGGAGTTCTTGGAAGCAATTTTTTTGCGGTAGCAAACGACCTTTCCTTGAGTTGAATGAAAAAGAAGAAGGAGTGAATTTTGAAATTTTGGTTTCATATCTTTATTGCAAAGTTTGTCATTTATTACTAACACTTATATGTCAATCAGATTATATCAAAAGAGTATTATATTGAAAAAATCTTACTTTGTGTGTGAAAAACATGGGTACCGAGGAATTGCTGGAAAGTATAGTAAAGGAACCGAAAGAGTTGTCGGTAAACCAAAAAAAAGCGGTCCTATCTAACAGTAAGCATATAAGGATAATTGCCGGAGCTGGTGCGGGGAAAACCGAAACTCTTACCCGAAAAATTGTATACCTGCTTCTTTACAAAAAAGTTAAACCTTCATCTATTGTAGCTTTCACTTTTACTGAGAAAGCTGCCCTTGGTATGAAAAGCCGAATTTATGACCGGATCAGGCAGCTTGGTGGGGAGGAAATTTGTGCCCAGCTTGGGGAGATGTATGTAGGCACAATTCACGGTTATTGTTCTCAGTTATTAGAAAATCACTTCAAATTTGGGGATTACGGAGTTCTTGATGAAAACCAGGAAACTGCTTTTTTGCTTAGAGTTGGATGGGATCTGGGCCTGGGAAAGAAAGGAAATTATACACAAAACTGCCGCTCCTTCATGAGTAATCTTAATGTTGTTTATGGAGAACTTATTCCCGAAAGAGAACTCGAGAAGAAAGCCCCGGATTTTCATGCAAGTTTTAAGGAATACGAGGCTATTCTGGATGCTCATAAAAGGTTGACTTTCAATCGGATGATCAACCTTGCTCTTGAAAATCTCCAGGAGAAGCCAGAAGTTCTCTCTGAAGTTGAGTATCTTATTGTGGATGAATATCAGGACATTAATAGGGCACAGGAACATTTGATACAGCTTATAGGCCAAGGTTCCGAAATCTTTATCGTGGGGGATCCCAGGCAGACTATTTATCAGTGGAGAGGTTCTGATGAAAGGTGTTTTGAGGATTTCATAAAACATTATGATGGCTCGGAAACTATTCCAATTACCGAAAATAGGAGAAGTGGAAAGAGTATCATAGAGGTTTCCAATCAGTTTTCAGATCTTTTTGAGGAAAAATATAGCCATCTTGCTCCGGTCAGAGAAGAAGAAGGAGCAGTATACTTAGCAGGACTCACGAATAACATCAGTGAAGCAGAATGGACTGCAGACCAGATAGAAAGGTATGTGAATTCCGGAAGGTGCTCTTATGGGGATATTGGAATACTTTTCCGGAGTGTGAGCACTTCAGCACCTCCTTTTATTGACGTTTTCAGGGAAAGAGGAATCCCTTTCATTGTTGGTGGGAAAGTAGGTCTGTTCCGAAGACCAGAAATTCAGACCGTTGGCAAGCTGTTTGCCTGGCTCTATGAAAATGGGTTCTGGCTCGAAAACAAATGGAAGCGAGATGAGAAAGAAGAATGTGATGAACTTCTCTATTCTGCTCTTGAAGATTGGAACAGCGGGGTTCCGGAATGTAAGCTGCACGGTGAGATTATAGAGCAGCTGGAGAACTGGAAAAATAATGTGCTGGATTCAAAGTACGATAGCTTTTCCGAGGTCTACCAGGAGCTTCTCGTTATCCTGAATTATCTTTGCCTGGACCCTGAAGACCCAAATCATGCTGTGATGATGGCAAATCTTGGCAGATTCAATTCTCTTCTTACGGATTTCGAAGCTGCAAACATGCTTGGGGGCCGGCAGAGAAAATGGGAACGTGACCTGAAAAACCTTTGCTGGTACATGAACAGCTATGCTACGGGTGCGTATGAGGAGCAGTCAGGAGACGATATCAGAGGTGTGGATGCAGTCCAGTTAATGACCGTGCACCAGGCAAAAGGACTTGAGTGGCCCCTCGTATTCATTCCGGCTATGAATAAAAGGCGCTTTCCTTCGAGCATGGTGGGAAGGAAGCAGAAATGGCTGGTGCCAGAAGAACTTTTTGATGTTGAAAAATATGAAGGGGACATCGAAAGCGAGAAGAAACTCTTTTACGTTGCTCTCACCCGTGCAAAGGACGTGCTTGTTGTTAGTTCTTTCATGCAGTTGAACGGCAGAAATTCAGGCACGAGTCCATTTGTAAGCGAAGGGCTTCAAAACTCCAAAATTACAAGGCTGTCTGTAAGTAGCGAACTGCCTTTCCATGAGCTTACGGACTCCGGCCTTTCAGAAGAGCTCCAGACCTACACTACTTCAGAAATTATCCTCTACCAGAAATGCCCTTACGTTTACAGGTTAAATCAGATCTGGGGCTATGACCCTCGATTCAAGGAGAGAATCGGATACGGAAACACACTTCATTTCTGTCTCCAGCAGGCGGCAGACCTGATAAAAAATGAAGGATACAGCCCTGTAAGTGCGATCACCACTTCTGTGGAAGAAAATTTCTACATGCCTTTCGTGAACAAAGGCCAGGGCGAAAAAATAAAACAGGCAGCCAAAAGGAAGCTCATAAATTTTGTCAAAAAATACGAAAACGATATGCATAATATACAGGAAGTTGAAGCAAGGATCGAGTTTCCTCTCCATAAAGCAACAATTACCGGAAAAATCGATGTGATTATCCATGCCGAAGACAAAATAGAGGTGCGGGACTACAAAACTTCAGATAGTGCAATCACTGATGAAGAATCCTCTATGCAGGTCCGGATGTATTCTATAGGGCTTAAAATGCTTGGAGAAAACGTGACCAAAGGTTCTGTTGCTTATCTTTCCGATGCAAAAATTTCGGATGTGACTGTAGACAACACTCAGCTTGAGGAAACAAAAATACAGGTTGAAAAGCAGATTGAAGGAATAAAGAACGGTAACTTCAGTCCCTGTACCGAGGAGTTTTGCGGCACCTGTGAATTTACAAGGATCTGCAGATGGAAAGGAAAATAAGCAATCACATTCATTTGCAAAAGAATTCCCCCTGAAATCCACTCAAATTTAAACTATATACTATCTTTTATTTTAGAGAACGAACATTTGAAAAGTGGAGAAAATGAAAAATGAGCAAGATTACCCTTTCAGAATTAGAACAAAATCTATGGGGCGCTGCAAATATATTGCGAGGCCCTGTTGATGCTTCTGACTTTAAATCTTATATATTCCCCTTACTTTTTTTCAAAAGAATCTCTGATGTTTACGACGAGGAATTCAAGGAAGCCCTGGAAGATTCGGGAGATGAAGAATATGCCGGGCTGAGCGAATTCCACGATTTCATTATTCCACATGAAGCTCAATGGAATTATGTCAGGGGAAAATCCGAGAACGTCGGACAGGCCCTTCAGCATGCCTTTCGAGAAATCGAAAAATCAAATCCGGATAAACTCTATGGCATATTTGGAGATGTAAACTGGACGAACAAAGATAGGCTCTCAGATGAGCTTTTAATCGACCTCATTGAGCACTTTAGCCCACTGAAACTTTCAAAATCAAACGTCGAACCCGACATTCTGGGGCAGGCTTACGAATACCTGATTAAGAAATTCGCAGACCTCACGAATAGAAAAGCAGGAGAATTCTATACACCCCGACCGGTTGTTCATTTGATGGGAAGCATCCTGAAACCCCAGGAGAAAGAAACAATATATGATCCTGCCTGCGGTTCGGGCGGCACGCTCCTCGAGTCCTACCACTACGTCAAAAAAAGTGGAGGAGATTCAAGAACTATAAAATTGTACGGCCAGGAAAAGAACCTTACAACCTCCTCGATTTCAAGAATCAACCTTTTTCTCCACGATATCAAAGAATTCCAGATTCACCGGGGAGATACATTAAGAGAACCTTCTTTTTCTAAAGGAGACCGGCTCGATCAATTCGATATCGTAATTGCAAATCCTCCCTTTTCACTGGATAAATGGGGACATGAAAGCTGGTTACAGGACCCATACAGCAGAAATATTGCAGGAACCCCACCAAAAAGTAATGGGGACTATGCCTGGGTCCAGCACATGATAACTTCAATGAAGCCTGAAACCGGAAGAATGGCAATCGTGCTCCCCCACGGAGCTCTTTTCAGGCAGGGTGCCGAAGGCAGGATCAGGAAGGAATTGATTGAAAAAGACCTGCTTGAAGCCGTGATAGGGCTTGGACCAAACCTCTTTTACGGGACAGGAATCAGTGCCTGTATTCTTGTTTTCCGCTCGAAGAAAACCGAAGAGAAAAAGAATAAAGTCCTTTTTATCGACGCATCCGAGCAGTACCAGAAAGGCAGAAACCAGAACTTTTTCCTCCTGGAGCATGCCGAAACCGTGCTCCAGTGGTATGAGAATTTCGGGGACATGGAAAACATATCCCAGGTCGTTGAGCTTTCGGAAATCCGGAAAAACGAATACAACCTGAACATCCCGCTTTATGTCAAAAAAGTCCATGAAGTGGAAGAAATCGACCTGAAAGCCACACTGGAGCAGTTAAAGGCCGATTACGAAGCGTTCCTTGAGTCCGAGGAAAAAATGAAACAGTTGCTTAAAGAAGTGAATGTCCTATGAGTCCGGATAATTCTCATGTAAGCCAGCAGGAACTGGAGCAGTACCTCTGGGGAGCCGCAAACCTCCTGAGGGGAGGCATCGACCCCGGTGAGTATAAGAGCATAATTTTCCCCCTGATGTTCTTCAAACGCATTTCCGATGTCTATGAAGAAGAATTCGAAGAAGCCCTTGAGGAGTCTGACGGCGACCTTGATTACGCCCGTTTTGCGGAGCACCACCGCTTCATGGTCCCCGAAGGTGCCCACTGGAAAGATGTCCGGGAAGTCACAACCAGCGTAGGAGAGGCAATCCAGAAAGCCATGCGAGAGATAGAAAAAGCCAACCCTGACAAACTCAGCGGCATCTTTGGAGACGGAAACTGGGGCAACAAAAATCGCCTGAGCGACAAACTCCTAATCGACCTCCTTGAGCACTTCTCAACCCAGAACCTCTCCATCAAGAACGTCCCTCAGGACCAGTTCGGAAATGCCTACGAATACCTCATCAAAAAGTTCGCCGACGACAGCGGCCATACCGCAGCCGAGTTCTACACCAACCGGACAGTGGTCGAGCTGATGGCTCGTATCATGGACCCCAAATCCGGGGAATCTATCTACGACCCGACCTGCGGCTCAGGTGGCATGCTCCTGAACTCCATCATCCTCGCAAAAGAAAACGGCGAAGAATACCGAAACATCAAACTCTACGGCCAGGAAATCAACCTCATAACCTCAGCCATCGCCCGCATGAACATGTTCATCCACGACGTCGGCGATTTCCACATCACAAGAGGCGACACCCTCGCAAACCCGGCCTTCATAGAAAATGACAGGGTTCAGCAGTTTGACATGGTGATTGCAAATCCACCCTATTCAATCAAAAAATGGAACCAAAATGCCTGGACAAAGGATCCCTGGAGAAGAAACATCTACGGGACACCTCCCCAGGGCTGCGCCGACTACGCATTTTTTCAGCATATCATCTGCTCGATGAAAGAAGATACCGGCAGGTGTGCGATTCTCTGGCCCCACGGTGTTCTTTTCAGGGACTCTGAAAGAGACATGAGGGCAAAACTCATTGAAGACGACTATGTGGATTGTGTAATCGGAATGGGACCAAACCTTTTCTACAACTCTCCAATGGACTCATGCATTGTGATATGTAGAAAAACAAAACCCGAAGAAAGAAGAGGAAAAATCCTGTTCATTAGAGCCTATGACCAGATAAAGAACGAAAAAACACAGAGTTTCCTCACAGACGAGCATATCACAAATATGCATAAATGGTATTCTGAATTCAAGGAAATCCCCGGAAGAACCAAGATAGCAACTATTGATGAGGTGCAAAAAAACGGCTACGTTATTAACGTGGCTCTTTATGCCCGTCCAGAGTTAGCTGAAGAAAACCTGAGTGAAGAAAAGACACTTGATGAAGTTGTAACCTTAACTCCGCTTAT
>DUKH01000004.1 GCA_013329415.1 Methanosarcinaceae archaeon | reverse complement strand
TCATACCTGTAACCTCTTTCCAAAGTAATAACCTGATGAACCGGCCTTTGCTTCTTCAAGCTGTGATAATTCCTTTTGCCCAATCTGCAGTGCGCTCTCTGCCTCTTTTAGCGACCCTTCTTTGCTTTTGACGATGTAATTATTAAGGAGACAAAATGAGGATATTACTTTTTGTTTTCTTTTCTCATAACCCGAAGAAGATCCCGAGGCGCAATTCGGGTGGCGAAACTCGGTGGCGTAGCTTGGATGGCGCAGCTTGGGCGTGAAAAATAGAGAAAAAAATGTTTTATCCCAAAATTATTTCGCTTTTCCAATTATTTGTCATGGCTAGATATCGGACACATGTGGCCCATTATCTTACTTCAGCTTCAAATTTATTTCACATTATCTGATCTTTCCATATTACCACAACGGAATTGCAATTGCCTCAACGATTAATCTTTGGAGCTGCCCGATGTTGTATCTTGTATTGAACGATCCAGGGGTCTTGAAACCGAAAAATCATTCCGAGATACAACATTCTCTTCATTTCTACGTTAAATATATAAACATCTTCATAATAATTGAGGCAGTTCTTTTTAAAAAAACGGTGTTCAGCATGCCTAATGGAAAAACTCATACAAAAATAAATGTCATACTACTGTTTGTTATTTTGTTAAGCTTACATACAAAATTTATGCAAACGTATATTCCCCCTGAGTATCTTGAATTTGATGCTACAACAATCTTCTCACTTGCACTCATATTTGGAACATATTATCTCAGTCCCGATTTAGATATTCAAAGTGAACCTTTTAAAAGATGGGGCATTCTCAAATATATATGGTGGCCATACCAAAAAATATTCAAACATCGTGGCAAACTACATCACCCGTTGTTGGGCCCAATCATAATTATTTCTACAGTAGGATTGCTCATCATAGCACCAATTGTCATATTATTCAATTTCAACATCACATGCGTCCCAACAAAATATATTATTTCATTACTAACCGGAATCATCATTTCTATTGAAGCTCACATCATTGCAGATCTAATTTGGACAAAAGTAAAAAGAAAATCCAATAAAATAAAAAAGAAATTAAACAATTCTCACACAACAAAATCATAACAAGGGCTGTCAAAACAAATTAACTCAAAAATAACAAAGATCAAACAAAGTCAACATTATTCATCATTTATACGGAATCTTTTATATTATTTTTTAAGAATCAAAGTACTCCTAATGAATCCAGGCCCAATTTAATAAAAGTTAATCCGAATACAATCTGCGCAATTCCCAGAATGCGAATGATAGAAAAATAATATTTACTGTTAATAAAAGATTTCGACCTTTCTACAATTAACGCAATAACTACCTTTGACCCTACAAGAAAAACATAGAAACCGAATACAAACAGAACCATAGCCCAGATACGGGTACTTAAACTCTTGAAAATAATTGGCCCGCCTATTGAGATCCAGAATATGTAAGGGTGCGGATTCCCGAAGTTGACAATAACTCCTTTTTTAAGGGCATCTTTCTTTTCTAAATTTAGTTCAAGGTTACCTTTTTTGATTTTCATCGATTCCATTCCTGAATATATCAGGTACGATGCCCCTAAAAATGCAATAATTCCGATAATGGAATTATAGCTTGTCAGATGTGACAGAATGAACAATACGGATAAAATTATTGGAAGGTCAGTAATCAAAGGAGATATTGCAACCTTTATCCCTTCCCATTTGCCGTGCTGCAGGGTTTCAGAGATAGTTATAGCCAGTAGCGGACCCGGAGAAATTCCTGCAGCAAGGCCAAGAAAAGACCCTAAGATTAAAAACTCAATAATGTCTAACATGCCCAACTCTTCTACCTCAATTCTATACCCGTTTTACAGAAGTTTTCTACCCTCAGTTTTTTTGTGCGTTGTCAATTCAATGAACCTATCGCCAAATCTGCTGAGTAGGCAGCTAATTCCGGATCAATGAATTCGGCACACACGACCAAATTGTATATAATTATTCACTGTAGTACAAATTACCACAGAATAGTATATAATCATACACTATTTCCTTATTTCGTAAGAAATGTTAAACACTTACGCCTCAATCTTCGAGAACAGCAAAGCCCCTATTATACAGATGAAAGCTGACAACGCAGCGATTGTTACCAGGTCGGTGTACACGCCAAAGGTGCTGACTCCTGTAAGCGCTCCTCTCAGGCCATCCACGCCGTAGGTTAGGGGGTCGATCCTGCTGATGAAGTAGATTGCAGGGGGCAGGTCTTGCAGGGGGAAGAGGGCGCCTGAGAGGAAGAATATGGGCATGATCAGGAAGTTCATGATCAGCTGGAAACCGTGCATGTCTTTCATTTTCGAGGCTATGGTCAGGCCCATGCCCGTGAAGAAGAGGGCGATCAGGAACATGAAGAGCAGGCCGAGGGCAAGGCTTTCGAAACTCGCGGCCCTGAACCCGAGCAGGTAGGTCAGGCCGAATACTACAAGGCCCTGGATCATGGCGATTGTTGCCCCACCCAGGGTTTTTCCGATCATGATTTCCGTCCTGGTGATCGGGGCTACCAGGGTCTCTTTCAAAAAGCCGAACTGCCGGTCCCAGATGACTTCCAGGCCGGAAAAGACGGCTGTAAAGAGAATTGACATGGAAACGATTCCCGGAGCCAGGAAGTCCATGTAGTTTGCCCCACCGCTGGCCCGGGCGTACATGGGGCCGAAACCGAAGCCGAAGGCGACCATGAAGAGGAGGGGCTGTCCCAGGGAGCCGATCAGCCGGGCTTTTGAGCGCCAGTAGCGTTTGAGCTGCCGCAGCCACAGGATGTAGATTACCTCGATCAATGTCTCCGCCTCCCGTGCATGCCACCCATAAGCCTCATTTTACTCTTCGATGCTCCATTTTCGTCTCTTATGTCCCTTCCGGTCAGGTTCAGGAAAGCATCTTCCAGAGATTCGGTCCCGTTTCTCTCCTTTATTTCCTCCAGGGTGCCGGTCTCTATGATTTTCCCGTGGTCTATGATTGCGATTTTGTCTGCGATTGCTTCGGCTTCTTCCATGTAGTGCGTTGTCAGGAAAATTGTCATGCCTCTTTCTTTGTTAAGGGTCTGGATATGGCTCCAGATGGCTTTTCGCGTCTGGGGGTCCAGGCCGACCGTGGGCTCGTCCAGGAAAAGGATTTTCGGGTAGTGGACAAGCGACCTCGCAATCTCAAGCCTGCGTTTCATCCCCCCTGAGTAAGTTTTCACGAAATCCTTCTGCCTGTCCCAGAGCCCCACAATTTCAAGGGCTTTTCGGATCCTTTCGTCCCTTTCTTTTTTCGGGACCTTGTAGATCACCGCATGGTAGGTCATATTCTCGTAAGCCGTAAGCTCGTCGTCCAGGCTCTGGTCCTGGAAAACGATCCCAAAAGATGCCCTGGCTTCGTCCTGTTCTTTTAGCACGTTGAAACCGTTAATCCGTATCTCGCCTTTTGTGGGCTTCAGGACGGTTGTGAGCATTTTGATCGTCGTGGACTTCCCTGCGCCGTTCGGCCCGAGAAATGCAAAGATCGAGCCGGCTTCGACGTCGAAGCTGATGCTGTTCACGGCGGTGAAGTCGTCGAATTTTTTTGTAAGGGACTGGACTGAGAGGATGTTTTGCATGGCTTGGACCTTTAATCAATTTTTTATTATCAGAAAAACAAAGGTATTCGAATTTTTTCCTGAATCTTTTGAATTCCTTTATGATAAAAAAGATATCGGTGTTTTCATTGATTGAGGGGTTGGATCGCCGGGTATGACTTGACTCTGGTAATTGCGATTACAGCTCATTTATATACACATTGACATTGCGATTACAGCTCATTTATATACACATTGACATTGCGATTACAGCTTTTTTTACAACTTGCTTACATGACCCTCCTGAGGTTCTGGTTCAAATAAGATGACGAATAAAATATAAACAAAAATATAACGAAAAATTACATCGGCAAAATTGCTGATGCACGAAAATAACCGGGGGGAAATCCATGAAACGGAAATGGGAACAGGATTGGGGTCTACAGGGCAGGATGCTTTTTACGATGTTTCTTCTGGCGGCAGTTTATCTTTTTTTCCTGGTGTTTCTCTCTTACTCCGGGGCACCGCCCACGTTCATGCTGCTCTTTATAGGGTCTTTCATGGCACTCCAGTACTTTTACTCGGACAGGATGGTACTCTGGACGACAGGGGCTCATATTGTTTCCGAAATTGAGGCTCCCCGCCTGCACGAAACGATCACGAGGCTCTGTGCTATTGCCGATATCCCGAAGCCGAGGGTTGCCATTGTGGATACTCCGGTCCCTAACGCCTTTGCCACCGGCAGGAGCCCCAGTAATGCCGTGGTTGCGGTCACCACCGGGATCCTGGACAAACTGACCCCTGCCGAACTCGAAGCCGTGCTTGCCCACGAACTGAGCCATGTCAAGAACCGGGACGTGATGGTTATGACCATTGCCAGTTTTATTTCTACCATAGCGTTCTATTTTGTCCGCTACAGCCTCTACTTCGGAAGTGGGGGGCAGAGACGGGAAGGCGGGAGCATTTTGCTGGTCTGGTTTGTTTCGGTTTTCGTCTGGTTTGTCAGTTTCCTGCTGATCCGTGCCCTTTCTCGCTACCGGGAGTTCTCTGCAGACAGGGGCTCGGCAGTTATCACGGGGCAGCCTTCGAACCTGGCTTCCGCCCTGATGAAGATCAGCGGGGTGATGCAGAAGGTCCCCACGGAAGACCTCCGGAAGGTCGAGGGGATGAATGCCTTTTTCATTATCCCGGCCCTTTCCGGCTCTTCTTTCATGAACCTCTTTTCCACCCATCCTCCGGTGGAACAGCGGCTTGCAGCCCTTGAGAAGATCCAGAAGGAGTTGGCCTGAATAAGCGAAAGAAGGAAGATGGGAAAGGCGAGGGAGATGAGGTAGATCAGAAATACGATATCGGGCGGAAGATGGGAAAGGCGAGGGAGATGAGGAAGGTGAGG
>DUKH01000175.1:15053-29837 GCA_013329415.1 Methanosarcinaceae archaeon | reverse complement strand
CGGCATCGAAGAGGTTTTCTGTCTTCACGTTTGATACCGCGGAGAGGACTTTCAAGGAAGGTTTTGCGTCGGGTTTTGAGTTTACTATATCTTCCTGGGGTTCTTCGGAGTAGATGGTTACGCTCTGTTTCACGGTTTCCGTGCCGTTGTCCAGGAAGAGCTTGATGTGCCCTATGAACTCGGGGTTGAGGTCAAGGACTTTTGTTTTGATCCTTTTCATCAGCTCGGTTGTTATTTCTCTGGAAGCTTCACTGTTAATGTTCTGCTGTTCTACCGCAAATTCCACAGCATAGCTCCCGACGCCCGAAGCTTCGATGGAACTTTCGGCTTCTCCGGGAGCTGCAGGGGATTTGGTTACTTCCTTTGCAGGAACTTTTTCTGCGGGGGCTTTTTCCTCTTCCGGAGGTTTTTCGATCTCTTCTGGCTTTTCCCCGGCGAATTCGGGGAGCAGCATTTGCATCAGGCCCTCAAACCTCTCGTCCATTGCTTTTCCGGATAACTGGACTACCTTTGCTTTGGGGTTCAGCTGCTGGATCGAAGCTTCAAGGATTGGAACCCTGATAGGCTCTATAAGGTCCACTTTGTTGATCCCGAGAATCTCCGCATCAATTATCTGCCGCATGGAGAAGTTTTTTACTTCCTTCATCATATGCTTGAAGCGGCTCCCGTCAATCAGAGTGACAAGGGGGGCAACTGTTACGCTTTCTCCCAGGTTCATAAGTTCGATATCTTCTTTAATTACATGGGGGAAAGCGATTCCCGTGGGTTCTACCAGGAGTATGTCGGGCTTGTATTCTTTTGCAAGAAGGGTCACGGTTGTCTTCATGCTCACTTTTAGGGTGCAGCAGATGCATCCGTTTGTGATTTCCTTCGAGTCGAATCCGAACCGGTCGATTACATCCCCATCAATTCCGATCTCTCCGATCTCATTTACTATAATGGCGACTTTTTTTCCCCGATCTGCGAGGTATTTCCCCATATTGATAATAGTGGTAGTTTTCCCGCTTCCCAGGAATCCTCCCACCACAATAACCTGCATTTTATTTTCCTCCATACCTTCCGTTTTATTTAAAGTACTTACTTTTCAGCTCCAATAAGCTTTTCTTAGCTTTTGCTCAGTTCCCTGCCACTGACAGGTTTTCCCACTTGAACCTGTCTTCCGGGCAGGCATGGAGGCAGCGCTGGCAGTTTGCTCCGTCGCAAAGGTCGGTCCTTATCCTTACCGCCCCGCCGTCTTCAACCCTGAGGGCGCCGTTCGGGCAGACCTTTACGCATTTGTGGCAGCCTTCACAGCCCTCGATGACCATGGTAAGGTGTGTCCCTACTTTCTCGAGCACGTGCAGGCCTTCTCTGCCCAGTTCCGGGATGTCCCTTTCGACCTGGCGGTCAATTTTCAGAATGGGGGAAGGTTCGTCAAGCATGGGGAGTTTTTTCTTTTTCAGGAATTTCTTATGCATTTTGAACATCATGCCTTCGTTCCAGTAGGCAAGTTCCAGCATGTAGGCTTCCTTGAAAGCTTCCGAGGTTGCAAACATCACGTGGGTCCCGACGATCTCTTTTGCAATTTTCTGCAGTTCCCAGAGCCTGTCTTCCGAGATCAGGATCTCCCGGGCCACGGTCAGGGAAGTGTTTCCTATCTGGGAGACATAACCTGCGTTATAGGGGATCATTCCCACCTGGTGGGCCTTTGCGGCGTCCATATATGTCCCGGCAGCTCCTGACATGTGGGCGATTTTCAGGTCCTCCATCTCGATGCCGGCTTCGGCACAAAGGGTTATGTGCCCTGCCCGGATTGCCCCGATGGCTCTTCCGGCTTCGATCAGGTCTTTTTCCGTGAACTTGATCCCGTCCTGGAGGTGGATGGCACTGCCCGGGGTCAGGATCTTTGGGAGTGTTATCAGTTTGTTCCGCATCCCTGCTTCTATGAGGGCAATGACGCCGGTTCCTGTGATGCCCTTTGCCCTTACATCTCCCTTTTCCACTACATCCCCGGTCTTCGGGTCTACAAGGTCTCCTTTTACGGTACTCATTTCCTTATCAAGGACATAGCAGCGGAGATTTTCACCTTCAAACTCAACATCGCTGATCGTATGGGGGGAGGCAATGGACCCGAACTCAATTTCCTGACCTTCGAGAGCAGGACCCGCAGCTGCCGAGCCCGTGTAGATGACCCCGTTTGCCTTCAGGGCCATTTCGGCGTTTGTCCCGTAGTCGGTTGCGATTGCAATTTCGTCTCTTTCGAGCATCCCTGATTTCTCAATGAGAGCCAGAGCATCGGCACCTACCTCGTGCTTGATTGCAGGGGGAACGTAGAGCTTGCAGTTCTCGAATTCCTCGAAGCCTTCGATTTCGGCCAGAGGAATTATCCGGGCGTCCCGGTTCTGTTCTTCAATGTGGTATTTCTGTTTCTTGCGCTCTCCTGCATATGCCAGGTCTTCGATGGGAATTTCCTGAAAGATGGATAGCTGGATCGGGTTTCCACAGATTGAGAATTTTTCCAGCTCTTCAGGCTTTACTTCCAGTTCCTCAAGGATGTGCTTGACCGCGGTTGCTGAGAGACCGTGGGCTTTGTCCTGTCCGTAGTGGATTGCAAAATCCAGGTGGTCCATCACGTTTGCGCCCGGCAGGGGGTTTCGCAGGGTTATGACTGTTTTTAGAATCGTTTCACTTTCCAGATCAATTTTCTGTGCCCTGAAACCGCTGGTTCCAAGGTCGATTGCAACGCCTGTTCTCATATTTTAACCTCCTCCTGAAAAAATCTGAGACACTGTTTCTCATGAAAGCGCTCAAGCATTCATGAACTTTTAATAAATATGAGTAAGTGTAATTCTGAATTAATTTCCCTTGTGAGTTACAATGTAATTATTTGCCTGGATTGTCAGCCTGCAAAGCCTGCAAAGCCTGCAATTCCGGACACCTCATCCGATATTTTAATCCCCGGCAAAATTTAAAAAAAATGTTAAGAACCGGGCAATGGTCCCCGGGGCATGAGACGGTTTTACCCCGGGGGCCTGCCCGCAAAAAAATAAAAGAAAACGTTTTTGCCGTTTCAGGCGTAGTATTCGTCTCTTGCTGCGACCATGGCTTTGATGTTCTCGAGCGGGGTCATCGGAGCAATTCCGCAACCAGGGGCGAGTACATCGATGCCGTCTGCAAGGGCCTTCTTGGCTTCTTCGTTGACCTTCTCAACGGGTCCGGGCAGGAGGACGAAGGGGCTGGAGATGTTTCCGACGAGCCTTGCTCTGTCTCCGATGACTTCCTTTGCCTTCTTCACGTCTCCGATCTTTTCTTCGACGCTGAGTCCTTCAAAGCCGCAGTCTGCCATGTAGCTAATGACAGGGTTTACGTTCCCGCAGATGTGGAGAATGGTCACGGAGTCCACTTTAGATGAGAAATTCTGCAGCCTGGGCTGGAGGTACTGCTTGAAGGAGTCCGGGCTCATGAGGTCAGGGGAGGCGACAGGGTCTGCAACGGAGATGATGTCTGCGCCTGCTTCGACCATTGCGTTTGCGTAGATGACGGAGGCTTCGGTTGCAAGGTCCAGAACCTGTTCGAAGAGTTCAGGCTTCTTGATGGACCATTTCATGAAGGACTTTACACTTGCCAGGTCGGAGGCAACGGTGATTGGGCCTTCCATACCGCCGATGATAGGTACATCGGGGCCGACCTTTTCCCTGACGATCTTGATGGCTTCGAGCACTGCCGGAATCCTTCCTCTCTGCAGAAGGTCTTCGGGAATTGCTGCGTCATCCAGGCTCTTGGGGTAGGGGTGTCCGGTGACAGAGGGCTGTCTGTTCTTGGTACCCATGTTGATTTCACAGCCCATGGCTTCTACAAGGACGGTCAGGCAGTAGGGGACCCTGACAGCTTCGAGCCCGCTGAGCTCGTGGTTTGCGAGGGCCAGCTTTGCCATAAGTTCGGCATCGGTATGGGACTCCGGCCAGGGTGCTCCGACTTCGTCCATGAGTTCTACGATTCCGGTCTGGGTAACGGAACAAACAGGTACCTTGTCAACTTCTTCGCCTTTCAGGGCGGCTAACAGTCTCGTTTTAAGTGTAAATTCGCTCATAATCGGTCATACCTTTTTTATTTATTTCTTATTACATTTATTTTAATTATATTTGCAATTTTATTTTCTACTGTACGATATTATATAGACCTTTTCAATCCAAAATGTTTCATACTCAGGGCTTTTAAACTCCTGAGTCCTCAAACATTATTAAAAACCATGGAATATATGTAGAGGAAAAGGCGCAGGACAAAGCCTTATGATGCTCCTTTTCATGTTCGCTTGCACAGAGCTGAGAACCTGAGCGTAAAATGAATTCTCAACCCTCTATTTTCGCATTGAGTAGGGGTTATTTTTCGTTAGCAAGTTATAAAACATAATTGACGGGAATTTTTTTTGCCCTGTTTCTGATAAATGCGGTGAAAATTTTTGACCTGGCTGCCCGGGCATTTCAAGCTCCCTCCCCCTCTTTTTTTCGAAGTGTCAAGCTTATATGTCTGTGCGGCATTGAATATAGGGGGTACGATGGAGTCGGCAGCGGCTGAAGAGAGGGAAGCTTTGTGCTCTCCCCGGGGCGATGAACACAGGATTCCCCTCCCGGAATTCCTGGAGAGGTTCGGGACGGATGAAAACGGGCTCATGGGACGGGAGGCTGCCCGTCGCTTGCGGGACTGCGGTCCCAACGTCCTGGAAGATACGGGGAAAGAAAGTATAGCCCGAAAATACTTCCGGCAATTCCGGAATTTCTTTTCCATTCTGCTGGCCATAGGAGCCCTTCTCTCTTTCTTAGCCGAGTATCTGGACCCCGGACAGGGTAATCTATATATAGGGGTAGCTCTCGGGGGGGTCGTGGTCCTGAACGGGACCTTTACTTTTATCCAGGAGTACCAGGCCGAAAAGACCATGGAAAGCTTCCGGCAGCTTATCCCGCCCCATGCAAGGGTTTTAAGGGGGGGGGGAACGGTCCTTGACGTCCTGGCTTCGGAACTGGTTGTCGGGGACGTGATCCTTCTTGAGGAAGGGGACAAGGTCCCGGCAGACGGGCGTTTGATAGAGGCCAATTCCCTGAAAGTAGACAATTCCGCTCTCACCGGGGAAGCCGAACCGCAGTTGCGTTCTCTTAATTGCACCCATCCGGAAATGCTGGAGTGCAGGAACATGGTTTTTTCCGGGACCCTGGTGCAGAGTGGAAACGGAAAAGCTATCGTGTTCGGGACGGGAGCACATACCCAGATCGGGAACCTGGCTACCCTGACCGAACAGACTTCTGCCGTGGACACTCCTATCCGGAAGGAACTCAACCATTTCATAAAGGTAATTTCCTCAATAGCGATTTTCCTCGGGGTAACCTTTTTCCTGCTTGCCTTTTTCCTTCAGGACATCTTCCTTGCGAGCCTTATTTTTGCCATCGGGATCATCGTCGCCAATGTCCCTGAAGGGCTCCTGCCAACAGTTACCCTTGCCCTGAGCCTTGCCTCTCGCCGCATGGCCGAGAGAAAGGCCCTGATAAAACAGCTCGAGTCCGTGGAAACCCTGGGTTCGACCACGGTTATCTGTACGGATAAGACCGGGACCCTGACCCAAAACAAAATGGCTGTCCACTCCCTCATCATCGGGTCTGAAGATGTGGACCCTGAAGAGCCAGAAGGTTCAGCAGAGGATGCGGCAGGGCAGGAATCAGGTGTAAACGCCGGAAAAATTCCTGCTGGGGGAGAGGTGCTTTCCGGCGAAGGTCTGCCGGGTTCTGGATGGGACCCCTCAAAGCTTCCTCCTGTTTTCCTGCGGGTCGCCGGGCTCTGTAACAATGCGAGGTTTTCGGAAAGGGCACCGGGATATACGGGGGACCCCACCGAAGGAGCCATCCTGGTCTTTGCAAACGGCTTTACGGACCTGAAGGAACTCAACGTTAATTATCCCCGGCTGGAAGAATTCCCGTTTGATTCTCTTACCAAGCGGATGGAAGTCCTCTGCCGTACTCCCGAAGGCGGGCTTGAATCCTACCTTAAAGGGGCTCCGGAAATTGTGGTTGAGATGTGTGATTCTATAATTGAGGGCGGTGGGCCGAGGGAACTTCGCAGAAGGGAGAAAGAAGCACTGCTGGACCGGCATTTGAGGATGGCGGAGAGGGGAGAGCGGGTGATAGCTCTTGCTTACAGGGAAGCGGAAAAGCCGGAAGAGTACACTGAAGGTTTCGTTTTCCTGGGCTTCATCGGGATTGTGGACCCCCCGCGCCCCGAAGCAAAAGGGGCTATTGCAAAGTGCCATGCTGCAGGGATCAAGGTAGTCATGATTACAGGGGACCACCCCGTAACGGCAGAGTCCATTGCCAGGGGAGTGGGGCTTGCGGATTCCGAAGCCCTGGAAATAATCACGGGGGACGAGCTGAAAGCTCTTTCCAGAGAAGAACTTGCGGAGCGGTTGAAAAAGAAGAGTATAGTCTTTGCCCGGACCTCTCCCGTACAGAAACTGAAAATCGTGCAACTCTTCCAGGCCGAAGGGGAAATCGTCACCATGACCGGAGACGGGGTCAACGACGCCCCCGCAATCAAGAATGCGGACATGGGGGTTGCTATGGGCAGCGGCACCGATGTTGCCAGGGAAGCTGCGGACATGGTGCTTCTGGACGACAACTTTGCCACCATTGTGAATGCGGTGGAAGAGGGGAGGACCGTCTTTGATAATATAAAAAAGTTTATTGCTTACATCCTTACCAGCAATATCCCGGAAATCCTGCCTTTTATCGCCATCGTCCTCTTCGCCCTGCCTCTCCCTATGAACGTGCAGCTCATCCTGGCAATTGACCTGGGGACCGATATCCTGCCTGCCCTTTCCCTGGGTGTGGAAAAGGGGGAGGGTGATATTATGAGGCGGCCTCCCAGGTCCAGGGACGAAAAACTGCTTACCTCCCAGGTGCTCTTCACTTCCTACGGGATAAAAGGGCCTATAGAGGCAGCTGCCGGTTTTTTCTGCTACTTCGCCGTCCTTTTCGGCGGGGGCTGGAGTTTCGGGGAACAGCTTGCAAACAGTAATCCCCTCTACATGCAGTCGATTACGGCTTTTTTTTCGGCGGTGATTATCTGCCAGATTGCAAACGTCTTCACCTCCAGGACCCGGTTACAGTCGGTCTTCACCAAAGGTCTTTTCAAAAACCGGTATGTACTGGCAGGTATTGTGAGCGAGCTTTTGATCCTCTCCTTTATTATCTGGAGCCCCCTGGCCCACCTGATTTTCAATACCTCTCCTATTGATTTCAAATACCTGCTGCTCGCTCTTCCCTTTGCCCTCTTCCTCCTTACAGTTGACGAACTCAGGAAATACGCTCTCAGAAAGAACGTGGGCTGGGTCTCTCGCTTTTTCAGGTGGTGAGTTCCTCTAGTTCTAAATTATTTTCTACTCATTCCCTTTTTTCTTTCATATTGGTGTATATTTTTTTTAATTGTTTTTTATAACAAAAAAGAGTTTAACAGGGCCATTAACGCTAGTAATCAAATAATTTTTTATACTATGTTATACACAAAAAATATTTATATTGATATCAAATTAGAATCATCACATCTCAATTTGGAATTATCACATCTCCTTTATACGGGTGATCAATTCCCTCTGTATAAATGCTCTCAATTTTCTTGTGTAAAAAAGCTTCTCTGCATAAAGTATTCAACTTCCATTGTATGAAATCTTCAACTCCCGTTGTACAAAATATTCGGCCATGCACCCACCTCCAGAGTTTATATCATGAATGTTAGCAAAAAGGTACTGGTTATTATCTACGTGATTTTTGCCTTATTGATTTCAGTTGTTATTTTCGCCTCCCAGAGTATTCTTGACTCCAGCTTTTCCGACCTGGAGGCACGGGAAGCGATTGATGAGGTGGAAAATGCGAAAAATGTCATTGATTCGCAGATACTCAAACTCGATGAGGCTAACGTTGCCTTTTCGTCCAGGGCCGAGGTCCGGGCTTTTATGCAGAGTTCCTACTCCGGGAATATTAATGGAACCCTGCCCGACGATATTTTTTCTTTAGGTGGGTATGACCTCATCTTTTTTGTTAACGGTTCAGGGGATGTACTTTACTCATATTTTTCGGATTCCGATCGCTTGAATGGTGGTCTTGCGCCTCCCGAACTCCAGCGGAAAATAAATGACGGTACCCTCCTTTGCCCTACTTCCACCGATGAGGTAAGGGGGTTGCTTATGCTCGAAAACGGGCCTGTGATCCTCTCCTGCCGTCCCATCCCCGGGTTTCCGGGCGAAGAGGCAGTTCTGGGGACTCTCATCATAGGCAGGGACCTGGATGCGGGGTTTGTTGAATCCGTCCAAAAAATTACCGGTAACCCTCTGATGCTCTACAGGCTTGATAGTGTGCCTGCCAATTTCCAGGAAGCTTTTTTTGAAAGTGACGGGCAGACCTGCATGCACACGATAATCGATGGGAAGGTAGTCGGATACTTCGTGCTAAATGACCTCACAGGCGAACCTGCGGTCATGGTCCGGGCGGACATGGACAGGAGTATCTACGCCGAGGGGCAAAGGTCCCTCCGCTACATTGTGCTTTTTCTCCTATTTGCGGGCCTGCTGGTAGGCGGCGGCTGCAAGTTTTTGATGGACAGGGAGTTTGTGTCCCGTATCGTTGCTATTGACGGTTTCGTAGATAAAGTCGGAAAGGAAAGGGATTACACCGAACGGCTTTCGGTGGAAGGGGACGATGAACTTTCGAGGCTTGCTTGCGGGATAAACGGGATGCTTGAAAGTTTGAGCGCAGCTTCTGACGACCTTAAGGTTCAGGAACACGAAAAGAAGGTCATTTTGAACTCTTTAAGTGAATTACTTGTTTTTATGGATCCCGAATGCAGGATTGTCTGGGCGAACAAAGCTTCTCTGGACTATCTGGGGATGAAACTTGAGGATATCGTGGGGCAGGAGTTTGAGAAGGTCTGTTTACTCTGTGAAAGTGACAGCTCCGGCTCTCCCGTGTGGCTGGCGCTCAGTTCCGGGAAGGAAGAAGTTGGGGAGATAAGCCTCCCGGACGGAAAGGTCTGGATGGTCCGGGCTAACCCTATAAAGGATGAAGAAGGCAGGCTTACGGGGGTCCTGCAAACAGGGCTTGACATCACCGCCCACAAGCGTTCGGAAGAAAGGTTGCTCGGTGCAAAGCTGGAGGCTGAGGATTCCAGCCGGGCCAAGAGCGAGTTCCTGGCAAATATGAGCCATGAACTGCGGACCCCTCTTAATTCTATCATAGGCTTCTCGGATATCCTGCTCGAGAGGGTCTTCGGGGAACTCAACGAAAGGCAGTTGAAATACATAAACAATATCTCACGCAGCGGCAGAAACCTGCTTGAACTGATCAATGATATTCTTGACCTTTCAAAGGTCGAGGCAGGGAAAATGGACCTGCATTACAGTGAATTTTCCCTTGCCGCCGTGTTTGAGGACGCCAGGACCGTGCTTAATCCCCTTGCCCTGTCCAGGTCCCTTGATATGACCTTCACCATAGAGGCTGGCTTTAGCAACCTTGAAGCTGACAGGAACCGTCTGATCCAGATTCTCTACAATCTCGTGAGCAATGCAATCAAGTTCACCCCTGATGGGGGAAAAGTTTCTATCCACTGCAAAAAAACGGGAGATTATGCCCTCATCTCGGTTACGGATACCGGGATCGGAATCTCCCGCGAAGACCAGAAAAAACTCTTCCAGCCCTTTACCCAGATCGACGCCTCTGCTTCCAGGCAGTACTGTGGGATCGGGCTCGGACTTGCTCTTGTAAAGAAAATCGTAGAATTGCACCGGGGGATGATCCGGGTCGAAAGCGAACTTTGGAAAGGGAGTACTTTTACTTTATCAATCCCGGTTAAAAAGCCAGAAGAAATCAGGAAGGCCGGGAACCCTGAACTCGAGGAAGTGCTCCTGGAGTTTGAAATGAACAAGAAAGCCGCCCTTTCTGTGAAAGAATCCGTGGAAACTTCCGGGCATGATGTGGAACTTCCTACAATAATTTGTCCAGAAAGCGGGGATGAAGGGGAACTCGTCCTGGTTGTTGACGATGACAATAATTCAAATGAACTCCTAGCCCTTGTTCTGGGAGATGCTGGCTACCGCGTAGCTCCGGTGTATCTGGGAAGAGATGTTTTGCCGGTTGCAAAGAAACTGAAACCCGATGTTATAACCCTTGACGTCTTCCTCCCCGATACCAATGGCTGGCTCGTCCTGAGGCAGCTGAAAAATGACCCCGAAACGGCCCGGATCCCGGTACTGATCATCTCCATGGTCGATAAAAATGAACTTGGAATTGCCCTCGGCGCTCTGTATTCCTTTACAAAACCCATTAAAAAGGTTGAACTCCTTACTTCCCTGGAAGAAATCAGGCAGAAGTTCAAATTCGATACTCTGAAGGTCCTTATCGTGGATGATGACGAAGACGCCGTGGAACTGCTGAACTCGATGATCGAGCCCGAAGGTTTTGAGGTCTTGAAAGCTTACGGGGGGCAGGAGGGCCTTGACAGGCTCTTTTCGGACAGGCCTGACATCCTCATCCTCGACCTCATGATGTCGGATGTGTCCGGTTTTGACGTAATTTCTCATATGAGGGGCGACCCGGGGACCAGGGATGTCCCCCTGATTGTCTGTACGGCAGGGGAGTTTGATGAAAAGAATATTGAAGAATTGAACAATGAAATGCAGGACCATTTGCTCTCTATCATGAAGAAAGGCACTTTCGGAAGAAAAGAGTTAATTAACAGGATAAAACAACTAACTATGCTTAAGAGGCATAACGATGAAAAAGATTCTGATTGTTGAAGACAACCCCATGAATATGGAATTGATACTTGATCTGCTGGAATTCTACGGGCACAGCGTAACCGGAGCGGAGGACGGGATAAGGGCTCTCGAGTGCCTCGATGAGAACACATTCGACATCATTCTCCTGGACATGCAGCTTCCGAAAATGGACGGGCTCGAGGTGCTTGAAAGGATAAAACAGAACCCTGCCACCGCCGACATCCCGGTGATTGCGGTAACTGCCCATGCAATGAAGGGAAGTGAGGAACACTTCATAGAAAAGGGATGTGTTGATTACATCTCAAAGCCCATTGATATAAACAAGTTCAGGACACTGATTGACAAATATCTTAGTGATTGAGGACAGGACTCCTGGCATCTCTTGTGAGAACCAGGTATTTGCACCCCCTGTCCCGGTTAAACAGGTGATTAAATCCATTCGAATCAAAAACCGGTGAACTCCAATTGATATCAAATCGGAAATTAAACACCTGTATACTCCGGTTACAACAAATCCGGAGATCCGGTTGATATCAAATCGGAAATCAAGGGGATTTCTATTTTTTATACCTCTTCAGAGCTTTTCAAGGGGTATAGACATATCCTTGTAATGAGTGAAGAGTTCTTCACACCATTCCAGTGCGCTTTCGTCAAAGCTCATCAGGCGCTGATGGTCGAATTTCCCCTTTCTGTCAAAGAGTACCAGTGAACAGAAACGGTCGGTTACAACGTTTTTCAGGGTTATTTTCTTGTCGCAAATGTAAATTTCCGTGTTTTTGGAATTCAGAAGCTCCTGGAGGTCTTCGGTGTAGTCTTTTTTCATTCTTTCAAAGACCGGTTCTGTCAGGATGAGGTACATTTCCGCTCCTTTTCGTGCCAGTTCGGAATACAGGTTAAGATAAAGGGGGTGGAAATAAGAAAGGAATACCATGACGCGCCTGGATTCCAGAAGGTTTTTCTTAAAGTCTTCAGGCACTTCAAAGAGCCTGTTAAGGTCGGGTTCGAGCAGGAAATAGTTTCCCAGTTCCTCGATCCTGTTAAGAAGGTCTTCAGGAATTGCGCTCAGGTCGTGGTTTACCCAGTAATCGTAATTTTCTTCGAAAACCCTCACCGTATTTAAGAGGGGTCCCATCTTTTCGACAACTATCTCCCCCATTTCCGAGAGCTGGTACCTGTCGTTTTCCTGAGTGATCATGTGGCCTTCTTTTAATTTCTTTATCTGGGGCATAATTGACGTAGAGCTGACGTTCAGATCTTTTTTTATCTCGTCACTGGTTTTTGGCCCATCTTCCAGCAGGCGCAGTACGTTAGTTCTTTTTTCAGAAAGAAATGCCAGATCAATAAGTGAAATCTTCATGCAAGTCTACCTCCCCGGGAACCTCGTGAATACGCCGGAGGTGATTTCCCTTCATTTTTCCCAAAACCCGTTTTGCCTAATTTGAAGTCCCGGCTTCATTTCCTGAATACCCCACCGGTAACTTCTTGAATAATTAATGCTCTAAGTTTTCCAATTGATTGCTTATATCCTTTTCCAAAAAACATTTATTTTTTCACAGTCCCGGACAATTTCCTGCTCCTTTTTCTTTACTTTCCTTTTTTTTTAATTGAGCCGGTTTTGTCAGCAATTAGCTTCGGGTTTATCAGCAATTTACTTAGGGTTTATCAACAATTTACTTAGGGTTTATCAACAATTTACTTTGGGGTTTTGCCCTTACCCCTAATTTTCAGTTTACTTTACATTTTTACTTTACATTTTTACTTTATATATTTACTTTATATCTTTACTTTACAGGTTTCCTTCCAGTCACTTTTCGGGCTTTGTTCCCGTAGCAAGCACATAACCCACATACCTTGCGGTTGACTTTTTCCTTAGCAGGATCTTTTTCCTTCCCCGAGCCGCCTGAACCTGTACCTGGTCTTTTTGCTGATCAGCGTGTACTTTATCATTTTCACTGCAACGCTGGAAAAGTACCGGGAAAACTCCAGGACCCCGCCCATTGCCCGGATAAGCTTCTTTGCCTCTTCCAGGCTTGCCGTGGGCCTGTATTTCCTGACCCGGACGTTCTTCAGCCCTGCTTCTTCGAGCCCCTTTTCCCATTCTTCAGGGGTCGGGAGGGTAAAGGGAAGTCCGGTTATTTCGCTGAAAATGTCCTCTGCATGTTTTATCTTTTCTGCGGGTTTAGGGGGAATTTCTTTTTCCCTGTACATTTCATTGATTCCCAGGGAGCCTCCGGGTTTCAAAACCCGAGCAAATTCCCTGAAGGCCCTGTCCCTGTCAAGGAACTGGGAGACAAACTCGGTAATAACGGCATCGAAAGTTCCGGCTTCAAAGGGCAGGGCATAGGCGTCTCCTATCCGGAAATCCGTTATCTCTTCCAGGTCTTCTTTTTTTGCCCTTTCCTTTGCCTTCTTGATGGAAAGGCCTGCTATATCGACTCCCACCACGAAACAGCCTACTTTCTTTGCGAGGTAACAGGCAGAAAAACCCGCGCCACATCCGACCATCAGTACCTTTTTATCCCTGTCAAGCCGGCAGAGTTCTGCCAGTTTTTCCGTGGAAACGAGGCCCCCTGCTTGGAAGTAGGGCACTTCCAGGTAGCTCATGAAATCGTAGTAGCCCAGGGCTTCTATTTCCTGAATCGAAAGTGAATGTCCTGACATGAAAAGCCTCCGGACTACCTGGTCCGGGACACTCGATTAATATGGGTCTTTATTTATAAATTTTTCTTTATGTACTCTTCCAATTTTTCCAGCGCTTCCGGCATGTTTTTCCTGCCGAACCCCAGCCTGAAGTTCCGCTCCCCTAAATCATAAACAGTTCCCGGAAGCAGCATGACTCCCTGCTTCTCCACGACATCTACGCAGAATTCCTCCGCGTTTCTCCCAAACTTTATTTGAGGGGACCCAATAGGCCCCGCTCCAGGCTTTACCCACTGGAAAAGTTCTCCGTGTTCTTCGAAGAAAGTATCCAGAACTTCCAGTTTTTTCCGGATTATGGTGAGGTTGCGCTCTATCAGGCCTTCCTTATGCCTGAGGGCCAGGCAGGAAAGGAATAAAGCATCTTATTTGGAATGAAAGTTGACGTGTACTTTCATTTCTTTGTGCCTGTTATTCAGAGAATTTCATGTGCGTTTTTTTGGTTCTTTTTCCGAGGCTTTTTTTGTCAGGGCAAGCAGCCCTCTCAGGATTTCTTTTGGGGAAGGTGGGTTTCCGGGGATTTTCATGTCCACAGGCAGGACCTTATCCACGCCGCCGAGCACGGCATAGGAGCCCCGGTAAATCCCCCCGTCACAGGCATCGTCCCCTACTGCGACCACGAATTTGGGGGAAGGCATGGCTTCATAGGTCTTTTTCACGGCTTCGGCCATGTTCAGGGTGACTGCCCCGGTTACCAGCAGGACGTCGGCGTGCCGTGGGGATGCCACAAAGGAGATCCCGAACCTTTCCACGTCGTAGTACGGGGTTCCCAGGTTTGAGATTTCTATTTCCGTGGAATTATCGCTGCCCGAGTCAAGTTCACGGATTGCCAGGCTGCGTCCGAAGACTTTAGGCATTTCTTTTTTGATTTCGGCCCCAAGGGTTTCGAGTTCCTCATCCCGGAATTCAAAAGTCTCCGTCACCTTCGGACGGAGGAAAAGGGAAAGCGGGTTTATCATTCTCAGACCTCACTGCATTTCTTGATTTTTTACCGTGTTCATCGCTTTTACGGGTATCGCTGCGTTCAAAGGCACTTCTGTTCAAAGATCGGTCCCTGCATATGACATGTTCAGGCTCTTGTTGATAACGGGAAAGTCAGGAATGATGTTCCCGAGTACTGCATGTTCGATGGCCTGCCAGTTGCAAAAGGAGGCGGTCCTGACCTTGTAGCGGTCGACAAGCCCGTTTTTCAGGTAGACCCAGTGCAGGTTCTGCCCTCTGGGGGCTTCCACCAGGGTCAGGGCATAGCCGGAACGACCGGAAGTGCTGGAAGTGCTGGAAGTGTTGGAAGTGTTGGA
>DUKH01000175.1:0-14740 GCA_013329415.1 Methanosarcinaceae archaeon | reverse complement strand
AGTGTTGGAAGTGTTGGAAGTGCTTAAACTGCCGTACCCGGTTTCTTCGCCTGCCTCAGGGACATTTCCTGCAAACATGGGGCCTTCAGGCATTTTTTCTACGAGGCAGTCGATGAGCTTCAAAGATTCCCTTATCTCGTCAGCTTTCACCTCATAACGGGAGAGCACATCCCCTCCTTTCCTTACGGAAGGTCCCGGAGCAAAGTGCCCGTAGGCCCCGTAAGGCCTGTTAAGCCTTGTATCGGCAGGGCAGCCCGAGGCTTTTGCCAGAGGGCCTGTGAGGTTGAGGGGCACGATGAGTCCTTTTTTTACCACGCCTGTAGTTGCGAACCTGTCGATCAGGGAGGATGAGGACATTGCCCGTTCGAAAGCCGATTCAAAAGTCCGGGAAAACTTTGCGAAGAAAGGGGGTAGCTCTTTCAAAGCCGAATCAGGGATGTCCTTTTTCAGCCCTCCGGGTATCATTATTCCCCGCAGGAACCTTGAACCTGTGAGTTTCTCGTTTTGCCTGAACACTTCTTCCCTGAGGATTAAGAAGGGGCTTGCCACCAGGGAAAAACCAACGTCCACGGCCATGCCCGCAAGGTCGCCCAGGAGAGAGTAGACCCTTTCGAGTTCCAGCAGTACGGCTCTCAGGCATTCCGCCCTTTCGGGCACCTGAATCCCGCATACCCTTTCCACGGCCGTGCAGAACCCCACGGCGTTTGCCGCGCTTTCATCCCCGCTTATGGCTTCGGCAAGGGCAACGCATTCGGAAGGGCTTTTACCCTCAGCCAGTTTTTCAATTCCCCTGTGCTTGTAAAAGAGCCGGATTTCCAGGCTTAAGATGGGCTCGCCTATAACGCCGAACCTGAAGTGCCCGGGCTCGATGATCCCGGCATGTACCGGCCCGACCGGGACCTGGTAGACGCCTTCCCCTTTCAGCTGCCTGAACCGGTATTCTTCTCCGGGCTTTCCGAATTCGTTTGTCCCGACTTCAGCTGTTCCGGCTTCAGTCTTCCCTGCTTCGGTTTTCTGAAGGCTTATTAGCCCGTTTTTGAAGGCTTTTTTCAGGGGGTGGAAACCTTCGGGGTAGCACTCGTGCAGGAAGAGCCGTCTCGTGTCAAAAGCCCCGGTAAACTCAAGCCCGAAGCCGTCCCTGACTTCCCGCTCGAACCAGGATGCCGAAGGGAATATTTCAGCAATAGAAGGCACTGCAACCTGAGCTACTTTTCCTTCCCTGCCGGCTTCCCGCACCAGGACGAGAACAGGTACCCTCCCTGCCTGTTTGAAGGCATAAAAGAGGCTAAAACTCTCTTCTTTCTCAAAGGCTTCTGCGCAGAATAGCCCGATGAGGCTGAACTGCCTTTTCGCAAGGGCTAAGGCTGTCCTTTCAAACCCGGCTTCGGAAAGCCGGACATAGGCCTCGTCTGCGCGGGCGTTGAGCAGTTCGGGCTCTTCTCCAGCCATTTCCGAAATTTCTGAAAGCAAATCCATTGTATCCTTATTCTTTTTCATATCCATACACACTGTCCCCTTACACATATCCCAGTTCAAGGACTATTGCTTCAAGGAGCACCTTGAGCGGTTCCGGGAACCAGAGGCCCAGGAGGAGGGCAAGGGCGAGCATGAAGACTGTGGGAATCCTCATCCCTGCTCTTACAACATAGGGGTCCTGAAAGCTTTTTTTCCGGTATCCCGGTTCTTTTCCGTGCTCCCCTTCTCCTTCTTCGGTGACCCTCGAGAAGGCTTTCAGCAGGAAGTTTGAAAAGGCTGCGGCTGCCAGGATGAGCAGGAGCAGGACTGCCAGGGTCAGGTAAGGGGAAACTTCCGCACTTTCCAGCAGGATGAAAAACTTTGCCGGGAAGAGCGGGAAAGGCGGCATGCCGACGATTGCGATACTCCCGAGGATCAGGGTCCAGGCTGCGCGGGGCTGGAGTTTGAACACGTCCCTCATGTCCTCGCGCATGTTGCTCCCGTACTGCCTGTGCAGGATGCCTGCGGCAAAGAGCAGGGCTTCTTTTACCAGGACGTGGACCAGCATGTAGAAGAGAGCCCAGAAAAGGGCAATGGGGGTGCCTATTCCTATCCCTATGAGCAGGAGCCCCATGTGCTCGACACTTGAAAAGGCGATCAGCCTCTTCAGGTTCCTCTGCTGGAGCATGCTAAACGCCGCAAGGGCAATTGAAAACAGGCCTGCCGCAATAAGGATGAAGGAGGCCTGGGGGGCTGAATCGCTTACCCTGAGGAGAGCATAGGTCCTGAGAATGCCGTAGATCCCCAGGTTCTGCATGAGCCCCGAGAGGATTGCGCTTACCGAAGGGGCTCTTGCATAGGCGTCGGGAAGCCAGGTGTGGAAAGGAGCTATCCCTGCCTTTGCCCCGAAGCCTATGAAGACGAAGGCAAAGCTTGCAAGGAGGAGGGCAGGGGAAAAGCTCGAAGCGTTTTCCATAAGTTCTGTCCAGGAGAGAGTCCCTTCCCCGAGAGCCCTGGCCGAGAGAGTGAAGAGGAAAATCAGCCCCAGGAAGGCAAAGAGCATGGCCCCTGAGACTATGAAGACGTATTTCAGGCCGGCATCAATGTTCTCCCGCGCCGAGAGGATCACCACGAGCACGGCTGCACAGACCGTGGTAAGTTCGGCAAAGATCCAGAAGAGGGCCAGGTTATCCGAGAAAAGGGCTGCTGTGGCTGTAACAAGCAGGAGGTTGAAGGCCAGGTAGAAGAGTTTCAGGTTCTTCGGGTCAAGTTCTCCCTCTTCCATCAGGCTTTCCGTATACCCTTTTGCATAGGGGGCTGCTGCGCAGAAACCAAGGACCGTTATCAGTTCCACATAGAGGTTCAGGTGGTCCAGGTAAAGGGACGGCCCGTACCGGACAGGCAGGTCAAGGGTCAGCAGGGCTGTGCAGGTCAGGGCGAGGTGCAGCAGGGCATTGCCTGAGGCAAGGGCATTCATGAGCCTGTGCGACTTCGGAAGGAGGTCGAGGGCGAGGAAAGCCCCCATTGCCAGCAGGTAGAAGCGGATCACAGGGCTTCACCTCCGTTCCATATCTGCAGTTTCCTTATTTTCGCCCTGTATTCCTCGATGCTAGAGTCCAGCCCCACAGCCAGGATAGAGGTCAGCAGGACCAGAATTATCAGGTCGATTACAATCAGGACTTCGAGGATGAAGGGGAGTTCCGTGACAAAGATGCCGAGCATCAGGACCCCGTTTTCCATGCTGAGGTAGCCGAGAGCTTTTGTAATTACCTTTTTCCGGCTGAACATGACAAGCATGCCCATGAGGGTCAGGGAAAGCCCTATGACCGCCCCGAAAAAGAAGAGCCTTGAGAGGGCAAGGTCCCCGAAGACCCGGGAAAGGAAGGTATAGGAAAGCAGGATCAGGCCTATGCTCAGCAGGAGAGAGGTAGTGGGTTCCAGATAGGTGAAGTCCAGATCTCTCCTTATTTTGATTTTCTCTTCGATCCTGTTAATGAAATGGGGGATCAGGAGCACTTTGCTTGCCAGGGTCAGCCCTGCCAGCAGCAGGAGTTCGCTTTTCCCGTCTATCAGGTAGAGGAGGAAGGAAACTGCGGCAAGCAGGAAGGACTGGACGGTGTAGGTATTAAGAACCGAAGCAAGGCTGCGGGTGGAGATGATCAGGGCTGCACTGATCAGGACGAAGACGAAGAGGATCTTGATTACGCCTTCGAGATAAAGCGGGTCAATCATGCAAACACCTCGATAAGGATGGTAAGGGCTGAAAAGAAAAACGCCATCATGTAAAAGGCAGGAAGCCTGAAGAGGCGCATTTTCGCAAGGGACGATTCAAAGAGCCCGATCACCACGGCAAGAGCCCCGGCTTTCAGGAGGAAGGACAGGGCTGATATCACAATTTTTCCGGCGTCGGCTTCCGTGCTGAGTCCCACTGGCAGGATCGTGTTTATCAGGACCCCCATGAGGAGGAGCTGTTTGAGGGCATGGGAAAGCTCGAGGAGTGCCAGGTTCTTTCCTGACTGTTCCAGGACCATGGCCTCGTTGATCATGGTGAGTTCGAGGTGTGTGGCCGGGTTGTCCACGGGGAGCCTCCCGGTCTCCACGATGAGGATGATGAAAAGGGAAATAGAGACCAGGACAAGGGTCGGGCTTACCGGGAGGATGGAGCCTGCGGTCAGGGCGAACATCTCGTGCAGGTTCAGGCTCTTCAGGACAAAGGCAAGTGCGGCAAAGGCCACCACCATGGTAGGCTCGATTACGGCTGCCAGGCTCATGGACCGGGAACTCCCCATGCCCCCGAAGGCGCTTCCCGCATCAAGTCCGCAAAGGGCTGTAAAGAAGCGTTCCAGGGCAAGGAGATAAAGGAAGACGATTACGTTCCCGAATCCTCCCGCCGGTTCCGGTACAAAGACCAGGGGCACGAAGAGGGAGCAGACAAGCAGGGCTGCGAGGTTGAGGTATGGGGTAAGCCGCATGATCCCGGAAGAGGCCGGGGAATAAATTGTCTCTTTGTGTATGAGTTTTCTCAGGTCATAGTAGGCCTGGAAGATTCCGGGGCCTTTCCGCCCTTGAGCTTGGGCCTTTACTTTCCTTATCAGGGCCATGTAGAGGGGGGCTGCCAGCAGGGCAAAGGCCGGGTTTAACAGGGCAAAGAGCAGGAATGAGGATTCATACGAGGACCCCCGTGGCGATTATCAGGGTAATGACTGCAAGGAAGGCGTAGAGGACGTAGCTGTCAAGCTTGCCGTTTTGCAGTCTGGAGATCCGCTTTGAAATGCTGTCAATAGCCCGGGCAGGGGGGATGTAGAGGTATTCCTCAAAGAAACGGAGCAGGCGGATTTCCACATTTCCGTTTTTGAACAGGCTTTCCTGCCCGTCAAAATACTTCGGCCTGTGCATAATCCGGGTCCTGTATATGCTCTTGAAGATCATGACCAGGGGTTCGGAAAACCCTGCTGAGCTGTACTCCATGGAAGGTGCCAGGGTGGGAGCCCCGCAGCCCCAGGTCTCGCTGATCCGGGCAGGTCTCTTTTCCATTTCATGATCTTCCTTTGCACGGACTGCCAGGAAGAGGGCTGCATATATGGATCCCAGCAGCAGTCCGAGCAGGAGCAGGTCCGGGTACTCGACGTCCAGGCCCGCAAGGGAAAGGAGCTGCTTTGAAAAGATCCCGGCCAGGATACAGAAGGCTGCAGGCACGGCTGCCCTGATGAGCATGGGTCTCGGGACTTCCTCAGCCAGCCGGCTCTCTTCGGAGCGCGGGAGGGCAAGGCAGGTGATGCCGAAAAGTTTTACAAAAAGAGCTGCTGCCAGGGCTCCGGCCAGGGCAAAGCCCGAAAGGGCGATTACCAGGAGCACGGTGAGCAGGGGGTCGTTGAGGGCCGATGCCTGGAAAAAGGCCTGGTAGAGCAGGAGTTCGCCTGCAAAGCCGTTTGCCGGGGGCAGGGCTGCAATCGAGACAGAGCCTATCAGGAAAAGGGCTGAGGTGACGGGCATGCTTTTTACCAGCCCGCCGAAAGCTTCGATGTTCCTGGTACCCGTGGCATGGACCACCGAACCTGCGCAGAGGAAGAGCAGGCTTTTGAATAGGGCGTGGTTGAAGGCATGGAAGCAGGCCCCTGTAAGGCTCATCAGGGCAAGGGCAGGGAGCCCTTCGGCTTCGAAGATGACGTAAAGCCCTATCCCGATGAAGATTATCCCGATATTTTCGATGCTGCTGTAAGCAAGCAGCCTTTTTATGTCACTTTCCTTAAGGGCGTAGATAACCCCGAAAAGAGCCGAGAGGCTTCCCCCGGTCAGGACCAGGATGCCCCACCAGAGTTCCGGGGAGGGGACTGCAAGCAGGAAGCGCAGGAAACCGTAGACTGCAACCTTCAGCATTACCCCGGACATGAGAGCCGAGACCCCCGAAGGGGCTGCAGGGTGGGCATAGGGGAGCCACTTGTGAAAGGGTACAAGCCCTGCCTTGATCCCGAAGCCTGTGAAGAGGCAGAGGAAAGGCAGGGTCAGGGCTCCGGGGTCCACCGATTCGAGCTGCCCTAATTCGGCAGAGCCGGTCAGCCTGAAAAGGCTTATGAAGCCCAGGAAAAGAAATGCCGTGCTCAGGTTTGTCATCACGAAGTAAAAGAAACCCGCTTTTTTGTTCTCCTCCGAGGAATAGTCGTGGAGCACCAGCAGGAGGGAGGAGAGAGACATGATTTCCCAGAATATGAGGAAAACCACCATGTTGCCTGCAAGCACGACCAGCAGCATGGCAAGGATGAAGAGGTTTGTCAGGGCTGCCTGAAGGTCTTTCCCGGCTTCACTTTTTGCGTGTTCCGTGTATTCCAGGGAATAGATCGAGACCCCGGGCACGACTGCTGCAATCAGCAGGACAAACCCTGCCGAGAGCCTGTCTACTCCCAGGGTGAAGTCCAGCCCCGGAAGAAAGCTGATAGCTGGAAATAGGGCTCCTTTTCCTGTGTAGAGGATTGTCCCTGCAAAACCCAGGAGCAGGACTGAAGATATAAAGGACAGGCCAAAGGAGGCCTTTCTTGCGTTTTTACTGCGGTACAGGAGAGGAAGGACGGTTCCGGAAAACAGTGCGGCAAAAGCGCCGTACACCAGGGCTTCGAGCAAGTTATTCACTCCCAAAGCCGGGGCCCGGCAATTAAATTGGCATATTCCCGGAGCTTAGGTCCGGTAATTAAAAATGCATATTTCCGAAACTGGGGTCCGGTAATTAAAAATGCATAGCCTAATATTTTTCCAGACTTTGAAGGGTTTGCAGGTTTTTCAGTTCCGCACCCTTCTGAAGCTGTTTTCCTGAAACAGTTCTCTCTATTGCATATAATACAAAGGAATCTTTTAATCGTATCCACATTCCACCGTTAATATCCTTTCCCGGGCATTTTTTTTCTCCGGGAGTCTGCGCGCCTGATATCCCCTCGGATTATATAGCTTTTCATTGAGCACTTTTTTCTAAAAATTGGTAACTAATGATCATGATGGAGGTTTCCTGGGATTTTCCTCCCTGAACAACGCCAAACCTGGTGGAATAAACAGATTATACCGGCTTTATTTCCGGATTTTTTCCCCAATGTGGCCCAGAGACCGTAAAAAATCAGATCACTCCGGAATTATAATTATCTTCCATGAGCTTTCCTTAAAAAAGTTTATTTTGACCCTTTTCCCGGCTTTTATCCTAGATAAATTTGAAAAGACAGGCCCTCCCTGTCGTGTTGCGCATCTGCCAGACAGCCTGGCTCACTTTTTTTCTCCTAATGCCACGCATGGATTCGTGCTTTTATGCTTCGAGCTCTTTTTCATTAATGATTCAGCAATTATCACTGTTACATTAATGATTCAGCAATGATACGATAATGTTCTTCTACGCAGCAGAACTAAATCGAACATGATATAAAGCCCCTGCGTACATATCTCACCTGTATAACTATGAACGGGGAGTATATCTTCGATTCAAGAAAGTGGTTTTTGATTGAGCTGCTCTCTTGCCTTGGAAAAATAAGAGGAATAACCAAACTTCAAAAAGTGGTTTTTCTCGGACAGGAAGAACTGGAGCTTCCAAAGCTTTTTCAGTTCGATGAATATCATTACGGACCATATTCCTGGGATTTGAGTGACATTCTTGAGGATATGATTATAACCGGTTTTGTGAGTGAAAAGATAGAATATCATGATGACGGTGTAATTTACACTTACAGCCTTGCCAATAATGCCCTTGAGGAGGCTGGAAAAATAGGCGTCTATATCCCTGAGGGTAAAAAACACATGCTTATTAAATATTCAAAACTTCCAATGTTTGCAATCTCAGAGTTTGTTTACCAGAAGTTCGTGCACGAGGGAGTTACCTCTTAACACCCTGTCCTGAATTTTCAGCTTGCAATTTCATTTTTCAATTTCTTTGCAGTTTGCAGTTATAACTCTCAGTTTCAGCTTGCAAATTCTCTTTTCCTTCTTCTTTTTTCCTCCTCACTTTGCCTTTTTCTGCTTCCCCTTTCACTTCAAAACCCGGTAAAGCAGGTGCAGGTAATTTCCTTCCACCCTTTCGTTTTTCATAAGTTCAAGTCCGATTCCGCTCTTATCAAGGCTTCCGAACAGGTTTAACCCCGCTTTCCCGACAAGCACCGGGCTTACAAGCAGGCTGAGTTCCTCTGCCAGACCCTGTTCCAGCAAAATGCTGTTAAGCGTGCCGCCGCTGTCCGAGACGACAAGCCGGAAATCATAGCGTTCGTTTGCTGTTTCCAGCGCTTCCCGGTAGTCAACATGGGCTTCCCCTGCCCTGATGAAGTCGTAATTCCTCTTTTTGAGGTATTCGAGGTATGTTTCAGGGGTCTTTTCCGAAACCAGAACAATCACGTCCTTGCAGTATTCGGAGCGCCTGAAGATGTGCAGCAGCCCTTCCAGGGTCCCCCGGGAGTCTGCAAGTAGCCAGAAGGCCCGTGGGTCTCCTGATTGGATTTCCGGTTTTACAAAATCGGATTCCTCTTCGGGAGGAATTTCTTCACAGAAGAGTTCGATTCCGGTTTTTGCGGTTTTCGAACCGACGAGCATGGCATCGGGCCGGTAACTGCTTAAGATCCCGTAGTGGAGTTCGAGGTTTGCTTCGAAGCCGCTTATTGAGCAGTCGAGGCTGATACTGTTGTGGATGATTAGTTTCGGGAGCATTGTGTATCTCCTGGAGAGTCGTACATGTGGGTATTTTTTTCGTATTTTGTACTGAATTAACTTTATTGCCCTACGAGGATATAGTTAATCGGATGCATGTTGTTGAAGTTGAAGGAGCGTCAAAGTCCTTCGGGGGAACAGATGTCATAAGGGACATCTCTTTCTCCGTCGAACAGGGGGAGATCTTCGGGCTGCTCGGGCCAAACGGGGCCGGGAAGACCACACTTATCAGGATGCTTCTGGATATTATCAGGCCCGATTCGGGGGAGATCCGGGTTTTTGGGGTGTCCCTGGACCCTGCCGGAAAGGACCGGATCGGCTATCTCCCGGAAGAGCGGGGGCTGTACCGGAAAACAAAACTTGTCGATATGCTGGTCTACCTGGCGCAGCTTAAGAACGTTTCCAGGAAGCAAGCCCGGGTAAATGCCGAGTCCCTGCTGCGGTCCCTGGGGCTTTACGAGCACAGGGGAAAAAGGGTCGAAGAGCTCTCCAAAGGGATGCAGCAAAAAATCCAGTTTCTTTCTTCAATTATTCATTACCCGGACCTTGTAGTCCTGGATGAGCCCTTTTAGGGGCTTGACCCGGTGAGCACCAAGACTGTCAAGGACATGATTCTCGATTACAGGAATGCCGGCAAGACTGTTATCCTCTCCACGCACATGATGGAACAGGCCCAGACACTCTGCGACCGGATCCTGGTGGTCGACAGGGGAAGAAGGGTGCTTTACGGCAGCGTGGAAGGGATCCGGAAAGAGCGCGGGAAAAATTCCCTGCTGGTGGAATTCGCAGGGTATGGCTCAGATTATGGTGCAGAAGCCGGTGCAGGAGGTGACGCTCTGAGCGTGCTCAGGGGAATCCCGGGGGTCAGGAGAATTGTGGAGCACGAAGAAGAGCATAAAAAATTCGTGGAGATCTTTCCGGAGGAGGGGGCAGGGACGCAGGCAATCCTGGAGGAGCTTGTCCGGAGGGTCGAAGTCTTGCGTTTCGAGCAGGCACTTCCATCCTTGAACGAAATCTTTATTGAAACGGTGGAGGCCAACGCCAATGAGTAAATTCTCAGGAAAGGCGTTTACGGTTGCCAGGCACGAGTTCCTGAAAACCGTGAAGCGCAAGGAATTCCTTCTCATGACTTTCATTTTCCCGGTCTTCCTGGCCGCGATTACCCTTGTCCCTGCCCTGCTTGCCGGCATGACACCCTCCGAGGACCAGAGCGTAGGCTACGTCGACATGACCGGGTCCTTTGACTTTCCGGGGGAAGTCACAAACGGTGGGTTTGCGGTGGGACCTTTCGGGGAAAAAAGCTCAACAATAGAGTTTGTCAGGTACGAGGATAACCCTGAAGCCAGTCGGGCGCTCAGGGCCGGGGAGATCTCTTCCTATCTCGTAGTCCCTGAGGACTTCCTGGAGACCGGGGTAATCGAACTTTATGTCTCCGAAAAAGGAGTCACCGTACCCAGGGCCAATCTTGCGGCAGATCTTTCCGATATCGTTGTCACCTCTCTCCTGCAGGACGAGGTTGACGAAGCCGTGCTCTTGAGGGTCAAGGACCCGGTCAACATTAAGATGTTCGACATCGGGGAGGGAGGAGAAGCCAATGAACAGGGCGTTGCGGACATCCTGGGGGACCTTGGGCTTCCCTTCCTCACCGCCTTCCTCCTCTTCTTCAGCATTTTTTCGGCATCCGGCTACCTCCTCCGCGGCGTTTCCGAAGAAAAGGAGAACCGGATCATCGAAGTCCTGCTTTCCTCCGCAACTCCTACCGAACTCCTGACAGGCAAGGTCCTGGGCCTGGGTGCAGTCGGCCTCCTGCAAATCGTGGTCTGGATCTCCGCAGTCGCTCTCGGGGCCTCGTATGCCCTCCCTCTGAGCCTGGACCCTTTCCTGCTCTTCCTGGCTGTGGTCTATTTCCTCTTCGGCTACCTCTTTTTCGCAAGCCTCATGGCCGCTGTCGGAGCCATGACCTCCTCCCTTCAGGAAAGCCAGCAGGTAGCCGGGATCTTCACCTTCGCAGCCGCAGCTCCCCTAATCTTCATACAGCTCCTGCTCACAAAACCCGATAGTCCCCTTGCCATTTCCCTCTCCCTCTTTCCCGTTACGTCCCCTGTCGCCATGCTGGTCCGGATCGGGGCTACGGAAGTGCCTTTTTACCAGATCGCAGCAAGCCTTTTCATCCTGATGCTCTCAATCCACGGCGTAATCATACTCTCGAGCCGCCTTTCCAGGGCCTATCTCCTTATGTACGGAAAAAGACCGGCTCTCCGGGAAATCCTTAGGAATATGCGGGGAGGGTGAGCAAGGGAAAGGATAAGCAAGACTCCGGTTCAGGTAAAGTTCCCTTCCCTAATTCAAATTTGGGGAAGGGATTTTCCAAATTCGGGAGATGAAGCTGGAAGCAGGTAAACTTCATTTCTCCAGTCTTTCATGACAGTTCTGCCTGGATGCTGATCGGGGCAATATGGTTTACCACCAGGAGAGCGATGCTTTCAAGGAAGTTGCGGACATTCCGGGGGATTTTGTCCAGGGTCCGGGACGCAAAGTTCAGGCTGCCTATGATTTCTCCCCTGCATTTCATGGGAATTACGGCAACTGCCGTAATTCCTTCCTCCCTGATTGCATCAGCCATTTCTTCTGAGTAAAAGTCCAGGGAGTAAATGGGCTTTTCAGTCCAGATCTGTTTTGCCTCCCTGGTATCTGCCTTATACCTGGAAACCTTCTTTTTAAACTCCGGGGAAATTCCCCTGTGTGCCACCAGGTTTATCTGGTCCAGGAGTTCGTCCTTGAGATATACGCCCCCTGCATCGATCCCGCTTATCTGCAGGCAGTCATCCAGGACCCGGTTGAGCATGGCCTGGAGGTTCCAGGTGAGGCTCAGGGCCATTCCGAGTTCCCGCTGGATTTCAAACATTTCCCGGGTCTCTTTTATCTCGGTGATATCAACGACAAGGCCCTGGAAATGGGTCACTTTGCCTTCCCTGTCCCTCTGGATAAAGGTCCTCTCATCCACCCAGAGCATTTCCCCGTCCCCGGTAAAGATCCTGTATTCCATCTCGAAAGAGTCCTTTCCCTCTGCAATGTTGCGTTCAAGGGCTTCAACCACTGCCCCTATGTCCTCCCTGTGGATGATATCCCCGTAAAGCACCTTTCCCGAGGTGAAATCTTCTACCGTGTACCCTAACCTGATCACGTTTTCCGAAACGTATTCTGCAGGCCAGTTTTCTTCGTTTCTCCACAGAAAAGCCACTGCAGGGCTGTTGTTGAGTATGGTCTTCAGCAACTCCTGCATTTCAAGAGCTTTTTTGAGGGCCTCTTCGCTTTCCTTCCGGTCGCTTATGTCCAGGACAATCCCCTGAAAATGGGTTACTTCCCCTTCCGGGTTCCGCTGGATAAAAGTCCTTTCGCTCACCCAGCGCAGGTCTCCGGCTTTCGTAAAGATCCTGTACTCCATGCTGAAGTCAACCGCTCCTTCCCTTATCCGCTCTTCAAGGTTCTCTTCAACACTTTTCAGGTCATCCGGGTGGATGATATTCCCGTAGAGGACCCTGCCCGAAGTAAAGTCCTCTGCCGTGTACCTGAACTTGACCACGTTTTCCGAAACGAACTCCGCGGGCCAGTTTTCTTCATTTCTCCACAGAAAAACCACCGCAGGGCTGTTGCTTATCACGGTCCTGATTATCTCCTGCATTTCAAGGAGGGACATCAGGTCCACAATCCCCACTGCCGCAATAACCTTTCCTTCCTCAGAGAAGATGGGAGACACAACCACGTTCCTGCACCTGTAGGTGCCTTCCATCGGGACCTCCCTTATGGTCCTGCCTGTCCTGAGCACTTCTTCGAGTACGGGCCCGGTATAGTCCCGGTCAAGGACTTTCCCGTCTTCCAGCCTGAGCCCTTTCCGGTTAAGACTGCGGATGGTTGTGGGAAGCCCCACCAGGGAGTGCAGCGCAACTGCTATTGCCTCAAGTTCTTCAGGTCCCGCGTCCTCGGATATCAATAACTCACTAATCCTCTTCCCCCTCCACAGGAATATTTTCCTGAAACTATTTCCCCGAAAATATATAGTCACTCTTTGTTTATATAATTGGGATTTTATCGAATATGTCTTTGCCCTTATTATGGGAGCCCCTGATCCGCAAAATCACAGAACTAATTGAAGAAACACATATTCTATGGTTATAGTTTTATATTATTCGCTACATATTATTACTTGATCCATAGGGACAGAGATACAAAGAATGGGGAAGCCGTACAACTTGATGAGTACGGGACTTCATTCAATTTTGGAAGATCCTTATGGATCACCCCTATATCGAGCTTTTTTTAACTTCAAGTTTCTCATTTCAAGCATCGTTTTTTTCTTTCCTTGAAAATATGCGGGCTGGGAGAAGATCAGATCTGTTGCCTTAATTAAGGACGATCCGGGAGATTGGAAGGGGTTTAATGGGTTTTGCTCCGGAGGGAGTCCTCAGCTGACCCACAAAAAAAGTTTGGGAAATAAATGAATATATTTATAATGTATGTGGATATACTGAATTTATTATATTCCCCATAATTTAAAAAACCCCACGGAGTTAGTGTAATGGAATTTTTGTGTTACAGAGAATGCAATCAATGTCCCGAATACGAAGAAAATCTATGCCCCACCCATTGTAGAATAATAAACGAGGACATTAAAGTCACAGGAGCCATGATTGCTGCAGAAAGAGTAGAAAAATACTGGGATGCAATAATTTACGAACAAAAATCCGGGAATAAACTATAATTTACTGCCGGTTCCCAAATAATATTTAATTGAATGAGGCGATAGACAACAAAGTCTCTGAAAAAACTATCGCCAAACGGAAAACTTCTTAGCAAAAGGACATGTGGTTACGAGTTTCATGTAGCATGTCCTGAATACGATTTTTTTAAAAGGAATGAACATACTGGATATGTCCGGTACATAGGGAAAAATATCTTTATTTCAGGCTAATTTTCTTATCTCTTAATTATCCAAAAAAATAGTATAGTCCTGAGCGGATTCGAACCGCTGTCCCGGGCTCCAAAGGCCCGAAGGATTGACCACTACCCTACAGGACTGCGCATGAAGGCTTTTAGCTATACCTTATTTATGGTACTTAATTTTTGTGCCACTAAAGGTATCTTTTGGAAGTTCGTGTTTCTAGTTGAAAATGCGTATCCTGTCCAATTCTATGCAGGTTTCGAAACTTTTTCAGGGAAAAACTTTTTTGTGCGATTAAAAATTTTCAATCAATTAATTTAAAATAATTTCCAATATAATTGTGTAATTGGGACTGGGAGAGAATAGGGGAGAAATCAGACACAAAATAAAATGCCTGAGGACTCTGATCCTGCTTCGTATCATTATGCTTGGGGGAGCATATCTTCGGAGCGGCTGTATTGGGGGATACAGTAAAAAGATGCGGTGTTCTCGGGCTTCTTCTTCCTCTTCTTTTTTTACTTCTCTTGCTATGCTTTTTTGTGAATGTGTATTTTTGTGTGATTGTGCGTTTTTATGTTCTTTTTTAATGTGTTTTTATCTGTTTTTGCTCCGTCTTCTTTTGAAAATGGCTTTCTTTGGGACATTTTTTGACACGTTGGATGAATCCGTATTTTCCGGGGATTATATAGAGGGAAAGTTTGGGGGACTGCAGGAAACCTGAAAGACGAAGAATTTACTGTTTTCTCTGGTTCCTCCAGTTCCGTAGACTCTCCATATCCTGGATATCTGGTTGAAATTAACTCTCCTGTCCAATTCTATGCAGGGCTTGAAAGTTTTTTAGCTAAGAACTTTTTTTTGCGATTAAAAATTTTCAATGAATTAATTTAAAATAATTTCTGGTATAATTGTATGATTGGGAAATGGTAAGTGAACCGGGGAAATTAACAGGGGAAATAAACCGGTTGAAAGAAATGCCTGGTAATCATCGGTCCTGATCCGGATCCGTGCTTAAGGGAAGCACATTTTCGGAGGGGCTGCAGCGGGGGCTGCAGTAAAAAGGATCCGAAATTTCCGGGCTTTTTCTTACACTGCGAATCTTTTCCTTTTTTTTGATGTCTTTGTCTCTGCTTTTTTGATTTTCTTTTGTTATCCTGCTTTTCCGGCCTGAATTATCTGGAAATG
>DUKH01000187.1:36339-46661 GCA_013329415.1 Methanosarcinaceae archaeon | reverse complement strand
GACACTGTTGACGAACTTCAAAAACTCATAAGAAGATTAACTGACTCTCTAAATGCAACAAATGTAGTTGTCACAGCAGACCATGGTTTTGTCTATAGAAGAGATGATCTGGAAAACGTTGATAAATTGGACAGCTCTTCCTTCGATAAGCAACTACTCATAGATTCAACAAGAAGGTTTATTCTAACTGAACAGGAAATAAAACTGGAGAACATGCATAAGTTTGATATGCGTCACCTTCTTGGCGATACTCATCCAGCTCTTTTTGCATACTCTCCAAAGGCAGATCTCAGGTTCAAACTGCAGGGGGGAGGACTTAACTTTGCCCACGGAGGCATATCGCCTCAAGAAATCGTGGTTCCTGTACTTACGTATAATCACAAAGATAACAAGAAAACCCTCGAAAAGAAAGGGATCGGATACGGCAAAGTTGGTGTATCGGTCATAAACGAGCGCAAGAAGATCACCAGCAACAAGTTTAAAGTGAAGATATTCCAGACCGAAAAAATAACCGATAAAAAGAAACCCCGCACTTTCCGGGTTTCGCTCTGGGACCTTGACAACGAGCAGAATAGAATGGTAAGTGACGAAATGACGGTCATTGCCGACAGCAAATCCGATGAACCTGAGAAAAGACAGTACACCGTAATACTCACCCTCGGCAGTAACCTCAAAAATAAGACCTATTACCTGAGACTGATTGACGAAGATACGGATGAAGTCAAAGACATTGCCAGAGAATCTTTCGAACTCAGTCTTCTTATCAGTGATTTTGATGATTTCTAAACAGAAAGGCTAAAACTAAGGCTAAAACGAAAGGGCGTAAAAAAATTGAAAAAAAGATGCTGGAAAAGGAAAAACGGAAAAACGGAAACTGGAGATACACAAAAAAAGGCATAAGGGCAGATAAAATGACCGAAGAAACTCTCGAAACAGTAACCCTTGATATCGACAGAAAGCTGAACCAGTACTTTCCAGGCAGGGTTGTTCGAAAAGACCTTACAAAACTCTTGAAAGTAGGGCACAACGTCCCTGCCTATGTCCTGGAATACCTTCTCGGGTCTTACTGCGCCGATGATGATGAGGATGTCATTCAGGAAGGCATCCAGATGGTCAAGAGTATCCTGTCCCAGAACTATGTCCGTCCTGACGAAGCTGAAATAATCAAGTCAAGAATCAGGGAAACCGGCTACTACACAATCATTGATAAGATCACGGTAAAACTGAATGAAAAGCGGGATATTTACGAAGCTGACTTTTCCAACCTTGGCATCACAAGAATTGAGATTGATTCGGATTATGTTTTAAGGTACAACAAACTGCTCGGGGGTGGGATCTGGTCCATGGTCAAGATGGAATATTCCACAGAGGCAGCATCCTCCCCATTCATAATCTCCAACCTTAAGCCCATCCAGATCCCGAATATGAACATCCAGGAAATCCTGGAGGAAAGGAAAAATTTCACAAAAGATGAATGGATTGATGTTCTGCTAAGAAGCGTAGGGATGGAGCCCACCCAGCTCGAAACTCCTGCGAAGTGGCACCTGCTAGAAAGGCTTGTGCCCCTTGTGGAAAACAACTACAACCTCTGTGAACTCGGGCCGCGCAGTACCGGAAAATCCCACATATACAAGGAGATCTCCCCTAACACCATCCTGATCTCAGGCGGGCAGACTACCGTTGCAAACCTTTTCTACAACATGGGTACCCGGCAGATCGGGCTCGTAGGGCTCTGGGACGTTGTTGCCTTTGACGAAGTGGCTGGCATCCATTTCAAGGACAAGGACGGAGTCCAGATCCTCAAGGACTACATGGCCTCCGGCTCTTTTGCAAGGGGAAAAGAACAGAAAAACGCAAACGCATCCATCGTGTTTGTAGGAAACGTAAACCAGAGCATCGACTCTCTCATAAAGACCTCACACCTCTTCTCTCCCTTCCCGGATGCCATGAACGGGGACACCGCCTTTTTCGACCGGATGCACTACTACCTGCCAGGCTGGGAAGTCCCGAAATTCAGGCCCGAACACTTCACGGACAGGTACGAGTTCATAGTGGACTATATCGCAGAATTCTTCCGGGAAATGAGGAAACGCTCCTATTCCGACCACATAAACCGCTACTTCAAGCTCGGAAACAACCTTAACCAGCGGGATGTAATCGCTGTAAAAAAGACCTTTTCCGGCCTTATGAAACTCATCTACCCTGACGAGGAAATCACCAAAGAACAGGCTAGGGAAATCCTTGAATATGCCCTTGTCGGAAGGAGGCGCGTAAAAGAGCAGCTCAAAAAGATCGGAGGAATCGAGTTCTTCGATGTTAATTTCTCCTACATAGACAACGAAGACATGAAAGAAGACTTCGTACCTGTGCCCGAAAGCGGAGGAAACAAGATCATCCCCGCAGGAATCACAAAACCCGGGGAAGTTTATGCCGTTGCCTCGGCTCAATCGAATAAGATTGGGGTCTACAAATTTGAAGTCCAGATCGTAACAGGATCTGGGAAGTACGAGAAATCAGGTTTGGGCTCAAGTTCCCTGGCCAAGGAATCAATAAAAACCGCCTTTAATTTCTTCAAGGCTAACGCAAAATCCATAAGCCAGAGCATCTCCGTAAAAGAGAAAGATTATTTCCTGCATGTCCAGGACCTCTACGGGTAGGCATGTCCGAAGACCTTGCCCTTGCAGGTTTTGTCAGTCTCTGTTCCGGAGCAATAGATAGACCTGTACAGGAACAAACCGCCATTCTCGGGAGCATGACGATTGGTGGGTCAGTAAATATAATTGAAGAACTATCCGACCTTTTGCAGGTCTGTCTGGATGCCGGGGCAAAACGGGTTCTTATCCCGATTGCTTCTGCAGGCAAGATTGCGACAGTGCCGCCTGACCTGTTTAGCAAGTTCCAGATTTCCTTTTACGAAGATCCGATTGATGCGGTATATAAGTCGATGGCACTTATTTAATTTTTTCAATTTTATTTTATGTTGATTTTCATTTTATCAGTGGTTGAATAACTCAACGTTTGATGGAAAAATTGAGTGTGAGATACATATGAATAATAAAATGGGTGAATCCTACCTTCGGTTGAAATGGAATGTTCAAGGAATTTTTGATGATTTTTTAGCAATTGAAAAAGAATTGGAACATCAAATGGATCTGCTTCCAGAAGCTAAAATCAATGAGAGGAAAAAGATTACAAATTGGATTAACCAGATAAAAGAAATTGACGAGGAAGTTCAAAATGTTAAAAAGTATAAACTTGCCGAAATAGAAAAAATTATCAACTATAATTTTGCTGAACCAGATTTAGTTGTTTTATCTCTTATCCAACCAAGTATTAAAAATTTATTCATAGAGTTGAATGTCTATTATTCAAAACTTGGTCTTGAATACAATTTTGAACCTTACTTAAGTATGGATGAGGCAGCCAAAGTTTTGGCATTGATAGGTGACGCTGTAATTGATTTAGCACTCGTGCAAATTCTCTGGCAGCCTAATATCTCTAATGTTGGAGATTTATCAATAAAAAGATCTACTTTAGCATCAAACGAAAACTTGGGAAGAATCTGTGACAAATTAGATTTGTTTGATTCTAGGATTCCTTCTAATTCAAATCAGCTATGTAGCAAAATGGAAAAAATTAACCACATCAAAGGAACTATAGTTGAAGCATTATTTGGTGTGATATATCTCGAATCAGGTTTTGATCAAGTAATTTCTTCAACAATTTTATTGAAATAATTTTTTTAAATAGGTAATTGTGGAAGTAGAATATATTTGAGTTCCATCAATAAGTTTTTGTATTTTCATAATTGAGTTCTAATATCGGCTAATTCTTCTTTTTTTGTCCATCCTACGGTGTCGCCCGAAGATATTGTAACCGAGGAAGGACGAAGGCGAAGTATTCGATTTTTACTTCGATTAGTTCCTGTTCCTTAGGAGTTACATACGGGGTTTTGTTGGAGTTTCAATATAAGTTGTCCTCTTCTCTCCCCCCTCTCCCTCTTTCTTTCCCCCCCTCCCTAAATTATAATACCCAAAACCCCCCAATTATTAAGCAGGGGGGAACAATGTGAAATTCAAATCCGTTAATCCTTATACTGAAGAGCTTAACTGGACATACGAAGCTCTTTCTTTCAAAGACTGCCAGCAGCAAATCGAAAAGTCGAGGGCTGCTTTTGATGGCTGGAGTACCCTGCCTGTGGAGGAGAGGGTCAGGTACATTGCCCGGGCTGCCGACGTTTTAAGGAAGAACAAGCAGGTCTATGCCGAGGTCATAACGAAGGAGATGGGAAAGCCGATAAAAAAAGCCCTGGCAGAAGTCGAGAAGTGTGCGAAGGCCTGCGACTATTATGCGGAGCACGCAGCCGTTTTTCTAAAGGACGAGCCTGTAGAAACGGATGCCGAAAAAAGCTACATCACCTTCGAGCCGCTTGGGGTCATTTTCGGGATCATGCCCTGGAACTTCCCGTTCTGGCAGGTTTTCAGGTTTGTGGTGCCGGCGCTAGCTGCGGGAAACGTTTGTTTGCTCAAGCATGCTTCTAACGTGCCGGGGTCTGCGCTGGAGATCCAGAAGGTCTTCCTGGAGGCAGGGCTGCCTGATAACGTGTTCAAGACTCTGCTGATCGACTCGAAGACTGCGATGAAAATCATTGACGAGGACCTGGTGGACGGGGTCTCGCTTACGGGAAGCATCAGGGCCGGCTCTGCGGTAGGGGGGCTTGCAGGAAAGAGGATCAAGCCTCTTGTGCTGGAACTTGGCGGGTCCGACCCCTTCATCGTGCTCGAGGACGCGGACGTGGACGCGGCTGCCCGGATGGCGGTAAAGGCGCGCTTTATCAATTCAGGGCAGAGCTGTATTGCAGCAAAGCGCTTTATCGTCATGGAAGACGTGGTCGTGGAGTTTACCGAGAGGTTCGACGAATATATGCAGCAGCTCAAGGTCGGGGACCCCATGGACCCGGAGACCGACATCGGGCCCATGGCGAAAAAGGAATTTGTCGGGGAGCTTGAAAAGGTCCTGAAGGATGCGGAAAAGAAAGGTTCCGAGCCAATGGTCCACGGGGTCGAGCACGAAAAGGGCTATTTCTTCAGGCCTGCGCTTGTCCCGGCTGCCAGCACCGACATGAAGATATGCAGCCTGGAAATCTTCGGGCCGATTGCCCCGGTGATCACGGTCAAAGACGAGGACGAAGCCGTGAAGGTCGCAAACTCCACCGAGTTTGGGCTCGGGGGTGCTGTCTGGTCAAAGGACCCGGAGCGTGCGGAGAGGCTTGCAAAGAGGATCAGGTCCGGGCTTTTGGCTATTAACGGGATGGCCAAGTCCGACCCGAAGCTGCCCTTTGGCGGGATCAAAAAGTCCGGGGTAGGCCGGGAGCTTTCCCATTACGGACTTAAGGAGTTCGTAAATATTAAGACTGTGGTGGTTAACAAATAAAGGACTGTGGTGGTCAACAAATAAAGGATCATCACGGTCAACAGGTGAAGGACGTAGTGGTCAATTATAGTCCAGAACGTAAGATTTACACTTGCATTACAACCACGGGAGACACGGAAAGCCCGGAAGGATTGTGCCCCAATCTCCCTTCTTCCGTGTTTTCCGTGCTTTCGGTGGTTAAACTTTCACTTGAGATTGGTGAAGAAATTTGGGGTATTGACTATAATTGTAAAACATTCAGGAGTTTTTTGTATGAAAGCGTCGGATCTTTTCGTAGCCCAGCTTGAAGAAGAAGGGGTGGAATACATTTTCGGGCTTCCGGGGGAGGAAAACCTGGACCTGCTGGAATCGCTCAGGAACTCGAAGATAAAAATTGTCATTATAAGGCACGAGCAGGCAGCTGCTTTTATGGCTGCGGCTTACGGGCGGCTTACCGGGAAGGCGGGGGTCTGTTTTTCAACCCTTGGGCCGGGAGCAACCAACCTTGTAACCGGGGTCGCCCAGGCGCAGCTTATCGGGGCTCCTTTCATCTCGATTTCGGGACAGAAAGCCCTTACCGATAACTGGCAGGCCCGTTTCCAGCTCGTGGACGTGGTCCGGATGATGGAGCCGCTCTGCAAAAAAGCCGTATCTATCAACGACCCCGGGATGATCCCTACGGTTATCCGAAACGCCTTCAAGCACGCCGAGGCCGAGCGGCCCGGGGCTGTCCATATCGAGCTCCCGGAAGACGTTGCTGAAGATGAGACCGACGCAAAGGTCCAGAAGCGAAGCGATATCATGCCTCCTGCGCCCTCTCCTGCTATCGTGGTAAAAGCGGTGTCCATGATCCGGGAAGCTAAAAACCCGCTGATCATAGTCTCGTCCGGGGCAAACCGGAAAGCCGTCACTGAAGAACTTGAGTGCTTTGCCAATAAGACCGGGATCTACCTGGTGCATACCCAGATGGGAAAAGGCGTCGTTCCTGACGACTGCCCATGCAGCCTTTTTGCCACGGGGATCCATACCCATGACTACGTGAACTGCGGGATTGACGAGGCAGACCTGATCATAACCGTGGGCTACGATATAGTGGAATACCCTCCTTACCTCTGGAACAAAAACCTGGACAAGAAGATCATCAACATCGATTTCGTGGAGTCCGTGCCTGACAGGTACTTTAACCCCGACCTGGAAGTCATAGGGGACATCGCGTTCTCTGTCCGGGAAATTGCTGCAAAAATCCCGGAGAAACGGGACTTTCCCATCTTTGCAGCAACAAGGGCTTTCATCGAAGGCAAAATCAACGCTCCGGTCGGGAAAAGTTATCCTCCCCTGCCTCATTCGGTTGTCCGGAGCGTCCGGGAAGTGCTCGGCAGGAAAGACATCATCAGCCTGGACAACGGGATCTACAAGCTCTGGTTCTCCCGCCTCTACAAGACCTATGCCCCGAACACCGTCCTCCTGGACAACGCCCTTGCCACCATGGGCGCAGGTCTCCCTGCCGGAATTGCCGCAAAACTCCTCCATCCGGAAAGAAGGGTGCTTGCCATCTGCGGGGACGGGGGTTTCATGATGAACTGCCAGGAACTCGAAACCGCAATCCGCTACGGGATTCCGGTAGTCGTCCTTATCCTGAACGACAATGCCTTTGGCTTCATCAAGTGGAAACAGAAGAAGATGCACTTTGAGGACTTTGCCCTTGACTGCGGGAACCCGGACTTTGCCCGCTTTGCCGAAAGTTTCGGGGCTGCAGGCTTCAGGGTGGAAGAAGGAGACGACCTCGCCGAAGTCCTGGAAAAAGCCTTTGCCCTCAACAAAGTGGTGGTTGTCGAGTGCCCGATTGACTATTCCGTAAACTACGAGACCTTTTCAATCGAGCTCGGGAACCTTGTCTGTGAGCTCTGAGCTTTCACGGCTCAGATTCAAATCCCGACTTCAATTCTTCAGTTACTTCAATCACTTCAATTTCAATCACTTCAATTATAGTTCCGAACGTAAATATTACAGTTAAACTTGAGGTAGTATAAATACGGAAAACACAGACGGGCAGGAAAAGACTCGGATAAGACATTATAACCACGGAAGACACAGAAAGCACGGAAGAATTGTGCCCGTACTTCCTTCATTTCCGTGTTTTCCGTGCTTTCTGTGGTTAACATGTCACGTGAAATTAGTGAAGGTATTTTGATTCTTGACTATAAACTTCGGGGGAAAAGAATTGGGGGGAGAAGAAACAGAATCAGGATACTCTATCCACACTCATGACGTCATCATCATCGGGGCAGGGCTTACAGGGCTTCGGGCAGCCATCGAAACGGTGGACGCCGGGCTTGACACTGCAGTTATTTCCAAGGTGCACCCGCTCCGCTCGCATTCGGTTGCAGCCCAGGGCGGGATGAACGCAGCACTTGGGAATGTACAGGCCGGGGATTCCTGGGAAGACCACGCCTTTGACACGGTCAAAGGTTCGGACTACCTTGCCGACCAGGACGCCGTGGAGCTGATGTGCAAAAATGCGCCCGGAGCCGTCATAGAGCTTGAGCACTTCGGGACCGTTTTTTCGAGGCAGGAAGACGGGAGGATTGCCCAGCGCTCCTTCGGAGGTGGGATGTTCCCGCGGACCTGCTACGCAGCCGACCGGACCGGGCACAACATCCTGCACACGCTCTACGAACAGCTCATGGGCAGGGAACTGGAGCAAAGTAAAGGGAGTAAAAGCGGCGGAAAGATCACTTTTTACGAAGAGTTTTTCGTAACCTCTCTTGTGAAAGCCGGGGTTTCTTCCGAGGGGAAAAGTCCGGAACAGGGAGAACGCTGCGTGGGCTGCACCTGCCTGAACCTTGCCGACCGGACCCTGCACGGGTTTGCCTGTCGGGCTCTGCTCCTGGCAACAGGGGGTTTCGGGAGGCTTTTTACCCGGTCCACAAACGCCCTGATCAATACCGGGGACGGGGCTTCCCTGGCGCTGCGGGCCGGGATCCCCTTAAAGGACATGGAATTCGTGCAGTTCCACCCGACCACCCTTTACGGGACCAACATCCTGATCACCGAAGGGGCTCGGGGGGAAGGCGGGTACCTCCTGAACAATAAAAACGAGCGCTTCATGAAAGCCTATGCCCCGAAATCCATGGAACTGGCCCCTAGGGACATCGTAGCCCGTTCGATCCAGCCGGAAATCGATGCAGGTAGGGGTTTTGACGATAAGTACGTCCTGCTCGACCTCCAGCACCTGGGCAAAGATAAGATTATGGAACGCCTCCCCGGCATCCGCCTGATCAGCATGGACTTTGCAGGCGTCGACCCGATAGAAGAGCCAATCCCGGTGCAGCCCGGCCAGCACTATTCCATGGGGGGAATAGCTGTGGGAAACGACCTCGCAACCGAACTTCCCGGGCTTTATGCGGCAGGGGAATGTTCCTGCGTAAGCGTGCACGGGGCAAACCGGCTGGGAGGAAATTCCCTGCTCGAGACCGTGGTCTTCGGAAAACTTGCCGGGCAGGGAATCGGAAAAACCCTCTCTTCTTCCGGGTCCGGAGTCCGGGTGAGAGAAGAGGATGAAAAAGCAGTTCTGGAAAAGCTCTCCGAAGAAGACGAAAGGATAAAAGCCCTGCTTGCCAGGGACTCAGGCGTGAAAATGGCCGGGCTCAGGGACGAGCTGAAGAAGCTTATGTTCGAGTCTTTCGGGGTCTTTCGGGAAGGAAAGAAGATGGAAGAGGGGCTCGAAAAGCTCCGGGAACTCAAAAGCCGCTACCCCGAGGTCTACATCGACAACAAATCTATTGTTTTCAACCAGGCCCTTATCTACGCCCTGGAACTGAGGGGTCTCTTCGACATCGCGGAAGCCGTGGCAAGGGGTGCAATAGCCCGGAACGAGAGCCGGGGTTCCCATGCCCGGACCGATTACCCGGACAGAGATGATGAAAACTTCCTTGCTCACACGGTTTACCGCCTGGAAGGGCGGGGAGCTGAAGGAAAGCTCGATGGAAAACCGGTGCTCGAATACCAGCCAGTCAGGCTTGGAAAGTTCCCTGTAAAGGAGCGTGTATACTGATGGAGTTTGTGCTGATGGGGCGTGTTTACTGATGAAGCTGAAAGTGTTTCGCTATGACGGGGAAAACGGGAAGTCCCGCTACGACAGCTTTGATATCAAGCCCGAGCCCGGGATGACCGTGCTTTCTGCCCTTTTCAAGATCCAGGAGGTGCTTGACGATTCCCTGGCTTTCCGCTACTCCTGCCGGGGTGCCGTCTGCGGGAGCTGCGGGATGCTCATCAATAAGGTGCCGAGGCTGGCCTGCAGGACCCAGGTGGAGTCCCTCCTCAAAGGCGAAGGGCAGGTAAAACTCAGGCCCTTTCCGGGAATGGAAGAGACTGTTGACTGGGACCCGGAAACCGAAGTGCTTGTTGAACCTCTCCCAAACCTGGCTAAAATAAAGGACCTGATCGTGGACATGGATAAATTCTTTGAGTTCTACCGGGCAGTCGAACCCACCTTCAAGCCGGCTTCGAAAGCTCCTGAAAAAGAGCGTTTAATGGATCCCAATTCCGTTTCAGATCTTGAAAAGTACACGAACTGCGTGCTCTGCGCCTCCTGTGTGGGGGCCTGCCCGATTTCGGGAAGGGAGGAAGAGTTCCTGGGGCCTGCGGCCCTTGCCAAGCTTTACCGTTTCCATATCGACCCCCGTGAAGCAGATGACGACTCCCGGCTCCTGCTCGCTAACGACAAAAGCGGCTGGTGGGGCTGCGAGTTTAACGCCAACTGTAAGGCTGTCTGCCCGAAAGGCGTTCCCCCGATCCTGGGAATTGGCAAGGCAAGAAAGGAAGTCCAGAAGCTCGGGAAGGAGCCAAAGTGACCCTTTGACTTTAACAATGACGTAAAGAAAGACGCAAAGAAAGATGGAAAGAAAGAT
>DUKH01000187.1:24208-35956 GCA_013329415.1 Methanosarcinaceae archaeon | reverse complement strand
AAAGAAAGATGGAAAGAAAGACGGAAAGAAAGACGGAAACCTGATGATAAACGATAAGAAAATCAAAAATAAGAAAATAGGAACCAAAAAGAGTGACGGAAAATAAAGGGATTAAATTAGGGACATCAATAAAATTTTTTCAGGGGGATGGCTATGTATCGAATCGAAAAGGACTCTATGGGCCAGTTTGAAGTCCCGGAAGAAGCCTACTACGGGGTTCAGACCTGCCGGGCATTGAGAAATTTTCCGGTGAGTGGGAGAAGGGAAAATCCGGGATTCATCCGGGCGTATTTGATCGTGAAAAAAGCCGCTGCTTTTACCAATATGGAACTCGGGGTGCTTGACCGGGAAAGGGGAGAGGCAATCGTGCAGGCAGCCGACGAGATTCTGGACTGTCTTGAGCCGGATTATTCTAACCAGTTTCCGGTAGACGTCTTTCAGGCAGGGGCAGGGACCTCTTTTAACATGAACACGAACGAGGTCCTGGCAAACCGGGCGCTTGAGATCCTGGGCAGGAAAAGAGGGGATTACGCTTACCTGAACCCTAACGACCATGTTAATATGTCCCAGTCCACAAACGATACCTTTCCTACCGCTTCTCACATCGCAATCATATTCGCCGCAGACAAACTGGTAGATGTACTCCACGAACTTGCAGGGGCCCTTCGCCTGAAAGGAGAGGAGTTTGCCGGAATCCCTAAATCCGGAAGGACGCACTTAATGGATGCAGTTCCGGTGACCCTCGGAACCGAATTCAATGCCTACGCTTCTGCCCTCCAGAGGGCGAAAGACCATATAAAAGAACGCAGGGACGACCTCCTGGAACTTGCCATGGGAGGGACAGCTACGGGCACAGGGGCAAACACACCTCCAGGGTACCGAAAAGCTGTGGTTGCAAAAATCTCCGAGCTCTGCTCCCTGCCCTTCCGGCCTGCAGCCGACGGTTTCGAAGCCCTTCAGAGCCGGGCTCAGCTTGCAGCCTTTTCCGGATCTCTCAGGGAGCTCGCCCTCGAACTCATCAGGATTGCAAACGACCTCAGGCTCCTGAATGCAGGCCCCGCGACCGGGATTTCGGAAATCGAACTTCCTCAGGTACAGCCAGGCTCGTCCATCATGCCCGGGAAATACAACCCGGTTATGGCCGAGTGCCTGGACATGATAGGGTACCAGATCGTTGGCAATGACACAACCGTGGCTCTTGCATCGCAGGCCGGGCAGTTAGAGCTCAATGTCATGACGCCGGTGATAACCTTTAACATTCTTACGTCAATTACCCTGTTCACAAACTACCTTCCTGTTTTTCAGAAACGCTGCGTCGAAGGGATCAGGGCGCATGAAGACCGGTGCAGGGCCTACCTTGAACTTAACCCTATCCTTGTGACATTCCTGACGCCGAAGATAGGGTATTTGAAGGCGGCGGAGCTTGCGAAGGAGGCGCTGGAAAGAAGGGTACCGGTGGCGGAAGTTGCGGTGATGAGGGGGGTTTTGAGTAAGGAAGAAGCGGATGAGCTTCTCGTTTTTTCAAAAAAGAGGTAATCTTTTTACGTTTTTTGGCAAAAACACAGGTATTTTTTGGAAAACTCCTTTTTTCAAAGATACTGAATAGCCTGATCTTTGGGATCTGGGGGAGTGGTAGCGATAACCGATTAAATCTATCTCATCTAGCTGTAAGTTTCATTTTCTGAATGGGCTAGGCCTGAACGTCGGTTTCGCCTGCACGGGCTTAGGCTCTGACCTGAGGAGTTGTCCCACTGCCCGGCTGCCGGCAGTGCTCTGGACCTGGAGGACTTTGGCACGGTTGAGGGAGCAGGACTTTCCAGGCCGCGCTGAAGTAGAAAAGAGGTGTTTGACCTTCCGGTTCTGTTCGCGGGGCTTGTTTGCTTTTGGGAGGTGGATCTTTGTTTCGTGGATTGCTGAATTTGATGGCGCTCGGGAAAGGTGGATCTCTCCGGAAAATGATGAAAAATAATGTACAAGTTTGCGTTTTTGAAGGGTCTAACAATATGGAATTCTTTACATTATAAATAGCTTTCATATACATGTAATGTTTTTTTCGATTTTCCGGAAGCGATTGATTAATGTTGCCTTTTTCTGAAGACTTTATATAAAATCTTTAATGTTTATAACATAAATCTTTATATAGTCTCCTCATTAAAATTGTCAGATGGTAGCATGAAAGAGAATCTACATTCAGCCTGTTTGCTTCTTATTTTTTCTCTTTTTTTTATCGCAGGACTTGCAGGTCTGGGAAATGCAAGTGAAGACCCAGATCCCTATAATTTCTCAAACTTTGAGAAGAATGAAACTGTGACCTGGGGTAAGATAGGTTCACCGATAAGTGATTATAAGATTTGGGGATATCCCGGCAAGGATTATAATTTTACCACAACTTACAATAATTCGCTATTTTCAAATAATACAACTATGGTATTTTATTGGGATTGTAAGGGGCACAAATCTGATCATACTGCTCCTGCCCCGATGAGCGATGCAGGTCGCCTGACCGGTACTCATAATTGGAGTAATCCCGGAACCTACTATGTTTCCGTAGGAGTGTTTCAGGATAATAGATTTGCAAACTTTTCTTACTGGGTTCCTGTTAATGTCGAAAACAACACCACAATAATAGTTCAGAATATTTCCATGCTGGAAGGGAATGAAGGGGTTGATTGTAGCAACAATGTAAACAAAGATCCAAGGTTGGACAATTCTGAAAACAGTGATAAGTACTGTGGTTATGTGAAAAACGATTATTCTTTCTCTGTTACTCTCAATGCAAGTTGTCTGACAGATGTGGATAACAGGACTATATTTGAAACAACTACCGTAGTTGGATGGGATGATGAATCTTGGGACACAAGTAGTATGCATTATACAAATATGACGGACATATCTTCTATTAGTGGCTTTAAATCATATAATAATAGTTGTGCGTTATTTAACAAAAATTTTACTCACGAATGGCATAAAACAGGCAAAAAAAATATTAGTGTCAGAGCTTTTCACTGGGACCCTCTCGATGGAGAAGAAGTGTACACAAACTATACCAACACGAGTATACTGATAATAAGGGACCCGAAGAATTTCATTCCCCTTCCCATTTTTTCAAATTTACAGAACTGGGGAATCCTTTTATCCATTACCGGGTTGATTATCCTCTTCTTTACCTACACGAAAAACAATGTCCCTGTGAAGATATCTTTTTTGGGGCTGAAACCCTTTTATCTGAGACCGGTAAATTCTCTCAAAGGAACCTTTATGCTTGTGGCTGGAATGTACCTGTACTTTGTATTTGGGAGAGCACCCTGGGACATTCCGATTGTGAGGGGGGTCAGATATGCTTTCGAATCTGTACTTTAGAGTCTTATACTCTGAATACACGACCCAATGGAACATTCCCTATATGTCAATTTTACTTGGTCTGGTAGATGTGCTCGCTTTATCGCTGATAATTCACCTGATTGCAATCCCATTTTACGACAGAGAATTAAAGATTGGGCAATTCTCAAGAAGAAGGGATTCCACTAATCCGGTTCAGCCTTTGCAGAATTCCTATTCTATTGAAGACAAAAAGCATCATGAAATTAACCTCCCTGATCGAAAAGGAGATGGATTCTGGAGAGAAGCTGAAACGAGAGAAGAAATATGAAGAATTCCGACAACCGGAGCTTGAAGAAAAGGATGATTCAATGATCTCTTCCATATTTTTTATTCTTTCGTTTGTCTCATCTTCAGCTTCTCAATCTCAGCTTCTCAGTCCTGATATCTGACATTTTTCGAGGTTGCCCAGGTGTATTTCAAAACGATCTTAGCTTCTTTCCCTATCACGCTCTTGATGCCCGGGATATAGACGTCGTCGATGTAGGTAACAAATAACGGTACTCCGGTTTCCCCTGCAATGTCTTCGCAGTAGGTTATAAGGTCTCCTTTCGAGACATTGAAAGTTTTCAGTTCTTCTTTTTCAAAATAGAGTTTAATCAAGGCTTCGGGAGGCTTTACAGTATTGTTGAAGTTCTCCACTTTCAGGGCCCAGCCCCCGCCTATCTCCCATTCACTGTACAGCTGGTATGGCTCTTCACCCTGCTCTTTGACAAGCTCGGCCAGTTTCTTCGGGTTTCCGTTCAGGGCCACGTCGTTTCCGACCCTTGCGTAGTGGTTCCCTCCGAGGGTGTCACCGGCTTTCATGAAGTTCCTTGCCCCGGACTCACAGAGACCGCTTTCCACTATTTTTTCTTTGAGTTCGGGGTCGGATACAAACCTGTACTTCGTGAGGTTGGCCCCGGGTTTGACCTCTTCTGTCCCGTAGCTTATGTCAGCTCTGGAGGCCCACCAGCGGACCCTGACCGACCTTCTCTCCCTTTCATCTTCGAAAACTACCTGCACTCTGAACTTGCCCGAGGAGGGATCAAGGACGGTTCCAAACCGGACTTCAGGAGAGCCGTTTTTCCTGCCAGCTTCAACATGTCCTGCCAGGACCAGGTTTTCTTCTGTTACCAGGCCCAGCTGGATGGATATGGGGCCTGTACCCAGCTTAGGGTCGATAAGGGGGGAGGATACGAAATTTTCGGTGGGATGCTTGAAGTATACGTCCCCGGTCGCATTGCTCCTCGTTACAGCTTCCGCATTCCGGGCCCGAAGGTAATGCCTGCGGGAGCTTTCTCCTTTATTGGTCGAGAGGTCGTCGTTCACAGCTACAAAAAAAACCTTCTTATCGGATCCGGCACATTCCAGACATGATACGGAACTGCTTTCATTCTCTTTTTCTACCGGGTACTCGAAGGACGCGATTACCTCAAAGTCCTCCAGGACCCTGTTCGTGCAGGCCACTTCCTCACAGCTTTGGGGGTTTGAGGCCGCTCTTACAAGTTCGGAGCTGGAAGGGCTGTACCTGAGGTAAAGGTAGGTTGGGTTTTTGAATTCCGGTCTTTTGAGGGGAGCCCCATCTTCGGCCAGCACCTTTTTCTCCATATCCACGGGCACGACAATTTCCCGGCCCAGGGAGTCCAGGGCTATGCCCCCGTCCCTGAACCTGACCCTGACTTCCTCTCCGTTTTCTGTGAACAGGTCAAGTTGGGAAAAACCGCACAGGAGGCCTTTCCCGTGTATCAGTCTGTTAAGCAGGTAGCGTTTTCCGTTGAAATATTCCTGTTCAAGTTCGAAATCCCTGACTGTCATCAGTTTGCCGTAGAAATAATTGTTCCTCTGGAACTGCTGCAGTGTGCATTTCTCATTTTTCTTTTCATTTTCTGGCATGTCCAAATCCCCTGTTTAGATAATCCGGTTCCCGGCTGGAAATAACCGGGCCCGGCTCGATAAGCATGATTCCTGTCTCCCGGTCCCCTCCGCCAACATCAGGACATTTTTCTGCCCCGAGTGCAGTGTCCCTGCCCAGGACGGAGTGTTTGCCGAGAACGAATTCGGGGCGTTTTAGCCGGGTATTTTCGCCCAGGTAAGTATGCCCGTCCAGGCAGAACCAGGGTTCGAGCACCTTTATTTTGCAGGTCGTATGGGCCGGCTTTTCTTCCTCTATGATATTTCTGATAAGTTCCAGTTCGGCCTCAGTAAGAGCCTCGTTAAAAAAGACGAAAAAGCTGAACTTTTCCCTTCCGAAGAGGACTTCGTGCAGGGAAACTTCCCTCCTGACAGCCCCTTTCCCTGCAGGGAGTTTCACTCTGGCTGCTTCCGGAGGGAAAAAGAGAAACTTTTTTTGCTCAGGATTTTCATATCCTTTCTGCATCTCCTTCTTTTGACCCTGATTTTCCTTTATGCAGCCGGAAGAGATGTTTTCAACTATGATCGGCTTTTTTCCAGTGTACAGGATAATGAGGTTTTCAAGTCCTTCCCTGGTCCCCCTTTCTCTGTAGAGGGGAACTGCCCGGGAAATGAGCTCCCTTTGTTTTGCTTCCGGGACTTTTTTTCTGTCTCCCAGGTCCCCCCTTCCCTGAGAGGCGGCCACCCAGCTCCCGAGCCAGTCCAGGAATTCCGGGGGAGTCCCTGCAGCGTCAAGGTACCTGCCCAGATGGTCGATTTCAAGGTCCGTTTCAAAGAAGAGGCTCTCGAAGATTGCAAGGAAGCGGTCAAGAAAGTCCCGGTTTGCGGGGTTTTCCATGTAAACCGAAGGCAGGTATTCCAGGTAGGAGACTTTGGGGAAAAAGACCGTAACAGAGGAGACCTCAGGGGAGAGCTTTTCGGTCCCCGTTAGGATGATCCTGAACCAGAGGTAGCGTCCCTCGCACTCGGTCCGAAAGAGGGCGTCTCTTTTTTCCTCTCCCTGGGCCGCCGAACTTCCGGGGAGGCCCTCTTCCCATTCGCTCTCGGGAAGCTCCTTCAACTCGTTTTCTTCCAGAACTTCGTCCGAGATATAGTAGTGGAATTCGACCTTCGTCCCCCTGGGAAAACTGCCTTCCAGAAGGAAGCGGTACCACCGGGTTTTTCGGGCCTGGCTGTCAACGGGCTTTGAAAGATAAGTCCCTTTGAAAACCCCTTCCGGATCAGGGCTGTTTTCTTCGATGTATTCGAGAAATCTCAATTTTTTTCGGGTCTCGCTGATCAGGTACATGTTCTTTCCTGAGTCTTGAGCCCTTCTTCTGCTGACTATCTCCTGTGTGGAGGAGGTAATTTCCCTTTTTTCAACGGTCCCGTCTGTCCTGAATACGAAATATCCGGTCTTTGCGTCAAAAACGTGCAGCGCTCCATCCGCATCAACATAAATATTTTCAGGCTCGTTTAACTCTCCTCCCCTTATCTCGGAAAAAGACATGTTTCTTTGGGAGAGGGAAAGTTTGAGAACCCTGTGCCTGCCCTTTTCCAGGACATACAGGTTCCCGGCCGAGTCAATGTCAAGGTCGGTGAGGTCTTTGAGGGGGAACCCGTCAGGCCCTTTAAGGACGGTCCAGAGGACTTTAAGGTCTTTTTTTCCAAGGGCAGCAAGGCCTTTTTTTCTTCCCTCTACCGGAACTTCGAATGAACCGATGACGTAGACCGTATTTTCATCGACAGCTATGCCCTCTGGGTCCGTGACCACCGGAGCCAGAGCTTTGGGCTTATAAGCTGGAAACCGTAGCTTTTCAAAGTCCCTGTTGTAGGTGAGGATGGAGAGGCTGTACCTGTCAATGATATAGAGGGTACCACATTCATCTGCGTCGACGTCCCTCAAGTCCAGGTCGGGGTCATCGAGGATAAAGTCCCCTGGCCTGTAGAGTTCCCTGCGGCCCAGGCGCAGCCCCTCCTCCGTTAGTTCCAGGTTTTCAAGTCCACTTTTGAATTCTTCAAAAAGGGACTTCGTATTGATCCTCTTATATTTGCTCTCCTGCATGCTTCCCTCTTCCTTCTTTACCCTGCTCCTTTTCCTTTTCCTTTTCCTTTTCTTCTTCTACCTGTTTTTCTTCCTCTACCTTTTCCTTTTCTTTTTCCTCGTTCTTTACCTGCTCTTCCCGGAGATTTCTACCAAATGCTCCCCGGAATAGACAGTAGCTGTCCGCAAAGCCAGTACCAGGTCCCCGTTTTCGTCCTGCTCTGCCCCTTTTCCGGCGTGAATCGAAATCTTTTCCACCGAATCAACGCCTTCGGTTCCCATTATCAGCCTGTAAAGTTCCGAACGGTAAACCGGCTTTCCGACAGGCCAGCCCTTCCCGTCACTGCCTCCTTTTGCGGGGTGGAGGAACAGCTTGAGATTGGCCAGAACCGCCTGCCTGTTTTCCTCCCCGGAAAAGCCTCTTGAAAGGCCAACGGTAGCTTTTACCTCCACTTTTACGTATTCCGGGGACACTACATGCACGCGGGTCCCGAGCAGGCGGTGCTTTTCCAGGTGCCTGGCAACCGCTGCCACAAAACCCCCGGACGGCCCGGGCGGGATGTCAAAGGTCTCAAGCGGGCTGAACGGGATGACGACTACCGTTACGGAACCTTCCCCGCCTTCCGGGTCGGCCGGATCGTAATTCGGGACGGCTTTTGCCTGTGCCACCCTCAGGCCCGGAGTCTCTCGGGCAATGTATTCAAAATCTTCAAAAGTAACCGCCCTGTACGGGACTTTCAAATCCCTGACAAAACGGTCTACTGATTCGGCTATATCCTCTTCTTCCTTTCCGCAGGTTGCGGGCTTAAGGTTGCTTATTGCCAGGCCCTCGGTTTTTCCCCCCTTTACCGCCCACCTGGAACCAGCCGGCAGGTTTCCCTGCTTTCCTCTTCCGGTCTCGTATTCGAGGGCCCGGATTTCAGCAGCTTCCCGGGGGACTCTGCCCCGGAGCCCATCCCCGAACCTTATCTCACCTTTCAGGCTGTCCAGGGTAAAATGGGGGCTTTCGGGTCCGGAGCCATCAAAATCTTCAACCTCTTCCCATTCTTCCCCTGCAACCGTCAATTTGAGGCTTTCCCTGAGCACGGGGGTTTTGGGAAGTTTGAATACCTGGTCAGGAAGCCCGCTGCTCTTCTCAAGCATCCCGTCTTTGACCTTCTTTTTCTGGGCAGCCGCTGTCGTGTTCAGGCTGATTTTTTCGATGCGGGGAGGGTATTCGTATTCGGATTCCAGGAGGGTACAGCGCAGCCAGAAATATTTTTCTTCTTTTGCCCCTTTCCCGGAAGGCCAGGCCCCGATCGAAGAGCGAGCCCAGGCTTCAAGGCCTGTAAAAAGGAGCCTGCCGCTTTTCCTGAAGTTTTTCGTTCCATCTTCGGAGAAAACCTCTTTCCATTGTTTTCCATCAGGGGACAGGGATATTTCCCATTTCAATTTTGCGTTTTCCCATTCATATTCTGGCTCATCCCCGTGTTTTCCGGGTTTGATGAGGTCCTTTTCATAGAGATAGCACATGAAATTAAGAGAGTCAGGGATTTTTTCTTCTTTTTCTTCTTCTCTTTTTTCTTCTTCTCTTTTTTCTTCTTCTCTTTTTTCTTCTTCTCTTTTTTCTTCTCCCTTTCCTTTTTTCCGGGCTTTGAGCTCGAAACCCATATATAGCTCGCTATTTTTCCTGGTATCCAGGCCGAAAGGTGCAAAAAAAAGGTCTTCTTTGAAATTTGCAACGGTCCTGTCAAAAATCCCCTTTGTAAGCCTATGGACCTGTAAAGAATTCCCAGATGAGTCCGGAGCCGAAGCGGCATTCATTTCATTTACGATGATTTTTTCGAGCTTGAAAGGAACTACGGTTATGTCTTCAAGGAGTTCGAAATCAATGATTTCCCCGGCTTTTTCTGCCAGAAAACCCCTGCCTTTCTCCAGACGGACTGGCTCTTCCGCTTCAAAACTAAGGTCATCAATAGCCGGGAGCATGCCCCGGGGCCTGATTCCCAGGATTTTCAGGTATTTCAGGCGGTGTTCCTCGGTCACCAGGTTTATCCTGTACCCGGCAATTTCGGCCAGCCAGGCAAAGAGTTCTATCAGGGTGATCCCGGGGTCAGCAGGGTTGTAGTTTGTCCATTCAGGGGCATAGTTTGGGATAAGTTTCCTCGCTTCTTCCAGGAGCTGCTCATAAGTCCTGTTGTCCAGGTTAGGGATTGGCAGAGTCATCTTTATTCTCCCCTCTCCGCTTTCCACAGCACGTTGATCTCGTGCTTCCCGCTGCAGGGCAGGGCCGATTCCGGGAGGGCCGGAAGGTCGGAATGTCTGGAGATGCAGGAATTTCCGGTAAGTTTTCCAGGGGTCCCATTTTCTTTTCTGAGCTCTATATCAATCCCTTTCACATAACTGACTCCCTTACAGTCTCCCAGATGGGAATAAAAGTCCGATGCCGAAGGGACCTGCCCGAAACCCCAGCCATTTCCTTCTTTTCCCCCTCTCAAGGGGTGCAGGAATTCTTCGACCCGTGCTTTCACCCGGTTTTCTACCTCGTGGACAGCTCCGGGATCTGCGGTAAACAGTTCGGCATTTACGTCCACCCTGCAGTAAATAGGGCCTGCCACCTTCAGTTTTCCGGTGCTCGAGGCTCTGGCTTTCAGGTAACTTTCGACCATTCGTATAAGCTCCCCTGTCGGAGCAGGCCTCGGCCCGGGGAGTTCAGGCACTATGACAGCTGTCACCAGCCTGGGGACTCTGTTCCCTTCTTCATCCGAACCTGAAAGTACCCTGACTTTCGCTACTTTTCCCGTGGCTTCCCTGGCAAGCTGCATGATATCATTTGCGCTTACTCCCCTCCCCCTGTGCCTGAAAGTGGCAGGAGCCCGTTCCAGCAGTTCATTCACGCTCTCGGTTTCGGACCCCCCGTCGGAGGCGCCCGGATTGTACACCTCATCGATGTACTTTAAAGCGCTGTACAGTTTCGTGATCGAATAAGCTTCCAGGTTTCCGGCTTCTCCCCCTCCTGTCCGGTAGCTGGCTTTAACGTTGTTTGCCCCCAGCGGCAGGATCATGCCCCGGGTCCCGTCCCCAAAGCGGATTTCCCCGGAAGTCCGGTCGAGCAGGTAATGCCGGCTTTTCCCTTCCGAGCCGCTGAAGTCTGGCACTTCCTCCCACCTGACCCAGAACTCCGAAAACCTGCCATTGTCATCTTTTATTGCTTCCACATCCCGGGCCCTTTCCTTAAGCAGGGCCTGTTTTTCCCCTTCCGGAAGCCAGGCTGCTTCGTTTGCCCGGGCACTGGCATCCACCACCGGCCGGTTCATAAGCATAAAAACCTGTCCGGCTTCTCCGGAACCGGAACCTAACATCTCTTCTTCAACCGTCCTGGCCTGGACTGCCCATACGCAGTTGGGGTACAGCCCGGAAATCCGTGGAGTCCTCTTTCCTTTTATGAACAGGATCCTGACCCAGTATAGCGGGCTTTTTGAACCGAAAAGCTGCAAAGCCTTCATCTCTCCGGGGACAAAAAATTCCAGGACCCCGCTTTTTGCAAGCCCCCCGGTTTCGTCAAGACCTTCGAGATCTTTCCATTTCCATTTCCTTTCCCCTTCCTCGGAGCTTCCATTTCCTGCAGGGAGGTACTGCCACCTGAACTTTACAGGTGGGCCTTCATCAACAAAGGTTTCCTCGAGTTTGGCAAACAGGCTGAGGGGGCCTTTTACGAGTTTTGAGGTGAAGCCGAAATATACTGCCGGCAGGGGTTCGAAAACCCCTTCGAAGGGCCTGAAGCTTCCGGCAAGTTTCATTTCTTTCCCTTTATTTTCAAAAACCCTGTTGTTTTCGGATACCAGGTCTCCGGGTTTCCTTCCTTCCCTATCGATGTAACTGAGTTTCAGGTTTCTTATTTCGGGAGGGTGGAATTTTCCGGGTTCGATTTTGTTCTTTTTGGAAATCACATACTCTTTCCCGAAATTCCCTTCAATGAGCCTGACCCGGACCCAGTAATTTTCAGTCCCGTTGACATTTCCCGGGACCATGGGAGGCATTTCCCGAATTTTAGCGCTTGCCTGAACGAAGAGGGCGATTTCATCCTTTTCTTTTCTGTCTTCTTTGTCTTTTGCGTGAAAGAACCTGGTAACTTCATAAGATTCCTTTTCAGCTTCCTTTTCGGTTGTTTCCTTTGCCGGGAAGTTCTCAGGCTCCACTTCCGGAAACTTCTCCCCTTCTCCTCCTTTTCCTTCTCTTCCTTTTCCTTCCCAGCTTTTTCCTTCCTTTCCCTCCCCTAAATCCATGCTGAAATCCATGAATTTCTTAAGGTTGCGCCAGCTCTCCCCGTTCCAGTACTCCCACGAGAGTACCGGTTTTTCCGGGGGTAAGCCCGGCCCCGTCTTTCCTGGCAAAAGGTCGAAGTCCAGCCGGACCTCACACCCCTGTCTTGAAAATACCTCCGAACAGGCCATGTAAAAAGTGTCATAAAGTGC
>DUKH01000187.1:17962-23821 GCA_013329415.1 Methanosarcinaceae archaeon | reverse complement strand
TCTTCTTCTTCAAGAGGAATGTCATTATAAAACAGCAGCTCAGGTGTGATCCCCTCGGCAGAGATCTCCACCTTAACCGAACTGAGGCGGAACTGTTCCAGTTCTGAAATCTCCGCTTCTTTCAAACGGCAGCGGACCCACCGGCTTTTGATCCCGTTTACTTTTCCCTTCCCGATTACTCCTTCTCCCTTTGAAATGACCAGTTTTCCGTCTGAGAACTTTGCTGACGAAAAAGGGAGCCATTCATCGATCTCTTTTTTTTCTTCATCTTCCTCCTCTTCTCCCCCATCCTCTTCTCCTCCATCTTCTGTTCCGTTTTCGGAAGCTGCGTATTCCCAGGCAAACAGGTTTGTCTCGGCAAGTACCCTGGCCGGGATAGGTCCGGAAGCCTCAAGACTGAGGCTAATTTTTCCTTTCCTTACCCCGAATAGTTCTTTATCCCCTATGTAGAAGACATGCTCCTGCAGGTTCCTGCCGGAAAACAGGGTAGAGGTTTCCGCTTCTCTTGCCGTGGAGCTGTGGTCGAAGACAGTGTCTCTTTCCCGGTCCGTGCTGCAGACGAAGTCCAGTCTGGCAGGGGTCGCTGCGATGGTTTTCTCAGTTTCAAAGAAGAGGGTTTCCCCTTCCGGGCCTTCGGCCGTAGCCCGAGTCCCGACAGGGACCATTACGTTTTCCGGGGCTCCGGGGCCGGGGACAAAGCAGAGTACCGTCCTTGCGGGCAGGGCAGGGAGGAGGGAGAAGTTCAGCATATCGAGGAAAGATAGGAGGTGTTTTTTGGGGGGCATCGTTCAGGTTACTTGCGATGGTCTCGGCCATACCGGCAAAGATCCTGGATAGGGCTGTCCCGAAGTCTCCTTCGGTTCCGGGAGTCCACTCGGGGACATAAAAGGGTGCTTTTCTTCGGATTTCTTCCAGCACCGTATCTGCTGTAGTTTCCCTTATCTTCGGAACCTTTCTTTCCATCGTGTTTCTCCTTTTTCCTTCACTGCGGAATGGGCAAGATCTCAGATTATCCGGTCGGGTTCATACCCTTCGACCGGAATCAGATCCGCTGTTCAATTTTGTTTCATTTTTTCATGTTCTGCTCATCCAGCCTGTTTGAGCTTATCCGTTCAGGCTCCTTCTTTCAGGTAAAACGGATAGACAAGGTTGACCTGGGTATTGCTCCTCCGTACCTTGTAGTCGACGCTTATCAGAAGTTTCCCCTCCGAGGCTTTTTCCGTGAGAGTTTTGATCTCATTCACCTCAATGCGAGGCTCCCAGTCCACAAGGGCTTCGTACACGGCGTTTTCGATCATCCGGCGCGTAAGCGTGTCCATCGTCCCGTAAGCATAGTCATGTATGGAGCAGCCGAATTCCGGGCGCATCAAGCGTTCTCCTTTGGCGGTCCCCAGGATAATCAGGATAGACTCCCGGATGTTTTCGTCGTAGCTGGAGCTTGAAACACTCCCGTCAGCTTCCACAGTTACCGGGTACTTCCAGCCGGTCCCGAGAAATTCCCTTTTCATCAGTCTTCACCCGATAGATACCGTGCCGGTTGCGATTACTTTTCCTACCGGCAGGTCCGAAGGGTCGTTACAGGTAAGGGCCGTATCCCCGTTCCTTGCAGCCATTTTTCCGTTGATTTTCACGGTAGGGCTCCCCATCATGATCGTGGCTTTATTAGTAGGCTGCTTCTGGAACTGCCCTCCCTGGGGGATATGGGCGGGGTTGTTTGTTGCAGTGGAATTAGCCGTTGCTGCTGGCTTTCCCATGATCTTCACGTCCTGGCTGAGGCTGCCGTCTATGGTCCCGTTGAACGGGTGGGGAAGTGGGGTCGGGACCTGTCCCGTGGGAGAAGGGATCATAACGATATGGATATCAGTTGCAACAATTTTGTCTCCCTGTTTGGCTGCTGGCATTCCCATCTTTCTAACTCCTGCTTTTTTGATTCACTTCTGGATTATTATGACTTATTTGGTTTTTTGAGCTTTGTTGACGTTCAGTTGATGTTCACCATTGAGCCTTTGATTTTCATAATGCCTGAAGCCTTCAGGTCCATCCCGGCGGAAGCTTCGATTTTTGCCGAGCTTGAAGATTTTATTTCAATTTCCTTGGCTTTGATGGAAACTTTCCCTTTGGCCGCAGAGAGCTCGATGTCTCCTTCGCACTCCATTGAAATTTTTTTCTTGGAGGAATCGATGCAGATTTTATTTTTCTTGCTCTTGTCTATGATCTCAATTTTTTCTTTTCCTTCCTTGTCATCGATTATTATCGTGTGCCCGCTCCGGGATTTGATCATCTTGATGTTATTTTTCCCGTCACTGTTCTTTTCCGGAGGCTTATCTTTTCCGTTCCAGAGAGCCCCGATTACGTAAGGGTAATTTATGTTCCCCTGCTCGAACACCACAAGGACCTCGTCGTCCACTTCCGGGTAAAAGACCATTCCCCGGTCTTTTCCGCCCATAAGGGTGGCAAGCCTTGCCCAGGCTTCCCCGGCTTCATCCCCCATCCAGGGAAATTTTATCTTGACCCTGCCCTGTTCCTCCTCGTCCTTATTATCGGTTACAAGAGCAACTACAACTCCGAAAATGCGCGGGCTGCCGTCTCCGCCGAGGTTGAGGAATTCCCCCAGGCCCATCAAAGACACCCCCTGAGACCGAGGGTTGTGGTGTACCCGTTTGCCCCTATCGTATGGGTTGCCCGTTCTATGTAGTATACGCCGTTGAAGCTTTCTCCCATCTCTTCGACGTTTACTGTCATCCCGGGACGCAGTTCCGGGTTTCCCTTGCATTCCAGCCCGGCTTCGATGAAGCCCTGGTTTCTCCTCTTCAATTCGACAACAGCCACATTTTTTGCCTCCTCTGCACTCCTTAAGACCCTGTCTCCCATGGTCAGCTTAACATCTTTGAACTTTTTAGCGGCAGTTGCAAACTCCTTGATCCCTACTCCGCTTTTGATATCGTCCAGGGTAGCCTTCCCTGTGATCATCTCCTTCTTCTTCACATCCCAGGAGTTTACTGTCAGCTCGCTTACCACAGCCGCAGTGCTCATCGTGGGAGAGAAGCTGATGATATCGTCCTTTCCAAATGTGATTTTTCCTTTTGTAGTATCCTTCGGTTTGCGGAAATAGAGGGACTCTTCCTGGACAAAGGACTCAAACCCTATTTCTCCTGACATTTTTTTCAAAAAAGCAAAGTCGCTTTCTCCCGGATACCTTGTGATGTTTTCATAAGTAAGCGTGCTTGTTTCGATCTTGTCGGTTTTCAGCTTGCTATTTCCTGCAAGTTCGGTTACGATTTCCGAATATTTCTTGTCGTTATATATGAAGCCGGCAGTGTCCTTTTTCTTCAGGTCGTAGGCCAGGTCGTATCCCCACAGTTCCAGGGACGCCCCGCTTGCGCCTCCCCCCTGTATCCCGATGGACTTGATCAGGCCGATAAACGAGAGGGTTTTATTGTCGGAGTCGGAAACAAAACCTATAGTAATTTTGACCTTGTTTCCGGGCTGTATGCCGGTTTCTTCGGACCACCTGGGGTTTTGCGTCTTCTGGTCCATGACATCGTTGAGGGAAATCCTGAACATGCCCGGCTCTTCGAGGTCTTCTTCGATTTCCAGGTGGATTACGTCTTCGTCCGGGAGCTTTTCGCTTTTGTCCACCAGCTCGACTTCAATGGAAGGAAGTTCCGGGGCTGAATCTTCGCCTTCTGCCATGTTCTCTCACTCCAGCGGAGGAATTATCAGTTCGGTTCCAGGTTCAAGAAACCGCGGGTTCTTGATCCCGTTTCGGTCAGCAATCGGTCTCCAGAGGGTGGCATTTCCGTAGACCCTGCTTGCAATCAGCCAGAGGCTGTCTCCCCGTTGTGTGACGCGGACTTTGGTTTTGTCGGGGGACTGGAGGGTTTTTTCACGCTCGTTAAGTTTCATTTTAAATTCTTTGAGCTTTAAGGTGAGCCTGGCCCTGACAGGAGTTCCGTCCTGCAGGAACATAGTAAACTTTTTAGTAACACTTTCCAGCACGCAGATGAAAGGTTCCCGCTTTTCCATGGCCCAGATGAATTTTAACGGAGGAGGAGCATGGATTTCGGTGTCTATTTTCATGAGGTCCGATACCTTGTCCGTATAGTCCCTCACATCCGTCCCGTACTCGTATGTATCATAAAAAAGTTCGATTGAAAGGCTTCCGGCATTACCCCCGGTGTACTCGAGGTAAGGGGCTTCAAGCCCGGGTTTTTTTGCTTCCGAGTATGAGACGCTCTTTTCCAGGCTGTATTCGGTAGGATAGTAAAGGATCTCTATCTTTGTATCTTTCTTAGTTCCTTCCAGGACCTCGATAAACCCGGTTTTTGTCTCAAGTTCTGTCAGAAGATTCCCCTCCTTTCAACTTCGATTTTCAGTCTGCGTTCTATCATCCGCATAATTTTTTCAGACATGTGCTCAACGTCCGTAACCTGCCCGGTTTTTCCTGCCGCCTGAGGCAAATGGGATTCAAAGTGGTCAGCTACGGCTTCCTTCGTTTCGAAAACAACTTTCTTAATTTGTTCTACTTCCTCCGTCAGGGTTTCCTGTTTCCCGTAGACAAGTTCCTGTCTGCCGGTTTTGTGAATACTTCCTCCTGCGTGCATCAGTTCAGACCTTTCTTTCCCGGAAGCCCCAAAGCCGGCAGTCCCGGGATTCTTGCCTGCCTCTCCTACCCCGGAAAAAGTGAAGTTGGCACTCACTTGCCCGGGATACGGGTGGGATTTTGCTGTCTTTCCGGAGCCCGGAAGACCCTTAAACCTGAATAACAGCCCTTTGGAAATTTCCCCCCCTCCATTCTGACATTTTCCGTGGTGCAGGGGCAGAAATCAATCCTGTACATACCTTTTCCACTACGCTTTTGGGCCTGGCTGAAAGGATAAGAGCGGAGGAAATTTGCTGCAGTTTCCGGATTCCCGGGTAAGCTTCCATATTTTTGTTTATCCAGAGGCTTCCGCGGATGGCTTTTTGTCCGGAGGGCTTGTGGTCCTTCCCTGATAGCAAGGGAACCGAAGAATTGAAGGGTTTGCCTGATGAAATTTTATTTGAAGAAAACATATCTGAGGATATTCTGCTTGGGAAAATTCCGTTTGAGGAGAGTCTGCTTGAAGAAAGTCTGCCTTCCTGAACCGGGTTGTGCGGCTTGATTAAAGTTATGAAGTATGAAGGGGCTGCAGTTGTATCCGTCTCTGAAGGGGGATATAAGGTACCGGAATGTTCCAAAAAGCCGATATCAGGGAGAGGTGTGGAAGTTCCCCTTCTCGAGAAGGAAAGCGATAGAAGGGGAACTTCCGGACCGGTCTTTTTTTCTGAATGATACTTATTTAAGAGTTTAAGGGAGTACCTGGCTGTCCTCTGAGTATAATTGTATATTGCCGGATAATTAATCGTACCTGCCTTCAGGTCATGTGTCCGGGCTGCAGAATAGTTTAAGGGATAGTTTGTAGTGTAATTGAATGCCATAAATACAGGGTGGCTATGTGGATGGGTTTCCACATAATTGAATGCCCTGGCAACCGGATGCATAAATGTGTAAATTGATGTAATAGGGTGTGTGTGGTTTCCCGGGGGTTTAACTGTATGCGCTTCCTTCCTGCCGGACGTCGGGGTTGCAGTTTCACCGGATGTGAAGTTTTCCGTACTGCCGGAAAGCGTGTTTATGGGGTGCTTGAGTGTGTAAGCAGTTGTTGTAAGGGGTTTTAGGAAAGCAGGCTGCTTAAGTACGGCATGAAGCCTGGTTATCTGGAAAGGATTTTGTTGTTCTCTTTTCAGACCTTTTTGATTATGGGCCGTACAATAATCAGCCGTCGGATAATTGGTTGTCAGGTAATTAGTTGTCGGATAATTGTTTGCCAGATAATT
>DUKH01000187.1:7664-17607 GCA_013329415.1 Methanosarcinaceae archaeon | reverse complement strand
GTTTGCCAGATAATTGTTTGCCTGATTATCGGCTGTCGGATTATCGGTTTCAGGAGTAACTTTGCTGGCGGGCTTCCGGACTGCAGGGTGTATAGCTGAATTGGATAATGTACAGGTTTTCGCATAACCGAGTACCCGGGCGGCCGGGTACATGTGTGCATAAACTTCCTTAATGCCGGTTGCATTGTCCGTTGAGTAGTTAAGTGTGTATCCTTCTGTCATGTTGGGTTTCAGGGTCACGGGGTTATTGAATATGGGGGCTTTTATACCAACGGGTACCTGAACTACTGGCTGTTCAGGTGTGTAAGTTGCTGTACTATTGTATGCCAAAAGCACCGGCATTTTAGGAAAGTAGGACGTGTCCCGGCCTTCAAGCATTGCTGTACTGGCGGGTATCGGGACTGCCTTGAGCTTAAATATGTTCTGGAGCCAGGTCCGTCGGTGAGAGGCATGTAGGTGAGAAACCTGTCGGAAAGGGTATTTTTTTCTCTTGTAATGTCTGCAGGAGAATTAATTGTATATGTGCCGGTTGTGTAAGTCGATTTATTACTGGCTAACAGGTTTCCCAGTCTATTGAATACATGAATTAGTTCCCTGTTCGCTGTCTTAATTGCCGGTTGATTACCTGGAGCGAAAACCGCATTTCCGGGCTTATGTGTCTCCTGTACATCAGGTTGAAAAGCTACTTTGCTGCCCCTGGTGCGGGTCATTAGGTGATTAAGTTTAAAAGCCGCTTTGCTGCCCGGAATGCGGATAGCCTCTTGATTAAGTTGAGAAGCCGTTGCTATGTTATGTGTGATGGTTATTAGCCAATTAAAAGAACGAGCTTCCATAAGCCCGGGGCTCTCAGGTCCTGGCTTAAAAAAGGAATTCAATTCCAGTATGGAATGCAGGTTTCCGGTTTGCTTCTCAATTGAGGAGGTGAGAATTTTTTCGAAAATTCCAGGCCCTCTCTCAGTGTGAGGCTGTGGATACTGCCGGAAAATGTTGCTTGTGAATTCCGGGAATATCCTTTCAGACCTGTTGTAGCCTGTAGATCTCTTATGAACTGCTGCTGTGCTTGCAGACTTATGGCTGGCAGCTCTGGCACCTGGGATTCCGTTCTTGCTTATTAACAGCGGACTTTTGATAGGGGTAAACAGTTCGGACCTTATCAGTTTGTAAATTCCGGGGACGCCCGGCATGTCTCCCTGTAAAAGGGATTTCCGTAAAATAAATAGACCTTTACTGAAGCTTCGTGGGAGCGTTTTTTCGGGGACTGCCCCTTTTACTGGAAATATTCCACCTGCCGGAAGTATCTGTCTGCTTCCTTTTTTAGAAAATGGGAATAAGCCTGTCTTCTGTTCAGGTACGTTGTTACGGGCTATACTACTTTCAGGATTTGTTGAATATTCTTGATAGGGTAAAAGGGAAGTTCTTTCCAGGAAATTCCGGATCAGGAATTGAACCGGATTAGAAGAACTCATCTTAGGAACCTCTCCATAATCGATTATTTCCTTAAGACTCTGCTTTTTCCTTATTTCTCTTAGATCCTGTTTTTCCTTTGTTTCTCTTAGATTCTGCTTTTCCCGGATTAGCTGTCGATTTACATCTTTCTGGATTTCTTTTTGGACTTCTGTTCGGTTGGTTCTTATCTGAATTGTCCTTTCGGAAAGTTTATTCTGGCTCAATTCTTCCCTTATCCATTTTTCAAGCTTCAATTCCTTTTGAACTGATTTTTCTTTGCCTGATTTTTCCTGTTCAAGGGTTTTCAGGCTTAATCTCTTAAAGCCTGCCTCTCTGAAGCTCTGTTCCGGAATGTTCGGTCTTTTCAGGCCTGTATGTTTTCTTATCTGGCTGTTTTCAGCCTTCGTTTTTCTTACCGGCATTATCCTGTTCAGGAGTTCGGGGGGAAAAGACCAGCTGGTCGGTCTCCCTACCTCTGCGGAAAACCAGGGTCCTGTAGTTCCGGAGCCGAGTCTTTTTGTGGGGATGTCTCTGCTGAATAAGACGTCCTTGCCTGAAAGGTTTGGCTCTTTGATCCTTCTCAGGACTTCATTGTGGATTTTCCGGGAAAGACCGCTTTCTGCAAGGACTGTAAGCAGGGACTGACCCGGGGAATCGGTGCCTGGATGGGGTTTTTGGGTGCTAATTTCAGGGACAGAGGGCGGGTTTGAATATATGAAGAATGAACTGTTCCCACTCGAAAAAAGGTTCTTGCAGCTCCACGGATTCTGGATTTTGTTTCCCTTTTCGGATGTGGGTACCCTGCTATTTTTTCCAGAGGAGGTAAGCTTGAGGGGTGTGAGGTTTGTAAATATGGGATTAGCAGGGGCAAGGTTATAGGTAGTTAATTCAGGGTTGATGAGTTTAAGAAATGTGAGGGTAGTGGATGCAAAGTTAGCAGGTGCAAGTTTACTTGATATGAATTCAGGGGTTATTGGCTTGAGAGAGCCAGGGTTAGCGTGTTGAAGGTTATGGGTTGTTAATTCGGGGTTGATGAGTTTAAGGAGTGTAAGGTTATAAGTTGTTAATTCAGGGTTGATGAGCTGATGTGTGAGATCTCCGGGTTCAAAGCTGCCTGATTTAAGGCTACATGATGCTGGTTTTTCATGTGTAAGGTCGGGTTTTTTTAAATCAGGGTAGCTGAGTTTGAATGGAATGACTGGATTTCCCTGCTGTTTTTCTTTCGGGGAGCTTATGGGAGAATTCTTCTGGAATAAGGTATTGTGAAAATTTAAATTGATTCGGATGAAAACATGGCTCTTTTCAGGAACTGATGATTTGACGTTTTGCTTGAAAAACAGGTTTGGAAAATCTGATTTCCTTATTTTTCGGCCGTATTTTTTCAGTATTTTTTCATGAAATTTTGGGTTGTGAAAGGAAATCATACGGCTTCACCTGTTTTCTATAATTTATCAGGATCTCATCAAGATTTTTACTGCGAGTCGATGATTCCCTGGTGAACGAGTTCGATGCTTTCGAAGGCTATGGTATTGCTGTCGGCTTTTAGCTCGGGCCCGGTCCATTTTACCGGATAAGCTCCCTTGAAATCCCAGCGCCATTTGTCATCCTGAGTGGAATCCATCAGGATGACTGCTACATTTTTCCGCTCAATCGTCCCTGCCCTCACGTCTTTGTGCCAGCTCCACAAGTCCTCGGGGTCAGTAATCCCTCTTTTCAGGACCAGGGGCTGGTATTTAGTCCTCTTCGGAAAATTGTGTATGAAATCGTTTACCCCGCCTTCTTCATAGGTTTCGGTTTCAACTTCCATTTGAAGTCCACTCACTTCAGAATCATTGGCAACGACGAGGCTCCCAACTTCGACCCGGAACCTGAACGAAAGATAGGGGTCATTTCGCGGATCTGGCACTGATATATCACCCTCTCTTTTCCATCTCTATCCTTTTCATCGTTATTCTGTTCATCCCTGGCCTGTGATCATATTCGCTTTATGTTCGTAACTGTCACACTTCCAGAATGCTACGCTGTTTCTCTCCGCTCAGGCTCTTATCGATCCTGGAAATTTCCTCACACCAGCGCTGCCTCTCCCTGTGTTCCAGGTTCATGATTTCTTCATAAGCCCAGTGGAAGTAGTAGGCGATGAAGGCTACCTCCTCGTAAATTCTGTCAAGGGGGTAGCCCCTTATTCCCCCGGGGAAGTTTCTTCCACCTCGAAATGGTACCCGCACTTCGGGCAGACCGTCCTTATTTCCGGGGAGCCGTCTTCGTTGATCCTGCCGTAAAAGTCCTGCAGGTAGGCAAGGTCCGAGGCAAAAAGACTCTCGACCACTTTAGTACTGATGACCTGCAAGTCCCCGAGCCGGGTTATAACCCTGGAGAGCAGGATTACGGTCAGGTAAGCAGGATTTCCCTGAACCCGCGGGTCTTTCAGGGGAAGGATCTCATCAGCTGCCGTTGCAAGCCGCATGATTCCTTTTTTATGGAGGTTCCCTTCGCCGTCCACATAACCTTTGGGAAGGGTAAATTCAAATTCCGTCTGGAATGTCATGGCATCATCTCCGAATAAGAAGCCTGTTTTTTAAAAAAATTAAGGGCAAGGAGAAGCTTCTTTGAGGCTATTCCTGGCTGATTTCTTCCATTATCTCCTTTCAGGACGCCCTGGTAAAGCCTTCGTGGGCGATTTCGAGGGTTTCTATTGCGACTTCATTGGTCTTTGCATTGAAATCTGCGGGGTCGTATTTCATCGGCCAGGCCTGTACAATGTCCCAGCGAGCTTTATCAGTCCCTGCCTCGTCAACCAGGATAATTGCCATATTCTTTCTCGCGCCCTCTGCTCCCGTATCTATGACCGTTTTTCTCCAGGTGTAGAGGTCCATCGAATCGGTGATTCCCCACTTTAAGGTAATGTTTCCGTATTTGGTGAGGCCTGAAAGTTTACGGAATGTTGTGGCCTCGTTTCCTTCCCTGTACTCGATGGGGTCTGTTGTGGTATCTGCAAAGGTGCATTCACTAAAACCCGCCTGGCCGATGCCGTCGATCTCAACCCTGAACCGGAACTGCCTGTAGGGGTCTACCCTGTCTGCCATCTTTAATCCTCCTTATAGCGTAAAGTCCCATTTAATTAATTCTTGAAGTTATCCGGAATCTACAATCTATCTAATACCTGTTTTGAAGTTTCATTATTCCGTAGCTGCAGAGCCGCCCTGCCACTGAGCTATCCTGAATCTCACGAATTCCGCAGGTTTCACGGGTGCAATGCCGATGATACAGATCAGCCTTCCGTTGTCGATATCGTCCTGGGTCATTGTGCTCCGGTCGCATTTAATGAAAAACGCTTCTTCCGGGGTTGTCCCCATCAGGGCTCCGCTCCTCCAGACACCTGTCAGGAACTGGTTTATGGTCGCTCTCACCCTTGCCCAGAGGCGGTCGTCGTTTGGCTCGAACACGACCCACTGGGTCCCTTTTTCTATAGACGCTTCTATATAGATGAAGAGACGGCGGACATTGATATACTTCCAGAGGGTGTTGGAAGAAAGGGTGCGGGCTCCCCATATGCGGATTCATCTCCCCGGGAAAGCCCGGATGACGTTCACTCCTCTCGGGTTCAAAACGTCCTGTTCTCCCTTCATGATCGGGAACTCCAGGTCCGAGGCTCCCTTTACGACCTCGTTGGCAGGAGCCTTGTGTACCCCCCTTTCCGTGTCACTGCGGGCGTAAATGCCTGCAGCATACCCACCGGGAGGCATAAGCTGCAGCATTCCGGTTTCCGGGGTTAATGACCTTGATCCAGGGATAATAGAACGCTGCGTAGTCTGTGGGGTTGTCACTTCTCGGGTCCAGGCCGGCAACGTCTGAGGACGCATGTTCGGCATCGAGGATTGCAAAGCGGTACCTGAGGTTTTCGCAGTGCGAAATAATGGAACCCACAAGCCCGGGGATAGAATAAGCGTTGGGGGCATAAACGATTGAAATGTCTTCAATTCCTTTGAATGCTGTCAGGCCTTTTCTCTTCCCGGGCTTGTCATCTGCAGGAGCGCTTCGTTCATAGTCAGAAAGGACGAAAGCTCCTTCCCCGTCACTGCCATCTGCCAGGTATTCAAGTTCCGATGGAGTTTCTAGGGCATCCAGCAGCTCTGCGGAATCCCCTTCCTTGATCGAGACTTTTATCAAATTCGAAATCCCGTTAACGGTTTTTTCGAAATGGTCAGGGGACGCTTCTTCTATCGACACGTTGTCAAAGAACTCGACAACGGCCGGACGCGGCTGGGTTTTCGTCTCTTTGTAAGGGTTGTACAGTTCGGCCGGGCTTACTTTCCAGTAAAATACGTCCAGTTTGAACCCGCTGAAGGTCCCTTTGGAAAGCTGCACTGCAACCCTGGTTCCCCAGGCTCCTTCCCCGACGGCTTCTACTGTCAGGGCATTTTCTTCATTTACTTTTAGCTTTAAGCTGGCTGTTGTGGCCGGATTTCCTCCGGCTTTGACGATCCGGCCTATATAGCACCGCTTTCCTCCGTTTTTGAAAAATCCGTCTACTGAGCCCGGGAGGTATTTGTCGTTTCCGAAGTAACCGCCAAAGACCCGCTGGTACTGCAGCCAGCCGGTGATAAAGCAGGGGGTCGTTGGGCCCCGTTCGGTTTCTCCCAGGAACCCTGCGGTGCTGGTTGAAACCCCTTCCATTGGCTTTGCGCCAATTTCGAATTCCTCTATATATACGCCCGGGGAAAGATATTCTGGCATAATAAGCTCTCCATTAATATCGTTTAATTTTTCAAAACCCGGAATCTGCCGGATCTCCTAAACATTCTTAATTTGTTTTTGATAACTGCTTTATTTTTTATATAGTATTTAAATATTTAGATTTGCCATCACATATATTTTATATATACTATGAATTTTTTATATATACTAAAAATTCATATTTCCTAATTCCTGACTTTTCTAAATAGTGGCCAGGGTGGCTCATTGGAACAAAAAATTAAAAAAGTTTATTCGAATAACATTTTAAAAAAACCAACTTTTTAAAAAGTTTTTTACATTTTCCAATCAATACCCAACTTTCAGAACTGATGACTGGTTTATAGGCTTGTTAATTTTTCCCATATGTGACGATTCCAATATTTTAACCCAAACTCCCGTGTTTACTCAGGTTCCAATCTATTGAACCTGATAGGAGGCGTTTTTAGTTTAGATTTCGAGTCCCCGGGCTCTCAACGGCCGCGGAGCGGAGCGAGGCGGACGGCTTTTCCAGAACCTAAATTAATAAGCTTTCCCAGTGTTTTAACCCAAAAAGCAAAATCGAGATTGAAGAATCCCAAAAAGCAAAATCGAGATTGAAGAGGCTTGCAAAAAAGAATTCAAAACCTGTCGCAATCTTGAGTTTAATGCATCAGCATTAATCCTTTTTTTGAAAATGGATCAAAAAAGAAAGCGATTTGGAATCGCAGTACCAGGGAGTGTATCAAAGCTAACCGGCACGACCAGCACAACCAGCACAACCAGCACGACCATCAAGACTATCATGGGTGGCTTTGAAGCCTTTGAAAACCCTGATAAAGTTTGCTGCATCGGGGTATTTCTCATTCCATATTCAAAAAAATATATGTATGTTTTTCAGGGATTTCCGGATTAATCAGAGGACAACTATTAAACTAATTTTAGGCACAGTTAATAAATTTTGTTTAAATGTTTTTGGTGCTGTCCAGTTGATTTCTATCCAGTAGATTGCTGTCCAGTAGATTGCTGTGCTCAGTTAAATCGAAATAACTCCCACAAATGTATTGTGCCCTTCTTCTACCACTGCTTGAAGTGTTTTTTCGACTCCTTCTCCTTTGATCTCAAGGGTGACCTCGGTTTTCCCCTTAACAGGTCCCCTGAAATAAAGCACGAATTCCCCTTTTTCGTCCGGAATTCCCCGGACTTCCATTTCTGTTACCTTTGATGGTTCTTTTGCTGTTGCCTTTATTGTTATGCCTGCCGGGAGCCCGTTCTCAGCGGCCAGCATGCCCCTGAGAAGGGTTGCCCTGTCCGGAAAGGGGTACAGAGGCCTCGGCTTGAGGGGAATTTCGATGACAGGTTCTTTTGACCCGGAATATGTGGAAGTATCAACTTTCCTTTCCTCGGGGAAATAAAGTTCAGGCTCCACGCTTAACGTATACGTGTCGTCGGGCAGGCCGGAAAAGGTCTGGTATCCGCTCAGGTTTTTCACAGCTTTTATATTTCCTTCTTTCAGCCTGACCCTTATTTTTCCCAGAGCCCCTTTTTGCGTATAGTCGTCAACAGGCCAGACTGCGAAGGACAGGTTGAAGGAAGACGGACAGGAAAAAACGTATTCATGCTGTCCAGCAAGTCTCTTGCTGTCTGAATCCGGTTCTGAAGGAGCCATTTACTTTTCCCCCTTTTCAGGAGCTGGCGGTTTGCGCCCTCCCGTAACCCTGCTGACGGTCTTTCCGCGGGAGGACTCGATTCTCACGGGGGTTACCTGGTAGCAGGCCGAGGGGCGGAAGCTTTTGTCCCCGAAGGTGCTCCAGATCTTGGTCAGGTCGTCCAGGTTCAGGGAAGTGCCGATCACCCGCAGTTCGGTATTGTTTGCGGAGAGGCTCCCCCTCAGGACCGAGCCTGCGAGGACGGCATTATCGTGGAAGACCTGCAAGGCTCTTCCCAGGATGCTGTGTTCTTCCCCGGTCCTTTCGGTCCGGTCCTGAATCCCGGGAGAGGGGTATGCGGTCAGCATGTAGCAGAGGTCCAGGGCAAGGGGCGGGGCTTTGAGCTTTGAAGGTCCCATGTTTTCCATGTCCATGTTTCTCAGGTCGATGTTTTCGCTGACCTGGTAGAGGAAAAGAGAGAGACGGATATTGTCCTTGCCCTCGATTTCCCCGGGGGAAACAAGGGCTATCGAGTCCTCGGGGATCAGGTCCTGCATGTTTCCCCTCAGGAGTTCTACCAGGGTTTCCCCGACATCAGCTATCGCCGTATAATCCGACATTTTTCATTTCTCCTGCTATCTGAAATTTCGATACCCGTTTTTTCATGCTTTTTCTTCAATTTTTCTTATAGTCCCAAACGTAAATATTTACACTTATTAAACCACGGAAGACACAGAAAGCACGGAAAGATTGTGCCCTTATTTCCTTTATTCCGTGTTTTCCGTGCCTTCTGTGGTTAAACCTGTACTTGAGATTGATGAAATATTTTGGCCCTTGACTATAATTGATTTTGAAATGTGTAATTAATTTCTGGATTAACTATAATTTTGCCTTCAATTTTCCATCATTTCACAAGCTCGTAATAATCCCCGAAATCCGCAGGGGTGCAGATCTTGCCCATTTTCTGGAATTCCCGCTTGAGAGTCCTGAGGGCTTCGTTCATTCCTATGGTTCCGGAACCGTCCGCTGCAAGCACGGCGGAAAGCAGGGCAATATTTTTTATGTTCCCTCCGGTGAGCTTGAATTTTGAGAGGAAATTGAAGTCCAGGTCTTCTCCGAGCGGGGCTTTTTCCGGGAACATGCCGGTCCAGATCTCCCGCCGGGAGGCTTCGTCGGGAATGGGGAATTCCACCGCAAACTGCAGTCTCCTGAGGAAGGCATCGTCAAGGTTCTTTTTGTAATTACTTGCAAGGATGATAATCCCTTCGTGCTCTTCCATCTGCTGGAGCAGGTAGTTTACCTCGATGTTTGCATAGCGGTCGTGGGAGTCCTTGACCTCGGAACGCTTCCCGAAAAGGGCGTCGGCTTCGTCAAAGAAGAGGATGGCGTTTCCTGTTTCGGCTTCCCCGAAGATCTTCTTCAAATTCTTTTCCGTTTCCCCGATGTACTTGCTCACAATGCCTGAGAGGTCAATTTTATAGAGGTCAAGCCCGACCTCCCCTGCGATGATCTCCGCAGCCAGGGTCTTTCCAGTGCCTGAGGGCCCTGCAAAAAGGATATTCAACCCCTTTCCAATGGAAAGCTTTTTATCAAAGCCCCATTCGGAGTAGACGGTCTCCTTATGCCTGACAAAAGCGCATATCTCCCCAAGCTGCTCTTTTACAGCCGGAGGCAGGACAATGTCCTGCCACTTCCGCCGGGGGTTGATTTTCCGGGCAAGGGAGTCGAGTTTCCGGCTGGACCGGTTCCTGCAAGCCCTGTAGAGGTCTTCCCTGGAAATGGCTGACTTCCCGGAACTCCTTGCCGCCGCAAACCCCCTTGCCGTGCAGACCGCATCAACTATATGCCCCCCGCTCAGCTTGAACCTGGCAGCAAGGTCTTCCAGGTCTTCCAGGTCTTCCAGATCTGTCTCGCCGGAACTGTGTTCGGAATTTTTCAAGCAAAGTTCCCAGAGCTGTTTCCTTTCTGCAAAAGAAGGCAGGGGAAAAGCACAGCTAATAAAAATATTGTTTTTCAGGGCACTTCCCGGCTCCCAGCTCTTTTCCCCGGACAAAAATACAGGTCCCGGAAAAGAGTCCATTTCCCGAACCAGCCCTGAAAGGCTGTAGCCAGAAAAACCGGAGCCAGAAAGACCGGAG
>DUKH01000187.1:4032-7299 GCA_013329415.1 Methanosarcinaceae archaeon | reverse complement strand
CCGGAGCCAGAAGAGCCGGAGCCAGAAAGACCGGCATCTGCGTCCTGCCCCTGTGAACTGCGCCCCCATAAAGCATCAAAATTGTCAAGGAAAACCGCCCCCTGCTGGAGGAGAGCTTCCCGCAAAACCAGGCTCAGGGCTTCGCCTTCCCCGCCTTTTGGAAACGCCCCGGCATCTGCCAGAAGCAAATTTACCCCGAGTTCCCTGCAGCACGCCTCAGCCGCAAGCTTTTTTCCTGTCCCCGAGGGCCCGTAAAAGAAAAACATAAGCCTGGAATCTTCCTCAATTCTCCGCTTTACCGCTTCAAGCAGGCAGTTTTTATGCTCGGCCGGGACAATCAGGTCGCCAAAAGACCTTACAGGCTTTACTAGCGTTGAAAACCGGGCAATTTTCGGGTCAGTTCCATCCGAATTCAGTAAAAAAGCCGCTATCCTCTCATCCAGTTTAACGGACCTTGACAGCAGGGGAGGGTTTGCATCCGCCCCGTCCCCAACAAGAGAAATAAGCCTGTTTCCGAGCAGAGGGGCAGACGGGGAAAAGTATTCCCTTGCCTCAAGTTTCTCCTCAAGGCTGGCGCAGAACAGCTCAAGCAGCATCCCCACCGATGGCTGCTTTTTTGTCAGGTCATTTTGCAGGTAGGCGTACAGCTTTGCAAAGCGTCCGTCAAGTTCCGGGGCAAGCCCTATCAAAAGGACATCCCTCTCAAAAGGCGTCAGGGAAAAAAGTTCCGATAAGCTGTGCAGTCTCAACTCAATCCCCCTCTTCAGGCTCTCAGCCTTTTTCCTGCTGATAGTCCTCTCCCACGCCTCAATTTCCTCTGATTTCAGCCCCTGCCCCCCAGAAGCCGCAGCCCCGCAGCACACAGCCTGTATAATCGAGTTTACCTCAGCTTCCGAAATGAACAGCCCCCCAAAGTCCTGACTCTCCTCCCCGGCCTCAGCTCCGGTTTTTTCAAGGAAAAGTCGGATAAGCGCCCCTATCCGTGCCAGTTCTTCCTGAAGGTGCTCGGCGCTGTTCCTGTAGAACTCTCCGACTAAAAAGGGATTCTGCCTGTTTCCGTTCAAATACGAATCCGGTTTGTGATCCTGACTTTTCGCAAATTCAGCGAGATCCTCGCAGTTTATGGAACTCATTTTCGGTTTCCTGAAGGGGTTTTAAGTTAAATTTACATCCAAAAAATGAAAATTTAATGATCTTATGATCTTCTGGGAACTTACGGATTTTTTACAGTTTAAAAGTGGTATCATTTTTAATAAACTTAATCTTTTGTTAAAGAGCCGATCCCTAAACTCAAAATTAGCTTCTTTGGATCTCGTATTTTTGGTGACCAATTCAGTTTCTGATCCCGATAAGTGGTCATAATTCTAAAAAACGGCAGCATCCTTGAACGGGACAAATTTTTCCTTTTCCTCGGATCGAGGACGAACTCACAGCTCACGACGCAGGAGACGTAATGGTAGTACTTAGATTCCAATTCAGCTCTTCGCTGTTTCGAGTGGGTAACTTCCATCCCTCTCTTAAATATTGAAGTAACATATCTAATATCTTAAAATACTTTTTGTTGAAAATCAAATTCAGGCTTGATGTTTCTCTTTTTGGCCTGGCTACTTTTAAACTAAAAAATTATTTTCAACCCATACAATCAGTGAAGAGCCACAAATCTTATTTGGCATGAAAGTACCGCCGATTTCGCACTCCGGACCCTTATTAAAAATTTCTTATTATGTAGGAACCCAACATCGCGTTTTTTCCTGCTAAATTGAAGTCAGGGTCCGGAATGTGAACTTGAGGATACTACGTCTTTTATATGGGCAGTATGATTGCCTCGAAGGCAATTTGGCATCCGTGATCAAGGTCACATTTGAGCCTTCGATGGCAATTCACTGGTTAGTTTTTTGACGGCGTCAATACACACATTCAGCTTGGGAATTTCTAAATTTTGATCCGAAAATAGAGATCTTATAACTTAGGCAATTCCAAATTACAAATCTGGATGGGTAAAGAACCAAAATGAATACAACCTTCCTGCCCAAGGTAACGATGGATTTAATAATCAAAAAAAGGTAAGTTGAAAAGTACTTTCATTTGTTTGTGCCTGTTACTCGCAGAGTTTCATGTACGTTTATTGGAAAAATCTGTGATCGTTTAATCTATTCAAAAGTCAAGTTTTATGAACCTATTTCAGAATCTGGTAGTAGGCAAGGGATGATAGGACGGGGCTTTGAGACGGGATTTGCGCATGGGGTCGGGTGTGAAAAAGGTGGAAGGGAGCACCTTGCGTGACTGGAGGCATGGCATTTTATTGCTATCAGTCTGTTTTTAATCAGTCGTTGCTCCTTCTTAACCTCTTTTTCAAGGCTATTTTTTCCACGCTTTCTTCACGTTTTTGTTTCCATGGTGCGGGTGCGATTGGTCTTTCCGTGTTCGATTGTCATTGCTCTGATCAGCCGCCCTTCTGTTAGCATCCTTTTTTTCCTTGGCAGCCTTAGCCCTTGCCTCTGGTGTACAACCAGGTGCGTGCCCATTTTCGTATCCGCAGTACCAGCATTCCTTAAGCTGGATTAGGCCGATTCCGGCTCCGTACATCTTTCCTTGCACGGTCGATGATAACGCCTTCACTCCCGATTGTGTTGTGCAACCATGACATGCACATCCTTTTGCGTGTTGGGGAGAAGGTTCATGTTTCAGTTTCACGACGCCGAATTTGCCTTGCAGCAATTCCTCCTCTTCGGGGCCCTGAAACTGCACGGTTTTTTCCACCGCCTTTGCTCCCATCACATCCGCTTCATGCTCCAGCCCCTTGTCATTATTGACCGGAACCCCGTCCTTCAGCTGCATCGTCGGCTTTACGCGGCCCTGCGCCTGCTGGACTACGTGCCATGCTTCGTGCGGCAAATGCTGTTCCTGTCCGGGGGCTACGTGGATGTCAACCCCTTGGGTATAAGCAAGCGCATTGAGCTGCCCAGGTTTCGATGAGTTGTAATGCACGCGCACACCTGAGAGTTCCATGCCTGAGATATTCTCAATACCCGATTTCAGATTATCAGGCATGCCGGTCTTATTTGGTGGTGTTTCCTCCTTTGCCTGTAAGGTGCCGGTCAGCCCCGATGTAAACTTCCCTTTCATCAGCTCTTCTTCATCTTCTGGCATCTGGCACTGAACACACTCATCAGTGAATTTTCCCTGCATGAGTTCTTCTTCGGGTTCCTGACGCTGTACAGTTTCAAACTTGCCCTGAAGAAGCTCTTCTTCCTCTGGAACCTCCTG
>DUKH01000187.1:0-3681 GCA_013329415.1 Methanosarcinaceae archaeon | reverse complement strand
TCCTGTCGCTGAACTGTCCCAATCATTTTACCTTGAAGAGGTTCCTCTTCCTCCGGCATTTCCTGGCGCTGGAGGGGGTCTATCATTTTGCCCTGAAGAAGCTCTTCTTCCTCTGGGATTTCCTGCCGCTGGACTGTTGCATGTCGAGCTGCAGATGGGAGCCTTCCAATACTTGAAAGCAACCTCCCAACTGCCCTGTTCCCTATAGTACGCTGGAGCTGCATAACATCAGCATGAGTAAGAGATTTCGGGTTGATTTTAGCACGCTGGATAATAGAAAAAGGATTTGACACGGGGCTCTGGCTTACGTGGGTTGCTTGCTTTTGAAAAGTAGACTCCGGTTTTTTGGATTGCTCTATTTGCTGGTGTTCGGGCATGGGTAACATCCCTGTGGAGGTTGAACGGCTGACTGTTAAATATTTTAAAAAATTTATTGTGTATCTGTCCGTTAAGTATAAAAATATTCCACATTTGGCTAATTTTATTGATTTTAAAGACCTCGTGACAGTGAATCGTTTATTAATTCTAGCAGTCCGTGGGCCATATCGCCGGCGACATCATTAACAATTTTTTCACGACATTCTTTGCTTTCGTCATCAGATAAGCAATAAATTCTAGCTTGTAATTTCACATTCTCAATGAATTCTGGGCCATTCGACAGTTTTAGCGGGGTGGTCGACAAGAATTCATTTGCTTTGATTTGTTGCCTTCCAAACTTGCCTAAAGCTCCATAATCATCATTATCGATGTCAGTTGGTCCATTAAAGATCATATTTGATGGTAATAGAAATTCTTCCCCAGCTAGGAGGTCGATGTATTCGGATATAGCAGTTTTCCAATCATCTTGGTTTACATCTATAGCCTTGGGGAAAGTTACGGTGTTAAATTCGTTTATGATGAAAATCTTAATTCTTTCATCGAATTCTTCTAAGATTTTTTTTTGCTCAAGCTCTCCCTTTTTATTGATTTCTTCGAAATCTCGGGTAGAATCAATCCAATGACGAGTCTGGGATAAGACTCCTTTTTTACCTTTGGGTTTTCGTTCCGCGTGTACCACCATGGTTGGGATTAGTGGTACTGCATCGCCCATAACACCCCGTTTTATTTCATCCTGTCCATTTGGGCCGGACCTTACGTGCCGTAATCCCACGTTACTTCGTCGAGCTAGTTTTACAGCATCTTCCCAACTCACCCTTTGGATCAGATTCTTGCAGATCGAAGTTTTGGTCATACTCGACTTTCTATGTTGGATTTTTGATCCTGTTCTTTTAGCCTCGATTTTTTGTACATCGTTATCTGCATCTATTGCTCCCATCTCATCCGCTTCGTGCTCCAGACCCTTGTCATTGTTAACCGGCACACCATACTTCAATTGCATCGTCGGCTTTACTCTACCCTGAGCCTGCTGAACCACATGCCACGCCTCATGCGGCAAATGCCTCTCCTGCCCCGGAGCTACATGAATATCTGCCCCTTGCGTATACGCCAGAGCCCCTACTTCAGCAGGTTTATCCGAATTATAATGCACCTTCACATCGCTCATATCAATCCCAAACAAACTTTCCACGCCAGCCTTGAGGTTATCAGGCATCCCTGTATTGTTTTCCGTCTTAGTCTGAAGAGGCTCCTCTTCCTCTGGGATTTCTTGGCGCTGAACTGTCTCAATCATTTTTTCCTGAAGGGTTTCCTCTTCCTCTGGAATTTCCTGCCTCTGTATGTTTTCAAACTTACCTTGTAGAGGTTCCTCTTCCTCAGGGATTTCCTGCCTCTGAACTGTTGCCTGTTGAGCTGTGGAAGAGATTCCTATACTTGAGAGCAACTTCCCGACTGCCCGATTTCCAATAGTACGCTGGAGCTGCATTACATCAGCATGAGTGAGAGATTTTGGATTGATTCTTGCACGTTGGATGACAGAAAAAGTATTTGATTCATGGGTCGGGCTTGCAGGTGTTGATTGCTTTTGAAAAGTAGTATCCGGTTTTTTGGATTGCTGAATTTGCTGGTGCTCGGGCATGGGGGACATTCCTGTGGAGATTGAACGGTTGATTATAGAATACTTCAAAAAAATTGATGAAACATGACTTCGTCACAGTATAAAAATATTGCATATTATTGGAAAGTTTTCTAAATGTTATTAACTGCAGAACAGCAGCATACAGCCATTATGATTGATTTTGTTTCAATTTCAGGAAGAACGGATCTTTAAAGTATGAGCCTTCCTTCTCACCTAGCCCAATTTCTTTCAAGGAAAAGTTGGATAAGTCTCCCTTTTCATGCCAATTCCTGCTGAAGGTACCAGCAATTTTTGTAGAAGTCTCAGACTAAAAAGCGACCATGACTGTTTCCGTTCAATTTCGAACTGTTTTCGGTCAAGAGATGTGATTACAAGATCTAACCTTTTCGTGCACTAGCGAAGAATGCCCTAATACCTAACTCTACAAATTTGCTGCCTGAAAAGGATGGTGCAAAACGTTTCAATTAAAATTTGGGTTGTTAGCTTAGAGCTTCATTATCAACCAGCATTTCAGGTCGGGAGAATTTGCTTGGCTAGACGATAAGTTTGCTCATTGACGGTTGGGATACGAATCATATTTCATGCTTACTAATCTGCAGCCTCGAACGTAGAGTCAACTCAGAATATACTCTCTAATAAGGGTATGCAGTAGAAACCCATGCATTCGCCCAATTATTTGCATCATCCATTCCGGTAGTACTTATGAATATTCTCATGTTCTGCTCACCATTCGTTCCTATCGGTATTCCTGCATTAAATTGAATCGTTATAGCTGTGGCAGTAACCCAAGTTACTTCTGCGTAATGGAGAGCACATTTAATAAGAGTAATTACTTGTAAACAGTTTAAGTTAAAGTGAGTTGCTTCGTCGAATGGATTATACTCAATATGACGTCTTTCTATGTGGTCCATATCGATATCAATTATTGAATAATACGCTCTTATCCCTTCACTTGTTCCCCAAAAAAGAGTCCTCCAATCATTGTTTTGAACATCCTGTCCAAAATCATATCTCTGGATGACATTTTTTTTTAATTGTGCAGGAGAAAGCTCTAGGACGGGCTTGCTAAGTGTGCATATATCATCTTCTTCCTCTGGCACTTCCTGTCTCTGGATGGTTTCAATCATCTTGCCCTGAAGAGGTTCTTCTTCCTCCGGACTTTCCTCCCTCTGTATGGTTTCAATCATCTTGCCCTGAAGCGGTTCTTCTTCCTCCGGATCTTCCTGACACTGGATGGTTTCAATCATCTTGCCCTGAATAAGTTCTTCTTCCTCTGGTTCCTGCCTCTGCACAGTTTCAAACTTGCCTTGAATAAGTTCTTCTTCCTCCGGTTCCTGACGTTGGATAGTCCCAGCCATCTTGCCCTGCAATGGGTCTTCTTCCTCGGGGATTTCCTGACGCTGGACTGTTGAATGTTGAGTTGTGGAAGAGCTTCCCACACCTGAGAGCAACCTCCCAACTGCCCTGTTTCCAATGGTACGCTGGAGCTGCATGACATCAGCCTGGGAGAGAGATTTCGGGTTGATTTTAGCACGCTGGATTATAGAAAAAGGATTTGATTCACGGGCCTGGCTTTTGGAAGTTGTTCTTCTTTGAGAAAAGGGCTCCGGTTTTTGGGATTGCTGAATTTGCTGGTGCTCGGGCATGGTTAAGCTCCCTTTGGAGGT
>DUKH01000213.1 GCA_013329415.1 Methanosarcinaceae archaeon | reverse complement strand
GGAATCAAAAAATGGAATCAAAGAATACAGATTAGAAACATTATGGAATGAAAGGGGAAAATAAATAACGGGGGTCAACAAACAATTAGCGCTTTATTACAGGTACTGTTTCTCCTGTTTGCCGTGAAAGTCTTAGGGGAAGTATTCGAGCGGGCAGGGGCTCCCGCAATCCTGGGAGAAATCCTTTCCGGGGTAGTATTAGGAGTCCTCTTTCTGGACGTCGATCTTGAAGTAATCTCTTTTTTTGCCGAACTCGGAGCTATCTTCCTGCTCTTTACTGCCGGTTACAAGGAAGTTCACCTGAAGGACCTGAAATCCGCATCAAAAACCGCCCTGGTCCCGACCTTTTCCCAGATAGTCCTTGCCTTTGCCTTCGGCTTCGGGATAGGCAGGCTTTTTTCCTTCGGGCTTCTAGAAAGCCTCTTTATGGCTGTTGCCTTCAGCCCGACCAGTATAGGAGTGGTTGTCAGGACCCTTATTGACTTCGATTATCTTTCCAGCAGACCTGGCACGGTAATGCTTTCCTCGGCAATCCTGGACGACATCATCGGGATCTTTCTCCTTTCCATCGTGGTTACCTTCGCCCGCCTTAACCAGATACCCACGGCTGCCCAGATCCTGCTGCTGGCAGGGAAAATCCTGGCTTTCCTTGTAATCATGTACGTGCTCGGACCGTACCTGTTCCCCCGCCTCTTCAAGTACGTCCAGCAGATGCATGCAAAAGAAGCCATCTTTGCCTTCGTGGTCATGACAGCCCTTTTTTCCGCCTACCTTGCCGAACTCTTCGGACTCCATGCCGTCATAGGGGCTTTCGTAGGCGGCATCATGATCTCGGAAATTCCCCTTGCAAAACTTGAGGACGTCCAGAGCAAAGTCAGCGGGCTTGCCCACGGAATATTGATTCCCCTCTTTTTTGCCTTCATTGGCTATTCAATTGACCTGTCAGCCCTTGAAGGAAACGGGCTTTTCACCCTGCTGGTAACCCTTGCTGCCCTTTTTGGAAAACTAATTGGGGGCTTTTTGGGGTCGAAAGCCGTGGGGTTCGATTTCTACGACAGCCTTATCTTCGGGACAGGAGTGATGCCGAGGGCAGGAGTTGAACTGGTCGTACTCTCCATCGGGAGGGGACTGGGAATCATCAGCCAGGAGGTATTTTCGGCTATCGTGATAATGGTTGCAGCATCAATAATAGTGTCCCCGGTCTGTTTGAAATGGGCAATTATGAAGAAGAAAGAGAAACAGGAAATGTAAATTCCCGAATAGCGCCCAGGATGCAACTACGCTCAAACTCCAGGAATTGACAATCCACACCAACTAATTCATGATCAACTTACGGAAATTAATCAGCCGTGCCGTTAATCAGGTACCCTATCAGAGTCCTTATCAAACAGCAGCCAGCCGGAAGAATCTATTTTCCCGTTTGGCAGTACGACAATCATCCCCTCATCGGTTTTGATTCGTGTCTTTCTGAGGGTAACGTTGATAATTTCCCCCCTGTACTTCATCGTCTCTACCCTGTCTCCGATGTTAAACTGATGATCAGAGAGTAGGAAGAGACCGGCCACGGCGTCGGCGAGGATTTCTTTCACAGCCAGGGCAAAAGCGGCGGCTATTATAACAGAGCCCCCGATGATGGGCTTCAAAAGCTCCCCGATGTTAAGCTCCGACACAACACACATCAGGACAATGAACCAGAGTACATAAACCACGGCTCTCCTCAAAATGTTCTGGACATCTTGAGGGATATTAGTTCTGTTTAAGAATTCCTTGAAAATGCTTTTGACCCAGCTAATGAAAAAAAAGGAAAACACTAACAACAACACCACTTCAAAATAAGGTACAAACCCTACCTGCAGAAAGTTCGAAACCTCCGTTTCAACCACCTCTGTTACCGGAATTTCCAGTTTTGGACCAACTGGTACCCTTTCCTGAGGACAGATATTCGAACGTTCAAGAAAATTGAGCGCTCACAAAACATCGTTTGGAAAACATTACTTAGAAGCACCACTCAGGAGAACACCTTAAAAGATTTCATTTAGACATATTGTACACAGAAAAATATATAAAACTTTTCAAAATGTTTGGCTACAGAACCCCTCAGGAAAAATTAGCATAAAGCAATGTAATTCTCCACCTGATTTGTACCGCGTCTTCACTTGTACCACCCATTCATTTGTACCACCTGGCGCGCAGGAACTTCATAAGTTCCATGGCAATCAATGTGGTCGAAGCCAGAGGCAGGATTACTCCCCACTCGGCAAGTGAGAGAGGCACGGTCCGGAAAGCTGTCTGCAGGACCGGGGTATATATAACCAGGAGCTGGAGAATCAGTGTGATTCCTATGGCATAGATAAGGGGTTTGTTTGTGAAGAGCCCCAGAGCAAAAACCGAATACCTGTCCGAGCGCCAGTTAAAGGCGTTGAACATCTCGGACAGGACCAGCAGGGTAAATATAAGGGTCTGGAGTTTTTCAAGGGAAAAACCACTTTCAAGAGCCCATATCAGGACTGAAAGAGCCTGAACAGCGATCAAAACCCCTATCCCCACGCCTGCGGTTATTTCCCGCCGGGTGATAAGGCCCTCTTCGACATTTCTTGGTTTCTGACTCATGAGACCCCTGTCGGGAGGTTCCACGGAAAGAGCCATTGGAGGCAGCCCGTCCGTTATCAGGTTGATCCAGAGGATCTGCATGGCGATCAGGGGGAGGATTTGCCAGCCAAGGACTGCGGCAAGGACAATCAGAACTTCCCCAAGATGGGTTGTCAGGCCGTAGGTGATGAAATTTTTGATATTCTTGAATATGTTTCGCCCTTCTTCGACTGCGGCGACAATGGAAGCGAAGTTGTCGTCGGTCAGGATCATGCTCGCGGCTTCTTTGCTCACGTCGGTGCCTGTTATGCCCATGGCAATACCCATGTCCGCAGCTTTCAGGGCAGGAGCGTCGTTTACTCCGTCCCCGGTCATGGCCACCACATAACCTTTCTTCTTGAAAGCTTCCACGACCCTGAGTTTATGAGTCGGGTATACCCTTGCATAGACCGAGACTTGCTCCACCATATCTTCAAATTCATTGTCCTCAATGCGGTCCAGTTCGGTTTCGGTGAGGACAAGGTCCCCTTCACTGAAAATTCCGAGTTCCCGGGCAACAGCAGATGCCGTGACCTTATGGTCTCCTGTGATCATTACGGTCTTGATGCCGGCACTTGCGCAGGTCCTGATTGCTTCCTTCGCCTCTTCCCGCGGAGGGTCTCGCATCCCCATAAGCCCCACAAAGACCATTTCGGACTCTACCTCCTCCAGGGAGATATCTTCTTCAAGACCACGGTAAGCAACAGCGATAACCCTGAGAGCCTGATCCCCCATGTTCCCAACGATATCAAGGATTTCCTGCCTGAGTTCGGGGGTTAAAGGCCTCTCCACGCCCTCAAAAAAGGTTTTCGTGCAGGAATCGAGGATTACTTCAGGGGCTCCTTTGGAATAGGCTACGAGCCTCCCTGATTCCCCGGCCCCGGAAGAACTATCGGAACTGATGGAAGTAGCTTCATTTGAATTGGGAATGGAAGTGGAAGTGGAGACTGAATTAGAGACTGAATTGGAAGTTAGATAGGAAGTTGAGCTGGAGACTGAATCGGAAGTGAAATTAGAGACTGAATTGGGAGTCGAATTGAGAGTGGTCATCCTCTTGCTCTCAGAAGAAAAAGGGATCTCCTCCACCCGGGGGTATTTTTTTTCAAGTTCGCCTTTTTGAAGCCCGGCTTTGGCTGCCGCAACAACAAGGGCGGCTTCTGTTGGGTCCCCTTTGATCTCCCAGGAACCTTCGTTTTTGACAAGGTCCGCATCGTTGCAGAGGGCACCTGCAAGCAGCAGCCTCCTGAGGTGAGGTTCGTCCCCGGATACCGGAGCAGAACCGTCTCCTCCGAAAAATTCTCCGGAAGGCTCGTACCCACTGCCTGTGACTTTCAGTTTCTGTCCGTTCACATAGACCCTTTCAACCGTCATTTTGTTCTGGGTAAGGGTCCCGGTCTTGTCCGAACAGATGACATTGGTTGCTCCCAGGGTCTCCACGGAAGGCAGCTTCCTTACAAGGGCGTGCCTTTTGACCATACGCCGGACTCCGAGCCCCAGCCCCACGGCCACAACCGCAGGGAGAGCTTCGGGAATTGCGGCAACAGCAAGGGCGACTCCCCAGAGGAACATGTCGAAAAGGGGAAAACCGCTGAGTATTCCAAGGACTGCGACAAAAGCCACTACCAAAAGGGTTGCAGCGCCAATCAACCTGCCGAAACGGTCAAGACTTTCCTGCAAAGGAGTCCTTGACCTCTCGATTGTCCCCAAAAGCTTTGCAAGACTCCCGAAAGCCGTACTCATGCCTGTTGCCGTGACCAGGGCTTTGCCCCTGCCGTAAGTCACGGCCGTGCCTGTGTAGACCATGTTTATCCGGTCAACTTCAGGCGTTTCGAGAGGCAATGTCCCGGTATTCTTCAGGACGGGCAGGGATTCCCCGGTCAGGGCAGCCTCGTCAACTCAGAGGTTAAAAGCCTCTACAAGCCTTGCATCTGCAGGGATGCGGTCTCCCGCCTGGAGCAGGATAAGGTCTCCGGGCACAAGGTTCCTTGAAGGGATTTTCTGATCATGCCCGTCCCTGATTACCAGGGCTTCGGGGGCTGTAAGGGACTTGAGGAGTTCTATTGCCTTTTCGGCCCGGTATTCCTGAAAGAAACCAAGGACCCCTGCCAGAAAGACCGTAAACATAATCACGACTGCGTCAACAAGTTCACCAAGAACGGCGGAGACGAGGGCTGCAGCTATAAGGATAAGGATCAAAATGCTTTTGAACTGCATAAGGAAGAGCTTCATGACTGAAACTTTTTCTTCCTCTTCAAGCTCGTTATTCCCGAATTCCAGAAGCCTTTTTTCGGCTTCCTCGGAGCCCAAGCCTGCCTCTGAAGATCCAAGGGCTTCAAAAACAGAGCCCGTTTCCTGATCGTAATGCACCCTGACAACTCCCTCCCCGGCTGCTTGGAATAAAACTTCACTTTAATATCAACGAAGATATCAACGAAGCTTTAATCTATAATCCATTTATGAAATAAGACGGGTTAATATATATACCGGCCAGACATATCGACAATACATGTTAACATTTTTTGAAGCTGTTGTACTCGGAACCATTCAGGGGATTGCGGAATGGCTGCCGGTAAGCAGTGAGGGGATGACATCCCTCGTTCTAATCAACTTTTTTGGGAAATCACTTTCAGAAGCAATCCCAATTGCCGTATGGCTGCACCTGGGCACCCTCCTGGCAGCTCTTGTCTATTTTAAAGAGGATGTAATTTTAATTACTAAAAGGCTCCCTGAATATTTTAAAGGGATTGTTTCCCGGACAAGGATACAGGAGATTCCCGATTCCGAACCAGCCCGATCCGGGGGAGACCGTCTGATAAGCTTTCTTATAATATCCACTTTCCTGACAGGGGTAATCGGGCTTCCAATCATGCTTTACATTACGGAAAAAACCGAAATATCGGGGGAAAGCGCAACTGCCGCGGTAGGGGTGTTTTTAATATTAACCGGCCTTTTCCAGCGGCTTTCTGCAGGGGCAAAAAGCCCAAAAAAGGAGCCAGGGATACAAGACGCCCTGTTCACGGGTATAGCTCAGGGTTTTGCCGCATTCCCCGGGATCAGCCGTTCGGGAATTACGGTAGCAGCCCTTCTCTTCAGAAAATTTGATTCTGAAAAAGCTCTTAAGCTAAGTTTTTTAATGAGTATTCCGACAGTCCTTGCTTCCGAGATAGGAATAGGGATTATGGGCCTTCTTGTTGTAGACCTGAACTCCCTTCTTGCAGTAATTTTTTCGTTTATTTTCGGACTGCTGACGATAAACATCTTATTAAAAGTCGCCCGAAAAGTTGATTTTTCCTATTTCTGCATGATTCTCGGTTTCATGAGCGTCCTGCCCCTCTTTTTATGAACAAAACTCAACCCCGTAAAATTCATCAAGTTCCTTTTTCACCGACTTTCCTTTGAACTCGCCAGCTTTCTCCAGAACAAATATACAGGACCCCTGAAGAAAGAAGGAGAGAACTTTTTGATATATTCATCCGAAAATGCACGTTGTCCAGAAATGTGTGTAATCCAGAATAAAAATCCCGGGATGATCGTTAGTCCCGCGGCCACAGGCTCTTCCATCCTTAGAAACTCTGCGAGTAATCATTAAGAAATTATTTAGAACTAACAATTATATAGGCTAAGGGCTGATATTATAATGTAAATTACCTGCGGAACTTATTTCCACAGGAAAGCCTGTCTAACCGGGTTTGTCATTCATACTCAGAGGGGTTTTTGGGGGATGATAAACTGCAGGAAGGCAATAAAATACTTAAAAAACTTTTAAAAAAGGTCGTATTTAACCGACCTTTGGGGCTCAGATGCCGCAGACCTGCTCCGGCAGAGCGGTTACAGGGGGAAGCAATACTGTTTTTCACTGGAGCGGAGCCCATAAAAAATATGGAAACCTGGGAGCGGTAAAGCGCTGCCCGAGCTTCCAGGTCAGGGGTAGTTGGCAGCATTCGTGCAACAAAGAAAATGGAGTGGTTAAAAGATGTTGTTTTTGGACATTAGTACCTGGGATCCGGCGGAACGCGATAAAGTTATGGAACACTTCAAGAAGCTTGAAGTTCCTGATGGAATTGATATCATCAACCAGTGGATTGACCTTTCCGGCAACCGTTACTTCATTCTCTATGAAGCGGAAAGTGCAGAAGCCTACGGAGCCTTCAACCTGCCCTGGACCGATATCTGTATAATCGACAGCGTACCTGTTATGGAAGCTGCCGAGTTCATGCAGCTCCTTCCCAAGTACAAGTAAATTCTCCAGGCATTTCACAAAGGTACCGCATAACTGTTACGAATACCGGTTTCTGCAGGTAGAGATACCGTAAGGCATCGAACCCTGCAGAAATCGAAAACGGGCATAAAGCAGGATTTCGGTTTAATTTAAACTCGGTTTAATTTCGATGGACCCGGCCTTTGAGACCGGTTCATCGGAGAAGCTTTCTTTTTTGTCAATTCTTCGCATTCAGGTTAGGGTTCTTATCAGGTCCTGATCATCACGGTTTTGCTTTCCAGATAGTCCGAAAGAGCGTAAGGTCCGTTTTCCCTGCCAAGCCCGCTCTCTTTCGTGCCGCCGAAAGGAAGTTCCGGGGCAACCTTAAGGTGCTGGTTAACCCAGACCGTACCTGCCTTGAGCTGTTCGTATGCCTGCCGGACCCTATCAATGTTCTTTGTCCAGACGGATGCCCCGAGCCCATACTTTGTCCTGTTTGCCTCTTCAATTGCTTCGTCCAGGTTCTGTACCCTGACAACCGGAAGCACGGGCCCGAATACCTCTTCTGTCAAAAGCCGCGAATCAGGGGAGACCTCACTTATAAGGGTAGGCTCAAAGAAATAACCGTCACTGTAACCTCCCCCGGCAGGGACCTTTCCGCCTGTAAGGATTTTGCCTTCCTCGCGCTCTTCCACACCCCGGACAAGTTCCGCAACGTAGTCCCGCTGCACCTCATTGTTAAGGGGTCCCATGTCAATTCCGTCCAGAATGCCGTTTCCTACCCTCAGGCTGCGGACCTTTCTTTCAAGTAGCCGGATGAATTCCTCTGCGATCCCTTCGAAAAGATAGAGCCGTTTTACCGCCGTACAGGTCTGCCCGCAGTTGTAAAACCTTCCCCTGAGCACCCCGTCCACTGCAATTTCAAGCTCTGCATCGTCACAGACGATCATGGGGTCACTTCCCCCCAGCTCCAGGGTCAGCCGCTTCAGGGTGGGCGCCGCAAGGGATGCAACGTGTTTCCCGGTCCCCGACTCCCCGGTAAAAGAAAGTCTCCTGATATCCGGGTGCCCGGCAATTGCCTCTCCGACAACTGAGCCCGGCCCGGTTACAAGGTTCAGCACCCCGGCAGGGAGCCCGGCTTCCCCCAGGAGGGATGCAAGCTTCAGGTTCGTAAGCGGGGCAGAACTTGCAGGCTTCAGGACCACGGTGTTGCCCGAAACAAGCGCAGGCCCGAGCTTCCAGCCCATGATAAGAGCAGGCATGTTCCAGGGAATGATTGCCGCACAGACCCCCAGAGGCTCATTGAGGGTAAAGGAATACCCGTTCCCCGGACCCCGGATAAACTCCCCTTTTACCGTGCTTGCCAGCCCGCAGTAATATTCTAACACCGAAGCAAAGCCCCGGATTTCGTTCCTGGCTTCAGGAAGGGGTTTTCCCTGTTCCGAGGTAAGGAGCAAGGCCAGTTCTTCCCCACGTTCCCGCACAAGCCCCGCAGCCCTGTAAAGGAACCTTGCCCTTTCCTGCGGGGAAAGGGAAGCCCAGGGACCACATGCCCTACCGGCAGCCTCAACCGCGGCATCCACGTCTTCCCTGCAGCCAGCCGGCGCACTATCGACCAGCTTTCCTGTTGCAGGGTTCCGGACCTCCATATATTCCGAACTGCAGGAATCTTCACTCTTTCCGTCTATCCACATTTTCATGCTATCATCATCCGTGGTTTTCTAATCCCTGAATAGAGTAACCATTAAATTCCGGGCTTTTTATACGCGGCGCCTGCAGGAAGAAACTACTTGCCGCAAAACTTTCGGCCCGATTTCAACATAAAGTTCCACTGCACCATTTCAATACACAGTTTCACATATGCCCGATTTCAAGATATGATTTCACCGTACAATTTCAGTAAACCTCAATGCATAACTTTAACGTATAACTCCAACGTATAATTCCAACGTATAACTTCAATGTACAGCTTCTCTTGCAAACCCTTCACCAGAGGATTCCAATTCAAAAACATTAAATATCTTAAAATCGGACAAAGAGATAACTGTCAATTTATTAACATACAAATTATTTAAATAATCAGTAAAATGCTATTTAGAAAAAATCCATATAGAAAAATTCTATATAGGAGATATTGTTTAAAAAATACTTTTACCCTGATCAGCGTTATTAAGTGGAATAAATGTCTGAAAAAAAGCTTATCGAAGTCAGAAATTCGTACGCCCTTCCAGAAGAGGTACTGGATGCCGTACATGAAGCAATGAGTGAAGACGTGGGGGAAGTCGTTAGCCTGTTCAAGGTGCTCGCAGACCCTACCCGCCTCCGGGTCCTCAAAGCTCTGGAGGTCCAGAGCCTTTGCGTATGCGTTCTTGTGGAAAATACGGACCAGAAGCATTCCGCTCTGTCCTATCACCTCAAGCTCTTAAAAGAAGCGGAGCTCGTGGACTCCAGGAGAGAACGCAGTTTCCAGATTTACGAACTCACGGAATTCGGGAGCATGCTCCTGAAATCCATTGAAAAACATTTTGAAAAGAGTTGAAGACTAAAAGTAAAAGACTAAAAGTAAAAGACTAAAAGTAAAAGGTAAAGCCGGAAAAAGGCAAAAATTAAAAAATAGAAATTGAAAAGGCATTCAGATATTTTCACTGGATGCCACTGTGGTAAGTTTTGAGAACTTTACACCTTTTAGGGACATGATAGCTTCGGCAAGTTCCTTGATATCTTCTCCGTCTCCGTCCAGCACTATTACTTCGAAACAGTTGTCATGGTCCAGGTGGATATGCACCGAAGACTTGATAAGATGAGTGTAGTGGTGCTGGATGTCGGCAAGGGCATTGGAAAGCCCGCGCTTTGTGTGGTCGTAAATTACAGAGACGGTTCCGACACGATGACCTTTGATATCTCCCATCCATTCATAGTAGGAAATGTAGTTCCTGATGGCATCCCTTATGCCTTCCGAACGGGAGGAATAGCCTCTCTGATCAATAATCTCATCAAATTTATTCAAAAGGGTGTCGGGGAGGGAAACCCCTATCCTCATAAGTTCTTTTTCCATCGTATCACCATTACTGTCGGATTTATGCAAGAAAATACTAGAAGTTATTATACTTAATAATACTTTAACTTATCATACTTAATATAATATATGTTTTTTTCACAGAACAATTAAGATAATAAAGTTATTTTTGTGGGTTATTTCAATTTCCTGTAATATTAATGTTTGGGATTTATTAATAACTATATATTAAGGAGTCAAACCGAGATATATACTGAAAATTAAAAGAATCGCTGTAAAAAGATTATATATTTGAAATTCTTGAGGGTTTTTCAGGAGGGGACCAGTCACCCCGAAAAAACAAGCTGAAAAGCTTCAGGGAAAGAGGTTTCAAAAAAGGCCCCTCGGGAAAGCTGCCCCGGGAAGCAAATATTTTTTCTCACCTGCGGTCCACAAGCCTTTTTGGCCTGCCCTTAATCTTATGCAGTTCCAGCCCTTTGGGACCTGTGAAATTGAAAAGTATCCTGAAAAAGCCCTCCTCATACGCCCGGGATAATAGCGGCTTGTACTGCAGGAAAGCTCGAAGGAAATTCTCCTTAATAAGGTCCCTGTCACAGGTCTCCGGGTTCTCACACTCCATACTGACCCTTAACGTAACTTCTCCTTCGTCCTCATCCCCGTAGAGGAAAGCTTCATACTCCCCTGTAAGAGAGTCCATGTTCCCGCGCTGGAAAACCCCCCTTTCCACATCGACCCGGTTAAAGGGGGTATTTGCCACCCAGGCCGTCTCGGCTTCCCTCTGGGGAGTCATGATTTTCATATGCGTCCGCCCGCAGGGGCAGGGGTCCCGGGTGATCACGACAGTTGTGTCCTCGGTATCGTAGTTTAAGAGAAGGTTCCCGGCTTTTGCGCCCACGGGCAGAAGGGTGCTCAGGACAACGCGTCCGCATTCCCCGTCAGGAACGAAATTTTCGATCCGGGGGTCGTAGACGTCCATGTGGACCATATCTTCGGGCACGTGCAGCCCTGAAATATCACTGCACTCCCCGCACATGGTACCTTCCGTGCTCCCATAGATGGTGTAGACCGGACAGCCCCAGATTTCCGCAAGGTAATTCCGTGACTCTTCGGCAAAAGCCTCGCCTCCGACCACCAGCTTCCCAATCCCCGATTCCCGAGGTTCAAGCCCCTCAGCCTGCATCCGCCGGGCGAGGTTCAGGAGCTTGAAAACGCTTCCCACGATACCGGTTGGCTGGTAGGATTTGATTACCCGCAAGGGAAAAGTGCACTTGCCTTCCGGGATAATTGCCATCCCGATCTGGCTTGCCGCAAGGGTCATGGTATTTGCCCCGACGTTCATCCCGTAGGAAGCACAGACCACGACCCTGTCCCCGGAGCCGAAGCCCTGGGACGTAAAGATCCGGGCATACTTTTCTGCATACCGTTCCCAATCTTCCCAGGTCAGGAAAAAACCTTTGGGCGTCCCGCTGGTCCCACTGGTTTCGTGGATGGTGAACACGTCTTTCCAGTCCACGCTCTTAAAAAGGAAGGTATCAGTCACAGGAGGCTGGTTTTCCCGGATAGTCTTCCCGGAGATAACCGGAAGTTCCAGGAGGTCTTCATGGGCTTTGATGTCCCCGGGCTTTACCCCGTGCCTTTCGAACCATTTCCTGTAAAATGGAGAATTTTCGGCTGCGTATTTTACAGTGTATCGCACACGCTCTTCAATGAGAGCATCAAGCTCCCCTCTATCCATAGTTTCGATTTCCGGATTGAAATAAGGTTTTGAGCTATCCATTACCCGGCACCACCATTGAGAAATTTAGCTGGAAGAAAAAACAATTATACATTAACTTCAAGGATGAAACAGTTTTTGCAGATAAACCGTTGCAGATGATGAAAAACAGAAGTAGTAAACTCTTAATTGCTAGAAGAAAAGCCGGATTAAGCTCCCGATTTTTTAAAAGGGAAAAGATAAAGGAAAAATTGAAAAAAAATCAAACGTTTTCCGGGTTTAAGCTGTCAAAGGGCACCAGGTATACTCCGTCCGATCTTTTCTGTCCCTTTACAAGTTCACAATGCCTCAGGAGAGCGAACTGGTTCTCGGCTTCCTGCGGAGAAATTTCAAACTTTTTTGCAAGATCTTCACGTTTTACCCCGCCTGTGGAGACGATGAGTTCGTAAATGGCTTTTTGCAGGTCAGTCAGACCCTCCGCCCCTTGAAGCCCTGCTCCTTCCCTGAACATCTTTTTGGAACGCACTGCCCAGGGATCGCAGGTCTTGATTTTATGGTGGCTCGCTATGTAGCAATCTTCACACAGAACCTTACCATTTTATTCAATGCTATCTTCCCTTTCCATTTCACAACCGCAAACTTCGCAAGTGACCTGATCGGCTTTTTCTTCTGTCATCTAATATCACCTCAAATATTTAGATATTCAGTTAGATAGGCATTCAGTTAGATAGGCATTCAATTCGTTAAACATCCATTTCGTCCAGAATTTTGAGGACAACTACAGACCCGTAAGCCACTGCAGGCCCGCCAGCCATCAATATAGCAGTGCTGACAGCCTCCAGGATTTCCTCACGGGTCGCGCCCATTTTTACAGCTTCTGGAACATGCTTCCAGAGGCAGTACTCACACCGCAGGGCTACTGCCATTCCCACCATCATTAATTCTTTTGTTCTGGCACTGAGCGCCCCGTCCCTAATGACTTCATCGTGAAGGCCCGCAAGTGCATTCATTACACCCGGGACCTGTTCGGCCATAGCTGCAATCTTTTCATTCATGTCGATTTTTTCAGTCATAACATCACACTTCCTTCAATACTTACGAATTAATTAAGAATCGAAAGGAACCATGTAAATCTCGTCCCCCATTTTTCTCCCCTTTATCAGTTCACAGTGTCTCAAGAGCGCAAGCTGGTTCCTTGTTTCCTGAAGGGTGAACCCGAAAAGCTTTGATATTTTTTCTGGTGTAGCGCCCCCTTCGGTCAGGATGAAGTCATAAAGATCTTTTTGCAGGTCTGTCAGCCCCTCAGTTCCTTCAAGCCCGCGCTGCTTCCGGAAAAGTTTCTTGGAGCGCACCGCCATGGGATCTGCAAATTTGATTTTATGGTGAGCTTCCAGGTAGCAATCTTCACAGATTCCCCGGCCGTTCTCGCTGACGTACTCGTCTCCAGGGATTTCCTTTCCGCATTCCGGGCATATTACAAAATAAGAGGCGTTCTTATCGAGTTCCCGGTTCCCTGCTTTATTTGTGCTTACCAGACCATGAAATTCCAGATAACCCACAATTTCGTACACAGTCGTCCGGGATAATCCATATTCGGCTTTTGCCTTTTTGATAACATCCCGAATATGGAAACCGCAGTCGATTTGGACCTCTTTGATACATTCGAGGACCCCAACCTCATCTTTATCCAGCACAAGCTTCATAAAAACCTCAGCAGGAAGCCCCTGTTTTTTAGCTCAGGAGCAGTGACAGTAAGTTCCTATTGACAATAAATTCTCTGAGACCTGTTATTCTGAAATATGTCTCTATCTCTCTATAGAAAAGAATGGTATATAAAATTAACGTAAATTATTAATATAAAAATTGAGAATCACTTGAGAACAGAGGAAATAAGAGTACACGGACTGATGCATGGGTCCGGGGTATGGATCTATGCACCGGATAAAAGACTGAAATTAGAAAACAACCGTTCAGACCCTGCAGTCACACCCTCTTTCCCTCAAGGTTTTGACCTGTTCCTCATAAGAATACACAAACTCGTCCTGTACAGCTTTTCCGGTCGCAAGCTCAGGGTCAAGCGGAGAATGGTGTTTATAGCCCCGCCGTAACATCTCTTCTACCAGGGCTTCGTGTCTCAGGAAAAGGGCCTTTAATTTCCCTCGCCAGCGTCGGGTCTCAGGGTGATTGGCATAGGCTTTTTTGTTATTGGTAATGATGGACCACATGGCATGCAGTTCCCTGTGTTCGCCAAGCAGGTGCTGCCTGCACATTTTCTCAGGGGGGATGTCCCAAATTCTCATGGGTATGACCTCAAAATTTATTCCTGGAGGGTTTGCCGGGTACGGGAGGGATTTCAAACCCGGAGTTCAAGCTTTTTATGAAAAATAATATTCAGTATCCGGATTAAGTAAGAATTATTTTCAGTTTCCCGGTTCAGACACTTATGTTTCTGATACCTATTTACATCTTCCGGGAAAAATATAATATATGAAAAAGGGGGGATTCCGGAATTCCGGCTTTTTACTCCGACCTGCATTTGTACTGCTAACTACGCTACTAACCGCATATTTCCTGCTCTCGCCGGTTTTTGCGCATGTACCTGTGTTCGACGGGGAGGGAAAAAGCCCTGAAGAGGCTATTTACGTAGAAGATCCTTTGAAATCCCGCGTCCTTTACGGGCAACTTTCCGGGGGAGGAGATGTCCGGTATTACAGTTTTGAAATGGAAAAAGGGGAAAGAATCCTGCTGGGGCTCATAGTTCCTGTTGAACCCCGGACCCGGGGTTTTCCTGACCTTGTCCTGATGGGCCCGGGCATTGTAAGCGGAGAAGAGAGTGGAGAAAAGAGCGAAGAGGCAGCAGAAGCACCCGAAACCGTGAAAATTCCCGAAGGAAACGGGGCACTGGCAGTTCCGGGAAGCCAACCTAAAAGCGCAACTTACGAGGGTTTCACCCCCAGCGCCTTCTATTCCCTTGCCAGGCTCGACCTGGAAGCCCCCGAAAACGGGACCTATTATGCGGCAGTCAATTCCCCACCCGGAGGAGGGAATTACGGGGTAATTTTGGGGTACAGGGAAAGCTTTTCCTTAAAAGAATGGCTGCTCATCCCCCTGGACCAGATAAGGATCTACCGCTGGGAAGGCCAGGGTCTGCTCTTCATCTTCTCCCCGCTGCTGCTCACGCTCGCCGTGGGCTTCCTGATTATTCTCCGTACAAAGGCAGAAGTGGTTGATTACGACCCGGGGAGGTGGTCCGGGGCTGTTGCAGGGCTCCTCTTCCTGGGCACAGGCATATCTTTCCTCTCCCAGATGCTGGTTTCACTTAGCAAAAGCGCCTATACTCCCGAGATTATTATTACCCTCTTTCTGGCCTTGGCACATCTGGGGCTCGGAGCAACTGCAATAGTCCTTAGCCTCAGGGGGAAGGGGTACGGAAAGGGAAGAGCGAGAGAAAAACTGTATTTCTTAATCCTGGGACTGGGGGGATTTTTGCTCTGGGCAGGCTGGATTGTCGGGTCATTCCTGGCACTTGAGGCAGGACTGATAGCATGGGGAAGAAAGGAGTAAACTAATAAAATAATAGAAGAAGTGAACGGATAAAGAATGTATTAATAAAGGATGAGCCCATTGGAATAATACATATAAAATATAACTTAAAAGATAGGGTTGAGATATATAATTTTTAAATTATAATTGGTATGATTATTATTATATTTACGGTGAACACAGATGGTGCGGCCTGAATCGCACAGAGGTTGGAGGGAAAAAATATGGCAAAGACATCCTTAGAAGAAGGGCAATCTGCCCCTGAATTCTGCCTGTCCGACCAGGGTGGGAACAAGACCTGTCTGGAAGACCTGAAAGGGAAATGGGTGGTCCTGTATTTTTACCCGAAGGACAACACTCAGGGCTGCAGCCTGGAAGCCATGGACTTCAGCAGGTTGAAAGGAGATTTCGAAGCCGAAAATGCAGTAATCCTGGGGGTCAGCAGGGACAGCGAGGAATCGCACCGGAAATTCATAGAGAAAAAAGATATCAGCATTTGCCTGCTCTCCGATACGGGAATTGACATTCATAAAACATACGATGTATTCCACATGAAAAACTTCATGGGAAAAGAAGTCATGAGCACGGTCCGAACGACCTTCCTGATAAATCCCGAAGGCATAATCGCCAGAATATGGAATAATGTGAAGGTAAGAGGCCACGCCGAAGAAGTGCTTGCCGAACTCAGGACTCTGAAAGGGCAGTGAAAAATCTTCCCGCCCCTCTCTACCTGTTGTTCCGACCTGCTGAAATCCCGGGGAGGGATATACAAACAGGACAGGAGCCGGAATAAAGTGCTATATAGACGTTGCGCGGCCCAAAAAAGGAAAAGATAAAGGTACAGTAGTTCCGATCAGAC
>DUKH01000132.1:28017-35544 GCA_013329415.1 Methanosarcinaceae archaeon | reverse complement strand
TTCTACAGTTTTACGGATTCTATAATTTTACGGATTCTACAGTTTTATCGTTTTTGACAGGTTGGACGGGTTCAGCAGCTTTCAATAGCTGCCCCGCAGGTTACCTGCCAGTTTTTGATCTTCTTTATGCTGATTTTGGTAACTTTCGCAAGTTCGAAAGGATCAGCACCGATCAGGTCTTCGACGGTTGAGATCCCCGCTTCCTCGAGTTTTTCTGCCGTTACCTTCCCGACCCCGTTGATTTCCTTGATGGATTTCGGGCGTTCCTGATCGGGTATCTTGTCCTGCTCTTCCTGTTTTGCCTTCTGCCATTCAATGAAATTGCACTGGGGGCAGCCAAGGTCCCAGGGGCGTTTTCCATAATTAACTATGCGGAGGTGGTGTATTCCGTGCTCCTTGCAGAGCTTATCCGTAACCACAATCTGCCCGCTCCTGGGCAGGGGCAGGGAAAAGGTGCAGTCAGGGTAGTTACTGCAGCCTATGAAACGGCCTCCCCGCTTCGAACGGCGGACCATTATCTCGTTTCCGCAGTCAGGACAGTTGCCGATGATCTTGTCTTCCCGGAGCCCTGCCTGCAGGGATTCCACGATTTTGTCCCGGTTCTTTTCCAGTTCCAAAAAGACCTCTTTTAACATCTCTCTCGATTCTTCAAGGACTTCGGCTTCCGAGATCTTACCTTCGGCGATCCTGTCCATGTTTTCCTCAAGGATCTGGGTCATGTCGGGTTTGGTGATCGTCGGGGAATATTTCTCAAGGGTATCCATGACGGCAAAAGAGGTCTTCGTGGGCTGGACCTGGGTCCCATGGATGTAAGCCCTGGAATAGAGCTTGCTGATGATCTCGTGCCGGGTGGCTTTCGTCCCGAGCCCGAGCTCTTCCATCATGTTGATCAGGCGCCCCTGCCCGTAGCGGCCGGGAGGCTGGGTCTCCTTGTCGAGCATCTCCTTCTTTGCCACTTTCAGGGCTTCCCCTTCCGAAAGTTCAGGGAGGAGCCTGTCTTCGGGTTTGTTGTAGTCGTAGTACCATCTCCAGCCAGGGATGACAAGCCTTGCCCCGCTTGCCCTGAACTCTTCTTCGTTTATGTCAAGCTTTATGCGCAGGGTCTCCCATTCGCTGGGCTCGGCAAAGGTTGCAAAAAAGCGCCTGACTACCAGTCCGTAGACTTTCCATTCGTCCTCTTTCAGCTCGGATTCCTTTGCAAGGGAAGCCGGGTAAATCGGGGGGTGGTCGGTAGTTTCCTTTTTCCCGCGGGTGGGCGTAAGCTCCTTTTTCGCCAGCAGGGCGTTTGCGTACTCCTGGAAGGGCCCTTCCGTGAAAATTTCGATCAGGGCTCTGAGGTCCAGGGTTTCGGGATAGACGGTGTTGTCGGTCCTGGGATATGAGATGAACCCGTTGGTATAGAGGGATTCGGCTATGCGCATAGCGTTTGAGGGAGTAAGCCCTATTGCGTTTGCAGCACTGATGAAGCCCGTGGTATTAAACGGGGTAGGGGGCTGGTCTACCCGGTTTCCCCTTTCGATTTCCTGCACGGTTGCCTTTTTTCCAAGTTTTGCAAAGACCCTGTCAGCTTCCTCTTTCTCCAGGAAGCGCCGGGTCGCGTGCTGGGCGGGAAAAATTTCTTTTTTGCCGTTTTCGAGTTCGGCATGGATTTCCCAGTAAGGGGTAGAGACAAAGGCTTCCCTCTCTTTTTCCCTGTCCACGATCAGGGAGAGGGTCGGGGACTGGACCCTGCCTACGGACAGGAACATCTTCCCGAGCCTGCCTGCGGAAAGGGATATGTACCGGGTCAGGGCTGCACCCCAGACCAGGTCGATGACCTGCCTGGAATGCCCGGCGTCGGCAAGGTTGAAGTCCACGGGAGTAGGGTTTGAAAATGCATCTTCAATGGCTTTCGGGGTAATGGCGCTGTAGCGGACCCTGTCAAAACCGATGTCAGGGTTCACCTTTTTTATGATATTGAGAGCTTCGACTCCGATCAGTTCCCCTTCCCGGTCATAGTCAGTGGCAATTGTAACCTTTTCGGCTTCTTTGCCTAGCTTTCTCAGGGCTGCCACGATCTTCCTGTTAATGGGAGTCGTTATGATGTCGGCACCTATCAGGTCTTTTGCATCGACCTTCTGCCAGTTGTTGTATTCCTTTGGAAAATCAATCCTGACTATGTGCCCGGAAAGTCCGATGACAATAGTTTCCTGCTTATTCTTGCCGGTAACTATTTCGTACTGGTAGGTATCCACTCCGCTGACCCTTTCTTTTTTAGGGCTTTTCGGTGCCAGGATTGCGGCTATCCTCCTCGCCGCGATATTCTTTTCCGTTACGATAAGATGCATTTGAAACTCCAGTATAACTTTTTATATATTTTTTGCTGAGATGTCAGCGTACCCCGAAATTAATCTCCGTTTGACTGCAGAATGGTTCTTTATTTCTTGAGTTTCCTTCTTGAATATAAATTTTTGGATTGGTTTTTATAATAAACTGTCAAACTTTTTCGGGAAAAAACGGGCTCAATAGCCCTCATACATCCGGCATTTATGTGCTGAATCTCCCTGTACGCTCTTTTTCTCCATCCCCTCTCCCTCAACCATAGTCCCTTATCCTTAATTATTCACCCGGTTCTATCTTCTATCAGCCTTAAAGCGGTTTCAACGGCTTCTTTCGGGTTTTTCGCCTGCCGTGTCCCTTCGACCTTCCACTTTGATTCAAGCACGACCACCGGCTTTCCCATCTTCAGACCGAGCGCAATTTCCGAGAGAGTCCCGTACTCCCCACCCACTGCTATCAGGGCGTCCGAAGACTGGGCTATCAGCGCGTTCCTGGCGTGTCCCATCCCGCTCAGGATAGCAATGTCGATCCAGTGGTTTGCATCTTCTCTCCGGATTCCGGGCAGGACCCCGAGGGTTGTCCCTCCTTCCTTTTTTGCCCCGCGAGACGCAGCTTCCATAACTCCCCCGAGTCCCCCGCAGAGGAGCACCGCGCCCTTCCTGGCAATTTCCCTGCCCACAGCTTCGGCAAAGGCTTCCACTTCCTCGCTGCAGGCGCCTGCCCCGATGACTCCGATCTGTTTTTGGGTCCTGATGGCCATGAATAATACTGCTCCTTTACCTGAGTTTGAGAAATTGTTTTTGAAAAGTTGTTTTTGAGAAATGGTTAGATGTAATGGCTCTGGATTTCCACGATTTCACTGCTGTTTTTTGCTTTCGAATAATCCTCAAGAGGTTCGTGGTTCAGTTCCAGGAAACTGTGTCCCCAGTTAAATTTCGAAAGGACTTTTTCAGCCTGCTCTTTATGTCCCAGGATATAGAGGGCTGCTGCAAAAGCCTCGGCTGAGTTGAGTTTGAAAGGCCTTCCGAAGTTTACCGGGTTTCCCGCAAGCAGGTAGGGAAGAGCCCGGTGCTGGAGGTTAAGCTTTTCAAGTTCGGGAAAGACCCTTTCGACTTCTTCCCAGGAGCAGTCAAGCACGATTATTCCCTTTTCCGTGCTGTCAGCCGAAGATATGGCTTTTTCGGCAAAAGGGTCCAGGAGAATTGCCGAGCGAGGTAGTTTTGATATTTTCTCAAAAAGGCGGGCAAGATCGAAACGGGCCATTTTTTTGCCTGTGCATTTTTTAGGGTTGCACTGTCCTGCATGGTAGATGTAAAGGGGAATGTCCCGGGGCTTTATCGAATTCATCGGTTATCCTCTGGAATGTGGGAGTTATAGGTTTTATTCATTTCCTTGTTTAGCTGTTTCCTGTTTCTATTCATTTCCTTGTTTAGCTGTTTCCTGGTTTATCCATTTTTGTATTACCAAAAAGACTTCGCATCAACGACGTTGAACTGAATCAGTCATTTCTATCAGTCATTTGTTTTAAAAGGCTTGTCGCAAAAGAGCTATTGTGGAAGTCAAAATTACGGGGATCTTCCAGGCAGTGGATACAAAGCAAAACGGTCTATAAGCAGAGATTTTTTTTGGTATTTAAAAATGAATTAGTTTATATATTATGCTTTATATATATTTAATAATATCACTACTCCAAGTCCGACTGGATGTGGAAATGTTTTATCGAAACAGGTGTTTAAGGAAAGACCTGTCTCTATATCGATTTAGTGATATGACTGAAGAATTTCATTGAAGAATTTCATTGAAGAATTTCATTGAAGAATTTCATTGCCACCTGCGTCATGCCAGGTGTCTGTAACGGTGGAAATGATATCTTTTGCAAACCGTCACCTTTCGCAAAGGTTTTGTCCCAAAAACGGGGGATTTTCTGGGACGAGCTGTGAGGCGGAGACGAGCTGTGATTACATTAGTGGTTTTTTCACCGATGCATTGCCCGGCAGAAGAATGTGTCCGTCTTTGGAAGTGGGGAAAGATGACGTATTCTCTTTGATTCCGGCCTGGCCTGTATGTGCTTTACCCTGGGGTGGGGAATTTAGTGTTTAAGGCAAAATGGTGTTTCTTATAGCCACCTCCGTATTTGCGCCGGGCAGTGGACAGTATCGACGTTGAGGCACTGAAAAGAATTCCGGAGGTGAATATAGATGGAACAATCAACTGCTACAGGCTATGGTACCGGGTATGAAGCACTGGAGGCACCGTGGTGGTTAGTCGTCCTGGAAGGAATTGTTGCCATTATTGTCGGCATATTCCTCTTATACCAGCCAGGAATTACCACCATCGTACTCCTGAGGATCCTGGCTATCTTCTGGCTTTTGGGTGGAGTTATTTCGATCGTAGGGGTGCTGCTTAACAGGGAAGATTGGTTCTGGAAGCTGCTTTCGGGTGTCCTGAGCATCATTGCCGGAGCTCTTGTCCTGATGTACCCTGTCCTCAGTCCCTTTGTCGTTCTAGCATTATTCGTTATAATTCTCGGAGTATGGGCTGTCATCGGTGGGGCTATTAAAATCGCCTGGGGCCTTAAGGGAGGAGGTTGGGGGGTGGGAATCCTCGGAGTCCTGGCCCTGATTCTCGGGATACTCCTGCTCACCAATCCCCTGGCCGGAACTCTGGCCCTGCCGTGGATATACGGACTCTTCCTTGTTGCAGGGGGGATCGGGGCACTTATCGTAGGATTCAAAATGAGGTCCTGAAAAAAGGTCACGAACCGGGTGCATCCCGGGAGATGAAAGGGGACCTTTTCCCTTTCCACAATTATTCCTTTTTCACAATCATTCGGAGGTCTCAGAAACTTTGGAATAAGACGGATTTGCCATGTAAAACGCTGTTCTACGCTGTCATACGACTTCGGTATCTAATCAATAATAAGGAGACTAAAAGAAAGCAGACTAAAAGAAAGCAGAATAAGGAGATTTGCACATGAAAAGACCTATCGGTGTTACTATTCTGACCATCGGCGCTGTCCTTCTGGCGTTGGTCAATGGACTCATAATGCTTCGGTTCCTGGGATTTTTACCTTTCCTGGGACCGCTCAACATCCGCATTTTCAACCTCTGGTATGCGCTGCTCTACGGCCTGCTGACTTACGTATGGGCGTGGCTTGCCGGGATGCTCTGGAATGTGAACCCTCAGGCCTGGCTATTCCTGGCTGTCATCGTTGTCTTCAACCTCTGTATCGATTTTGTGGTGCTGATAACCGGAGGTACATGGTATGATATCAACGTTTCAGTTATCCTGAACAGCCTCCTCCTTGTCTACCTCATGCTGCCCGGGGTAAGGAGTGCATTCGGAACGGATTGAAGCGGAACGGATTGAAGCGGAACGGATTGAAACTGATGAAAAAGGCTCCTGATATCCTTCTCTGGCTTTAACTATGGGGTTTTCGGTCAGCAGGATTAGTGGGCCCTTTGCCTCAGGGCCAGTGAGATGGCACCTTATTACCACTTACCGGAGGCGGTAACATAGAGAGAAAGATCGTACTTGTCGCACTCACGCTTGCAATGTTCGTGCTCGTTATTGATACGACAATCATGAACGTCTCGATTTCAGCACTTATCAGTGACTTCAATACGAACGTAACCACCGTCCAGGGTGCTATTACCCTGTATGCGCTTGTTATGGCGTCCCTGATGATCACAGGGGGAAAGATCGGAGATATCGTCGGGAGAAAACGGGCGTTCAGGCTCGGACTGGTGATATATGGGGTGGGTTCGTTCCTTACGGCAATCAGCCCGACAATAGGTGTGCTGTTTGTGGGCTGGTCGATCCTTGAAGGGCTCGGGGCAACCCTTGTCATGCCTGCCATACAGACCCTCGTGACCTCAAACTACAAAGGGGAGGGCCGTGCCATGGCTTATGGGATAATTGGGGGAGTCGTTGCAGGCGGAATTGCCCTCGGGCCTATCATAGGAGGCTGGCTGACAACTGCATACACCTGGCGGCTTGCCTTTGCCGGAGAGGTGGTGGTGGTAATCATTGTCCTGGCTTTAAGCCGCTATATCCTGGACGCTCCCCTTGAGACCGAAGAAAAGCCGAAGCTGGATATAGTCGGGTCTATCCTCTCCGCGCTGGGGATGGGGCTTATCGTTTTTGGCATACTGCTTGCAGGGACTTACGGCTGGTGGGAGGCGCGCCAGACTTTCTCCATAGCAGGGATTGAAATTTCCCCGTTCGGGCTTTCCCCGACTCCCGTATTCATTGCAGCAGGAGTCGTTATCCTTCTTGGCTTTGCCGCCTGGGAACGCCATATCATTAGCAGCGGGGGAATGCCGCTTGTAAGGCTCGACGTGCTCAGGGACCGCAGGGTCACATCGGGAATCCTCACCCAGCTGGTCCAGACCCTCCTTTTCGGAGGTTTCCTGTTCAGCATAGCTCTCTTCCTTCAGATTGTCCTGGGCTTGAACGCGATGCAGACCGGCTTTGTCTACCTGCCTCTTTCCATACCGCTTTTGATCGCCTCGCTAACGGCATCCCGGCTCTCTATCTTCATTGCCCCGAAGCGCATTATCCAGGCCGGACTGCTCGTACTTCTTGCAGGGCTTTTCCTGTCTATCGCAACCATTGACGTGGAGGTCAGGGGGCTCGGTCTTATGACCGGCTTTGCCCTGATAGGGATAGGAGGGGGGCTTATAGCGTCCCAGGTAATGAACCTCGTGCTCTCCCAGGTAGCTCCCGAAAGGACAAGCGAAACGGCTGCCCTGATGGGCACTTCCCAGAACCTGGGCATGGCCATCGGGACTGCGCTTATGGGCTCTCTCCTGGTTGCAGGCCTGGCAGTAGGAGCCATTACCTTAATCGATGACAGTACTGCCATTCCGGAGGACCTCAAGCCCGACCTTGTATCGGCAGTAGAAGAGAATGTGCAATTTTTGAGCGACGAGGAACTGCAGGCTGCTCTGGAAGGTGTCCCCCCTGACCTTGCCGAGGAAATCCTGCGGATCAACAAGATAGCCCGCATTAAGGGGATAAGAACTACCTTATTGGGGCTGGTGATCGTAACAATATTCGGCATAATCATCTCGATCTTCCTGCCGCCTGAAATCCTTGTGCCTAAAAAAGAATAAAACAGGGTTTGAGCTCAGGATTTGAGCTCAACTTTTAATTATAGTCAAGGATCCAAATTTCTTCACTAATATCAAGTGAAAGTTTAACCAC
>DUKH01000132.1:6009-27702 GCA_013329415.1 Methanosarcinaceae archaeon | reverse complement strand
CACAGAAAGCACGGAAAACACGGACGGAATAGGAGAAATAGGGATACAACCCTTCCGTGCTTTCCGTGTCTTCCGTGGTTATAAAATAAGTGCAAATATTTACGTCCGGGACTATAGTTTTTTCAGTTTTCCATCTCTGCAAGCACTTTCTCAGCCTTTTCCCTTACTTCCGCAAAAATATCCCTGCCTTTCGAATCAATCCCCACAATAAGGGGGCCGAACTCCTCCACCCTCAGGACCCAGACAGCTTCGGGCATCCCCAGGTCAAGCCAGTGGACGGTTTTTACTTCCTTTATCAGTTCGGCGGCAAGGGCTGCACAACCTCCGGTGTAGGCCAGGTAGACACATTTGTCCTTCATTGCTTCGGAAACGTTTTTCATCCCGCCCTTCCCGATTACTGCCCGCACGTTATGGGCTTCCAGGAGCGGAGGGGTCATCTTTGACATCCTGCCGCTGGTGGTTGGGCCGGCTGAGACCACTTTCCATCCCGGCTTTTCTTCCTCCCCTTCTTCTCTTTCTTTTTCCTCTTCGTCTTTTACTTCCCCTGTTTGCTGCATGAGGGGGCCGCAGTGGTAGATTACCGCTCCTTCAAGGGAGAAAGGAAGCTCTTCTCCGTTTTCTGCAAATTCCAGGATGCGGGCATGGGCTTCGTCCCGGGCTGTCAGGATTTCTCCGGAGATATAGACTATGTCCCCGGCATCAAGCTTTTCGACGTCCTCCGGGCTCAGCGGGGTCTTCAGGTGCCACTCCATTATTCATCCCCTCCGAATACGATTGAAGCGTGCCGGTTTGCCCAGCACTGGATGTTCAGCGCCACGGGAAGGGAAGCCGTATGGCAGTGGGCGGTTTTTACGTGGACTGCAAGGGCGGTTGTGCTGCCCCCCAGGCCCATGCACCCGATTCCAAGGGTGTTTACGGCTTCAAGGATCTCTTTTTCAAACTCGCTCATGGGACTGTCAAGGGGTTCCAGGAGAGCTTCTTTTGCAAGCCTGGCAGCTTTGTCAAAAGAACCTCCGATCCCCACCCCGAGGGTCAGGGGAGGACAGGGCATCCCGCCTGCGTTAATCACCGTTTCGAGCACGAAGCTCCTGATGCTCCCTACCTCGGTGGGGTTCAGCATCCGAAGGGCGCTCATATTTTCCGAGCCAGCGCCTTTCGGAGCAACCGTGATTTTCAGCTGCTTTCCTGGCACGAGTTTCCAGTTGATGTCCGGGATCCCGTTTCCCGTATTGTCCCCGCTATTCTTGCGGGTCAGGGGGTCCACAGCGTTCGGGCGAAGCGGGACTTCGACTGTTGCAAGGGCGGCAGCTTCCCTGATTGCGCTTTCCAGGTCAAATTCGGGCCGGAACTCGCTTCCGAGCTCCACAAAAAAGATCAGGATGCCTGTGTCCTGGCACATGGGTACTCCGTGCTTTTCGGCAATTCCGATGTTTTTCAGGATTGCCTGGAGCTGGGACTTTGCAACCGGGTTTTCCTCCCGGGCTTCGGCTTTTCGGATTGCATTTACAACATCATCGGAAAGCTCGGTTTCCGCTTTTCTGAGAAGGTCCACAAGAGACCGGATAAAAGTTTCACGACTAAGTTTTGAAGACAAAAAGACCACCATTGTATGGAAGAAAGGAATTTCTTATAATTTAAGAGCCGGGCGTGAGTGCCGGGCATATTTTGCAATTATAGTACAGGCTAGAATGTTAAGACGGCCTTTTGTTTTTAATGTTTAAAAATAGATCGCACAGGTATTCTGAAACTGTATTTATTTGGATAGACCTGCAATTCCATTATCTTTTCTCTTTATGGTTAACCAGAGGGCGCAGAGATAAAACATTTGCAGCAGTTTTTGCCCGGGCCAAAGACCGGTACCCTCCTTAGAAGTCCTTTAAGCAGGGCCAGAAGGGTACAGTACTCTCCTTTTGTATCACTGAGGTTCGTAAACTGTTAGATTTACTTCTCCTTCTTTGTTTCCCCCGTTTGAGACTATTTTAATGGTCCCTCTATGCACTCCTGTTTCCATTCCCTCAGTATCAACTGTAACTGTTACAGTCTCTTCATTTGTTCCCTCTTCTGGACTAATAGTTATCCATGATTCATCAGAGCTAACCCCCCACTCAAGAGTTCCCTGCCCTTCGTTTAATATTTCGAATTCCCTTGAATATGAAAGGTTTGTAAGCACATAATAGTCAAGATCAAGTGGGTCCGGATCAACAGCCAAAATCGGTTCTTCCCCTAGCACATTCAGATATACTATGCCTTCTTCTGTCCCTCCATTCGATTCTATTGTAATGTTTCCTTCGTATCCTTCCCCTGGACTCAGGCCATACGTATCCACTGTTACGGTTACAATGCTCGAATTTGTCCCACTCTCCTGGTTCAGGGGTATCCATGGTCTACTCACTTCCCACTCGAGGTCGCCTCCTCCTTCATTCGAGATGTAGAATTTCTCATAGCCCGGTTCTCCCGTTGCCAAACTGAAGTTTAAGTATGGGTCTGGATCAACTCGGTTCTTCCCATGACAGCACAATATATATTATGCCTTCTTCATCCCCTCCATTCGATTCTACTGTGATTGTTCCTTCGTATTCTTCCCCAGGGCTCAGGTCTTCTGTATCAACTGTGACAGTCACAGTTTCCGAATTTGTGCCGCTCTCCGGGCTCAGGGTTATCCATGGTTCGTCAGTACTCACTTCCCAATCAAGGTCGCCTCCTCCTTCATTCGAGATGTAGAACTCCCCAGAGTCCGATTCCCCTTCAATCAACTCGAAACTAAAGTATAGTGGGTCCGGATCAACAGCCAAAATCGGTTCTTCCCCTAGCAGCACATTCAGATACACTATGCCTTCTTCTGTCCATCCATTCGATTCTATTGTAATGTTTCCTTCGTATCCTTCCCCTGGACTCAGGCCATACGTATCAACTATGACAGACACAGTTTCCGAATTTGTCCCACTCTCCTGGTTCAGGGTTATCCATGGTTCATCGGCACGCACCTCCCACTCCAGGTCACCTCCTCCTTCATTTGATATGTAGAATTCATCTGAGCCCGATTCCCCTTCAAGCAACTCGAAATAAAGGGATAGCGGGTCCGGATCAACAGCCAGTGTCGGTTCCTCTTCGGTTTGTTCTTCTGGCAGTTCTTCTTCTGGCGTCACATTCAGATCTATTGTGCCTTCTTCCTCTCCCTCGGGTTTTTCTTCCTCAGGTTGTTGTTCTTCCTCTGTTTGTTCTTCTTCTGGCGACACATTCAGATATATTCTGCCTTCTTCATCCCCTCCATTCGATTCTACTGTGATTGTTCCTTCGTATTCTTCCCCAGAGCTCAGGTCCTCGGTATCGATTGTGACGGTCACAGTTTCCGAATTTGTGCCGCTCTCGGGGCTCAGGGTTATCCATGTTTCGTCGGCACTCACTTCCCACTCAAGGATTCCCTCTCCGCCGTTTGATATTTCGAATTCCTCATATCCTGATTCTCCTTCCATCAAATCGAAATTAAAGGATAGCGGATCCGGGGACAGCTCCAGAATGGAATTCTGATTTTTATATGAAGGTTCCACCGATAGGTAGACCGGGCATTCTTCCGTTCCTGCAGGGGATTTTACGGTGACGCTTCCTTCGTACGTTCCCTCTTCCATACCCCCTGCATCAACAATAACGACAACAGTGTCATCATTTCCCCCTCTTTCCGGGCTCAGGGCTATCCATGGCTGGTCTGAGCTTGCCGTCCATAACAAAATTCCACCGCCTGCATTGGATACCTGGAATTGGGTGAAATCGGATTCCCCTTCAGAAAGGTTGAAGCTCATGTCACCTTCGGATATCGAAAGTGAGGGCATGATTAAAAGAGCCGTGACAGCTAGAAAAGGGACCAGTATATATAGTGCTATTTTAACCGGAAGGGGTATGTTTTTTAAAGAGGGTGTTGCTCTGGCCAAAAAGGATACTTCAGTTTCAAGGGAACTTTCCAGGACCGTGCTTATTTCCTCAATTGCTTGCTCGCTCGTTAGCTTGCCTTCAAGAATCTCTCTGGAAATTTCTTCTGAGGCTTTTTCGAACCGGGTGAGCTTTTCTGCGTCAGTTAACTTCTTAAGCTGGATTTCTAACTTTTTGATTTCTTTTTCACTCAAATCCTTGCTTTTGTTTTTTAGGGCTCTTTTAAATGCTTCTCTGGTAAGCTCCTGAGTATACTTTTGCGTTATTTCTTTTGCCAGGCCTTCGAACGGTTCTTTGATTTCCTTATGGTCCTGATTGTCCCCCATAATCTCCCCTCACTAACTCAGACGGATCTCCTGTTTAAACAGACCTGTTTTGCCGGGCAGTTTCCTGGATTTTTTCGCTGCAGCTTTCAACGTTTTCATTCATACATTCAGATATTGCCTCCAGCATTCCGTCGAATAAAGCAAGCGAAAAGAGGTTCTGTGGCAGTTTTTGCCTGATATCCTGCTTGATTTCGTTTGCTTTGTCCTTACAAATTTTCTCAATATTCAGGGCCCGTATTAAGTCCAGTTCTGCTTCGGGAACCCCTTCCCTTTCCTCTTTTATTTCATCCAGTATCATGTCGCAGAGCAGGTCTCCCCTGCGTTCCAGGATGGGGCACGTCTCCTTTTTTACACGGTCCTTTACCCTATTTTTGGTAGTTTCAGAGGTCACTTCTTCCACTATTTCTTCTATACTTTTTACACGGCTGCCCCTGATGTTCAGGAATCCAATCTCAAAACATTCATTTAGCCCGTTCAGTATCCCGCTTCTAACTCCCTCTTCGACTCCTTCTTCAACTCCCTTCACTATGGCAGAGACAATTTCATCTTTTATTAGATCATAATTGTCCTGGCACAGTTCATCGATGTTCTCCTGTACCCTGGTTTCCGCGTTTGAATTTTCTTTCTCCCCCATATCTCCGACCTCTTTTGAAATATATGGTTTTCATTCCTTAAATTCCAAAAAGCGATTAAAAATCCTTTAATTCTTCGAATAAACGTGATTTATTTTTATATCATTCAATATAATAATATCCGTTTTTGAGGGTAGCAGAAAAATAGGTCAGAAAAAAAGTAGCTGATCAGAAAAGAAAAATGACAAAATATCAATATGTTCCGTTATTGTCTTTTATAACCTCATAGCGAAGCCAGACATAATTTCAAATATTCAAAATAAGATTCCGGTGTTTTTCCTAATTACCTGAAGCAGGCGGATACGCTTGTTTGTCAGGATTTTTCCGACATCTTCGGGAGTTCGGGCGATTATTTTGGGTTTCTGTTCCCTTACTTTCCCTGCTTCAGCCTCGCTGCCGCTCGGAAAAATAACGACGAAAGACATCTAAGTCCGGTTGCCCGGTCTCAAATTGAAATCTATTCTACAAACCCACCCCCGGGTAGCCTTCAAAATATCTCAAAAACGAAGCTGCCATTTTTTGAGTCAAACCAACCACCGCACGCACCGATTAGCTCAAAAAAACAGTCATTTGCGTAAAGAATCCCTCAGTAAAAGAGCATGGAGCCAAAATGGATAAAGAACGACAAAACTCAAGATTTGAGAGGTGATGTTTGAGTTTTGCCGTCCTTTATGTTTTACGACTTCTCACATCTATTTTAATTTTTTCCTTCACGGCGTTACCGGGAAAATTTGTAAATTTCATTTTTAAAAAATTGGAATTATATCAGAAAAAGATTGAATATGTATGCTGGGTACAGGGTACAAAAAAGAATTCTAACAGGTGGGGGAATTTGTATTCTCCTAACCTGTTTAAAATTTAAACTAAGTTATATTTTCCTCAAGCGTTTTCCTTTGCCCACTTTGCCCCGGCTTCCAGGACCTGCTGGTTGAAAGCAATGACTTTGGGCTTTCCCGGGAAGTTTTCGGCAATTGCTTCCTTGAAGGCTTCATCTTCGAGACCGGTTACACCGAGGCCCAGGAGGACTCCGAGCATGAAGGAGTTTGCTGCCCTTTCGTCCCCGGCTTCTTTGGCTTTTTCGGTTGAAGGGACTGCGACGGCTTTGATACCTGCGGGGATTTCGACCTCCCCGATGGTGGCGTCGTAGAGGATGGTCCCGCCTGCCCTTACGGCCCCTTCGAACTTTTCAAGGGAGGGGCGGTTCATGGCTATCAGGATGTCCGGGGTGTAGACTGTTGGAGAGCCGATGGGCTGACCGGAAATCACAACCGAGCAGTTTGAGGTGCCGCCGCGCTGTTCCGGACCGTAAGAGGGGAACCAGGAGGCGTTGAGGTCTGCCTTTACTCCTGCCTGGGCAAGGATCAGGCCCATGCTCAGGACGCCCTGGCCTCCGAAACCTGCAATCTTGGTCTGGACAGGGGTAAAATCTGTCCTGGGGGGTATTTCCTCGGCTTCAGCTTCAATGCCGTAGAGCTTGTCCAGAGTTTCCTTTGTGAAGTCGCTGGTCCCGCGGTCGAGGGGTTCGGCTTCTTCGGAGTTGTCCCTGAAGTTCTTGAGCGGGAATTCCTTTTCCATCTCCTCGTTGATGAACTCGATAGCCTGTTCGGCGTCCATCTTCAGGTTGGTCGGGCAGGCGGCAAGCACTTCCACAAAGGCGTAACCTTTGCCGTCGCGCTGGACTTCGAGAGCTTTCCGGATGGCCTTGCGGGCTTTCCTTATGTGGGAAATGTCCGAAACCGACACCCTTTCGATGAATACGGGGGCTTTGAGGTTGTCCAGGAGCTCGCACATGTGGAGCGGATAGCCTGCAAAGCGGGGGTCGCGGCCTTCGGGGCAGGTGGTGGTTTTTTCACCGATCAGGGTCGTGGGAGCCATCTGTCCGCCGGTCATGCCGTAGACGGTGTTGTTTACGAAGAAGACAGCAAGTTTTTCGCCCCGGTTTGCCGCCTGGAGGGTCTCGTTCAGGCCGATTGAGGCAAGGTCCCCGTCACCCTGGTAGGAAATGACCACAGCGTTATCCTCGGCCCTGGAAACCCCGGTCCCGACTGCAGGAGCGCGGCCGTGAGCGACCTGGATATTGCCTGCATCAAAATAATAGTAAGCAAAGACCGCACAGCCCACAGGACTGATCATGACGGTCCTGTCCTGGACCCCGAGGTCGTCAATGGCCTCGGCAATGAGCTTATGCAAGACCCCGTGCCCGCAGCCGGGGCAGTAGTGGGTGGCTGTGGGAGCGGCTCCCCCCTTCCTGGGGAATTCCGCATACAGGGCGTCAGGCCTTTTGATTACCTTTTCATCGCCTATGATTTTTGCTGCCATTTTCAAGCCTCCCCTGCAAGTTTTCTGATTTTGTCCATTACCTGGTCAAGGGTGATCAGGTTTCCTCCCATGCGGTTTACAAGTTCCACGGGCTGTGAGCAGCCGATAGCAAGCCTGACGTCGTCCACCATCTGTCCGTTGCTCATCTCCACTGAGATGAAAGAGCAACCTTTGTCAGCCAGGACTTTTAACTGCGCCCCTGGGAAGGGGAAAAGGGTCTTTGGCCTGAAGAGCCCTACCTTGATACCTTCCTTTCTGGCAAGGTCCACGGCAGACCTGCAGATCCTGCTGCTGATCCCGTATGAGACCAGGACGACTCTGGCATCGTCGGTCAGGTATTCCTCGTAGTCGACCTCGTTTTGCTTGATCAGTTCGTATTTTGCCTGCAGCTTTTCGTTAAACTGCCCAAGCTCGTTGAAGTCCAGGAAAATCGAAGTGACCAGGTTAGGCCTTGTTTCCGCCGTGCCGTTGACTGCCCAAGAGGTGTCGATTTCGGGAACAATGGCTTCTGTCGGGAATTCCAGGGACTCGATCATCTGCCCGAGCACCCCGTCAGCCAGGACCACTGCCGGGTTCCGGTATTTGAAGGCAAGCTCGAAAGCTTTCATGGTCATGTCGCACATTTCCTGCACGGAGTTCGGGGCAAGCACGATATTCTGGTAGTTTCCGTGTCCTCCTCCTTTTACGACCTGGTTGTAGTCTCCCTGTTCGGGACCGATGTTCCCGAGCCCCGGGCCTGCCCTCATGATGTCCACCACCGCGCAGGGAAGTTCCGCGCCTGCCAGGTAGGACATCCCTTCCTGCATCAGGCTGATCCCGGGTCCGGAGGAAGAGGTCATGACCCTGTGCCCGGCGGATGCTCCACCGAAGACCATGTTGATTGCGGCTTCTTCGGACTCGGCCTGGACGAATTTCCTGCCTATTTTCGGGAAATATTTGGACGCATCGTGCAGGATTTCACTTGCCGGAGTGATGGGGTATCCGAAGAAACAGTCGCATCCGGCGTAAAGTGCCCCGACGATTACTGCGGAGTTGCCTTTTATGAGTTGTGTTGCCATCTTTTATACCTCCTCCTGCCTTATTCGGCCTTCTCCTCCTTTAGAGGGATGTGAATTTCGATTGCCAGGGGTTCAGGGCAGGTGTAGAAACAGTTCGCACATCCGGAACAACCCTCGCCCTTGTATACCACGTAGTGGTACCCGCGTTCATTCAGCTCCTCGCTCATGGAAAGCACGCCCTTCGGGCATGCCAGGAGACAGCGACCGCAGGCTTTGCATTCAAGGATGTTGATAACAGGGTACGGTTCTTTTTTATCACTTTTTGACATAGCGGACCTCGTATTGTTTTACTTCTGGATACTGACAGGGCTCCTCGATATTTCTCTGTCCATTTCTCTGTCCATTTTTTTCTGTCCACTTTCTGCTCTCAGGTCCATTTTTCCGTTTTCTTCCATGGACTTTCAGTCCCGGATTGGACTCATTTGCCCATACAGGACGTTTTTGTCCCTTTTTTTGAGATCATAAATTTTCGCGACAGAATGGAGAGCCTGTCATTTTTTTGGGATTAAATAAATGGAAAAAGTTGATTATAATCAGGGAACACAGCCCCGAAAATCTCCAAGACCAGAACATTTTAGAGGAAGATATCCCGGTACTTATGCTTTTTCCTTTAAGGGAGTTGCCCTTTTCCGGAAGCCCGGTCATATCTGCCTAACTGAATTTTCTTTATGAACTGGACTGTATTCCTGACTGTATTATATCCTTTGTTATTTTTTATTGTTTTTGATCCTTGTCACGGATTTCTACCCTGCGGATCTTTCCGCTGATGGTCTTCGGGAGTTCCTCCACGAATTCCACGATTCTCGGGTACTTGTAGGGAGCAGTGACATTTTTTACGTGTTCCTGCAGCTCTTTCTTGAGCTCTTCCCCGGCCGTGTGACCTTTCGTTAGCACGATGGTTGCCTTGATGACCTGTCCCCGCACAGGGTCAGGAGCCCCGGTGATAGCACATTCGAGCACTGCCGGGTGCTGAATCAGGGCACTTTCAACTTCAAAGGGCCCTACCTTGTACCCGGAGGTCTTTATAATGTCGTCACCCCTGCCAACAAACCAGAGGTACCCGTCCTCATCCATCCAGGCCATGTCTCCGGTGTGGTAGTAGCCGTCGTGCCAGGTCTCTTGCGTCCTTTCGGGGTCTTTTCCGTAGTGGACAAAGAGCCCTACGTTTTTTCCTTCTTTCGTATTGATGACGATTTCGCCTTCTTCTCCCACATCACAGAGGTTTCCTTCCCTGTCCATCAGTTCGATCTTGAAGCCAGGGGATGGTTTTCCGATTGATCCGGGTTTCGGTTCCATCCAGGGGAAAGTCGCGATAGTAACCACCGTTTCGGTCTGCCCGAAGCCTTCCATGAGCTTGATCCCTGTGAATTCCAGGAAGCGGTTGAACACTTCGGGGTTGAGGGGCTCGCCTGCGACCACGGCGTAGGTCATGGTACTAAAATCGTACTGGGAAAGGTCTTCCTTGATAAGGAAGCGGTAGATTGTGGGAGGGGCGCAGAAAGTGGTGACCCCGTATTTTGAGGCTTTTTCCAGCATGTGCTTTGCATCGAAACGGTCGTAGTCATAGACAAAAACAGCGCACCCTGCAATCCACTGGCCGTAGAGTTTTCCCCAGACGCATTTTCCCCAGCCGCTGTCTGCGACCGTGTAGTGCAGTCCGTCATCTTCCACGTTTTGCCAGTAGCTGGCGGTAAGGATGTGCCCCAGGGAGTATGTATGGTCGTGTTCCACCATTTTCGGAAAGCCAGCGGTCCCGGAGGAGAAGTAAACAAGGCAGATGTCTTCTTTTGTTGCGGCTTCATCGGTGGGGCGCTCGAAGTCGGGGGAAGCTTCCTTAAGTTCTTTCCTGAAATCAATCCAGCCTTCCCGGCTTTTCCCGCCGACAACGGCTTTGCTGAGTGGGATATCCCCACATTCGGCATGGGCTTCGTCCACCTGTTCCGGGACCCCGTCCTCGGAGATGCAGACGATCATCTTGAGCCCGGCTTTTTCGATCCTGTAGACAATATCCTGGGTCTTGAGCATGTGGGTTGCAGGCACGGCTATGGCCCCAAGCTTGTGCAGCCCAAGGATGCAGAACCAGAACTCATAGCGGCTTTTCAGGGTGAGCATCACGTAGTCGCCTTTCCCGACTCCGTGTTTCGCAAAGAAATTTGCAGCCTTGTCGCTGTAATACTTGAGGTCTTTGAAGGTGAAGATTTTTTCTTCTCCTTCGTCGTTACACCAGACCATGGCGCGTTTTTCAGGGGAGTCTTTTGCGTATTCATCCACGACATCGTAGGCAAAGTTGAAGTTTTCAGGAACGATTATCCTGAAGTTTTCGTGGAAATCCTCGTAGGATTCAAAATCGGTTTTTGGAACAAATCGGCTGAGTAAGGAAGTCATTTCGGACACCTGTCTAATTGCTTTCTGTTTCTGCTTTCCGTGCTATACTGTGGTTTTCAGGGTCGCGGTTCGGAATCAATTTTGATTCTTGAATCAATTTTGTTTATTGGCTGTATCGGATTATCATCCGTTATTGATCAATTTTGATTCTCGGATGTTTTAGATGATCACGGCAAGGAACTTTGCAGGCTTTCCTTCCAGAGCTTCCATGGCGTGTTCGTAGTTGGAGTCAAAGTAGATTGAGTCTCCTTCTTTCAGGACGATTTCGTTGTTGTGGATATACACTTTCAGGCTTCCTTCCAGCAGGTAGTTGAACTCCTGCCCTGGGTGGGAGTTAGTCCCGGGTTTTGTCCCCTCGGGCTTGGGTTCGACAGTGACGATGAAAAACTCAGCCTTTTTGTGGATGAACTTCTCGGCGAGGTTCTGGTACCTGTACTGCTTCCTCCTCTCCACGCTGACTCCTTTTCCCTCGCGGGTAACGGTAAAGATGTTCATCCGCGGCTCTTCTCCGGTCAGGAGAGTAGCCATGTCCACCTGCATCTTGTGTGCAATCTCAAAAAGGACACTTGCCGGGATATCCTCTTCTCCGCTTTCGTAGTTTTTGTAGGTTTCTTCCGGGATCTGCAGATACTCTACCATTTTTTCTATTGAGATCTCGGACAATTCCCGCATTTCATGGACGCGGGCTGCGATTTCCTTGATTTTTTCCTGCATGCTAGTATCTTCTCCAGCTTGGATTTATAGGAGTTTTAATTAAAGGATTGTTGAAAAACCTTTGCCCCCTTTCGGGGTACTGTGCACCGTTGATATGGGGTGTACACTTTACGGCAGGACCAGTATAAATGTGGCAATAATAAATTCTTATCAATTTGCATTATGATTCATTCCCCCTTTTCCCTCTCCATAAAAAGTTAATTTTACATTCCTATCAGGATTGCACCTCTATGCGGGGTTGCGCCTATACAGGATTGCACTTCTATGCAGGATTATGTCTCTATGCGAATTTTTCTGCGAAATCCACTTGCCCGGTAAATGGACAATACTGAAGAGTTTATGACTAAAGAGTTTATGACTATGTACTGAAATTTTGAAGCTCTGAGGCTTATTTCAGAGTCCGCAGTCAAAAAGCTTTATACATCTCATAAGTTCAAATTAATTGGAAGTTTTATCTCAAAATTTTATATTTCTTTAATAATTCTATGATTTTCACTTCCTGATAAAAACGGAAGTATGAATAAAAGTATCCAATTGATTCAGGCTGAAGATTCTCAATTTTGTTCTAATGCTGCTTCTGAAAAATACTCTTAATTTTTGTTGAAAAACACAAAAATCCAGAGCATCTGGTTGATTCAAATCTGTTTCACTTATGGGTTAAGCAAATATTATACTATAACTCTTTAATTTTTTAATTTTTAATATTCATTCTTTTATGTTTTTTTATTTATTCCATCCCGATGCCGTTTTTAATATCTATTATATTATATTTATTCAAATCCACATGTTTATATCTAACGAAATTTAATACCTTTAATAGTAGTCTATATCAAAATCTAATGGGGGTTATGTAGTGGTAACTAAAGCTAAAATAATTGCCTGTCTATCATTGTTTTTTTTCATTTTTGCGATAGCTCCAGGCTCAGGCTCAGCTATGGAAACTGTTGTGCATCCCGGGCAATCGATTCAGGTTGCTTTGAACGATGCGTCTGAAGGCGATATAATAACTGTTAAACCCGGAATCTACTATCAATATGTTGAGATCAACAAAGACAATTTGACATTGAGGTCTGCGGCCGGCCCGGATGAAACTTTCATCTTCGGGACTACCTACTGTGCTGATGTAATCCAGGTAATCGCCAATAACGCAACAATAGACGGATTTTCCGTTTCTGTGAACGCGACGACAAAGGATTACTTCAATAATAACAATAGTGATGTACACGGGATCTGTCTTAATTCCAATATCAACAACTGCGTCATTGAAAACAACAATGTAACAAACACCGATATTGGAATTAATCTTAACACTGTCAAAGACTTCACTGTAAAAAACAATGAGGTCTCAAACAATGGCGTTGGAATCAACCTGTTTAAATCGGATAATAACCTGCTGACTTACAATCTGGTACATTCCAATGACTATGGTATAAAGATGCAGACTTCGACTGATAACCTGATTTATAACAACTCCTTCAACAATACGATAAATGCCGAAGACAACAGGAAGAATAGTAATAAGTTCAATATCACCACCTTTGGTAACTACTGGAGTGACTATAAAGGGGAAGATGTAAATCCTGAGGACGGCATAGGAGACACACCTTACGCAATTGACAACAAGAATCGCGACTACAGGCCGTTGATGAACTCTGGTTTTGAATCGTCTGAACCGCCAGTTACTCCAGAAACGCCTGCTCCATATCAACCTGTTGCAGCTTTTACAGCAGAACCTTATACCGGGACTGCTCCTCTGACGGTTTATTTCACGGACAATTCGGAAAATGCAACAAGCATTGAATGGGATCTTGACGGAGACGGCATATTTGAGACTCCTGATGCCTCAAGCCCAGCACATACGTATGAGGAAGCAGACACGTACACGGTGACGTTAAAAGCGATCAACGGAACCCTTAATAACATCACAACTCAGGAGATAACAGTTAATCCTGCAGAATCTCCAATCAATCCCTCTCCGATCAAACCTGTCGCAGCCTTCGAGTTTGAAACGAACTTGCTGATGGTTAATTTCACCGACTGTTCTGAAAATGCAACGACCTGGCTCTGGGACTTTGGAGATGGTAGTCAGTCCGATGTGCAAAACCCAACACATACATACACGGATCCAGGGAACTATACCGTCAACCTGACTGTGAGCAACGAAAACGGCACGGATTGGGAACTTGCTACAATAGAGGTTCTGGCACCTTCCGAACCATCTGATCCCGTCTTCCCTATTGCGAACTTCAGTTCCAACGTCACTTCCGGAGAAGCTCCCTTTACGGTGCAGTTCATTGACCTCTCCGAGAACGCCGATTCCTGGGCCTGGAACTTTGACGGGGACGGGGATGTCGATGATTACTTTGAGAACCCCGTGTATACTTACGAAACTGCAGGTAACTACACGGTTAACCTGACTGTAAGCAATGTAAACGGCAGCAACTCAACGGAAAAAATCGATTTTATCATAGTGGAAGTTGCCGATGATTCCGGTGATACTGGAGATTCCGGGGAAACCGGAGACTCAGAAAACTTGGTTTCAAGCTCCCACCGCAGCGGAGGTAATGGGGTAGGAAGTGCAAAGATTATTCGTAAGGAAAAACTGGAACCAGTCGAGGAATCTGATCTTGCTTCCGGTTCGAATTCTCAGGGGGAAAACTCCGAGAAATCTGATGAGTATAAAGCCCTGAAAGTACAGAGTGATATGGCAAATAACGTAGAGGCTTCAGGCTCCGAGCAGGAGGACGGCGGAAACAGCGCTCCCTGGGTTTCACTGCCTTGTGCAGTGATCGGGCTTGTTCTGGTAGCTTACCTGATGAACGGGGGTAAAAAAAGATAAATAATTGATTATTAGCTGTGAATAAGGCTGCTGATTGAAGATAACCCGATTTCCAAGATGAATTGGCTTTCCGAATGAAAGTTAATGGAAAAAGGTTTAGGGCCTTCAACAGCAGCCGACTATGAGTGCCACAAAGTTTTCCCGGTGGTTTTCGAACTCCTCATTTGTGGCATCTTTCAACCATTTTTCTCCTCCGTGGACGGCGTGGTCTCCACAGATGATGAAAATTGTGCCTTTTTCGGAAGCTGAAAAAATTTCTCCTAAATTTTTGTCAACAGCCTTTGCTGCTTTTTTCATTTCTGCCCAGCTTTCGGCCCTGTGGGAAAAGCGGTCAAGAGCCCGCAGGTGCACAGCCAGGATATCGGGTTTTTCCTGAAGGGACAGCACTGCGTATCCCGTAATTTTCCGGTCATAGTCCAGGATGTCTTCGGAATTGGGCACCCCGTAATAATCTTTTATCCTGCCCCTGAAACTCTCGGCTCCTTCGGATTCGATTACGGCTGAAGCTTTTTTCCCTGCCTGGTACGCCCACTCCATGATGCTTTTCAGCTTGGGATTTTCAGGGTCTTTTGCTCTTTCAACGTAGATGTCTCCGGTTGAATAGATCCCGTGCTCTTCCGGAAAGTATCCTGTGAAAATGGACGCAATCGCCGGGGATGTATGGGTTGCCGGGGACTTGCATTTGAATAGAAGCCCTTTTTCGGCAAGTTCCCCTGTATTTTTCATTATCGAAGAGAAGTGCCTGTACAGGGAGTAGCCCAGGCTGTCAACGATGATTATAACCGCTCTTTTGCAGCTTTTCCCTTTTACAAAACCCATTACCTCGGGAATCGGCCTGCCAGTAGGCGGGACCATGGGTATTTCCAGTAGCTTTGAAAGCGTGGGGGCTATGTCAATGGTCCTGCACTCAAAAGATTTCATATATTCTCCAACGTATATTTGATTCTGTTGTTTATATCTATTTCCAGAACTGATGAAAAAAACACGTTCCGTTTTCAAAGGAGGCACCTGGAAAATTCCGTAAATTTCAGTGTTCCGTAAATTTCAGTAATCGGCTTCTAAGGGATACCAGAATAAATTTTCAGAGATCTAAAAATGAGGGGGGAAAGAGTGGGAGTTAAAAGTGGAAAAGCCTCTGATGAAGAAGAAGCAGCCTTTAAGGATGGAACTAAATCCCCGGAGAAAGAAGATGAAGATGCCTTTGAAGAAGAAGCTCTCGGGGAAGATGCCTCTGAGGAAGAAGTCCCTGGAGGCGAGGAATTCTCCGAGTTGATCAAATACACCCTCCCCGGCTACATCATCGGGCTTCTGGCAGGGTTTTTTCTTGACTTGCAGGGTTATCAGCGAAGCCCGGTAGGGCAGTGGCTGGTCCGGACGCTGGCGGGAGAGGGGGAAAGCATCTTTGAAGGTATCTATTCCATGAAACAGCGCTTCCGGAAAGCCGAAGGCACGATGGCGGAAGCCTACGGCTGGGGAAAACTGTTCGGGCTTACAATCCCCTGGTTCATAGACCTGGGAAGCCGGCTGGCAGGAGTGGATGTGTACGGGGTCCAGGGTTTTTATATCCCCTATTTCTATGCCCTGAGCGACCAGATCGGGGCTAACATCTCGGGGATGCTTTTCCTTAAAAGGAAGGAAGGTTCCTGGGATGCCGCCTTTGAAAGGTACTTCCGCCACCCCGTGATGCTGGCAAGCCTTGCGGTTATCACGCTTGTCCCTCTCGGGCTGTTCGGGGCCAGGTTCCTGGGTTTTAGCCCGACCACACAGACCTACACAGCCCTTGAGACCATCGCTGCCAACCTCTGCTGGGTCCCGCCTGTGGTAGGGTGGCTGAATGAGAAGTACCGCTGAATCCTTTATATAAAATGACAGCTGCGCCCAGGGTTTATATATAAGTTCAAACTATATATGTAGTATAACCACTACATATGTAGTGTAAGCTTAATAGTCCTTTATGCACGTATTGCCTGTACCATGTATTGCCTGTACTGCAAAAAAAGGACCGGCTAACAAACCATAAAACAAATGAAGGTGTGGAAATGAAGAAAACAATCCCTATTATTCTCCTGAGTGCTCTTTTGATAGGCACTTTCGGGTCAGCGGCTGTAAGTGCGGCAGCCGGTTATGCGCAGACGAACGACGGCTTCTTCGGTCCCATGCATATGTGGGGTGCAAGAAATGGAGGCGGAGGTTACGGTCAAGGATATGGTCCCGGCTACGGCCCGGATAACTGTCCTGTATACGGTTCATACGGTTCTTATGCCTCTACGGGTGAACCTGTGGAACTTGAAGTAGAAACCGTAGACGAAGCCCTTAAAACCGCAACTGATGAGATCGATGCCGGCGTCTCCAAGGATGACATCTATCAGATGGGCCGCTGGTGGGTCGTTTACTATGAGGATGAGGACGGCGTTTATAAACAGGCCAGAATCGATGCGGTTACAGGTGACGTGTTCACCGACTATATCGTTCCTGCAGGGCCCCAGGCTGGCGGGAGGTATGCCAGGGGAACCGGTTACTGCAGGGCTTATGGCTACTAAGCCATTCCCTTTTTATTGAGCCTGAGCCCGAGGTTTTAATTATGTCCTCAATCCTGATGTGCTTATCAAAACCCCTTTTACCGGGTATTTTTTATATTTATGACTGAATAGGTATTTAAGGAAAAAGAAGGCAAAATAAAGAAAAACAGAAGTATTCGGTAAGGAGCGTTTTTTTTCGAGGTGAACAGTTTGAACGGTATGGGATACAGCATGTACGGTTCTATATGGGGTTTTTTCCTGAACATTCTCATCATCCTGATCATTGTAGGTGCAGTGGTCATGTTGCTGAACAGGTCCGGTTATGCAGCTGCCGGGGACAACGAGAGGCTTGTGAGGATCGAAAAGGACATAGAAGATATCAAAAAGACAGTTGAAGAAATTAAGGATAAACTGGAAGAAATCTAAAACTTAATAAGGATCAGGTCGTTTTAGGGGACATTTACAGGCCCTAAGGTCCTAAAAACATGTGAAGGTACTCCAGATGGCAAAATCACTTCAGCAAATTGTTGAAATCGGCGAGGCCCTCTCTCACCCGGTAAGGTTGAAACTGCTTTACCTGCTGGCCGAGAGGGAGAGGTACGTATATGAACTCGCCAAGGACCTGGACCTCTCAAGGCAGGTGGTAAACCTGCACCTTAAGCGCCTGGAAAAAGCCGGATTTGTAGAAAGTGACCTGCGGCTCGAGGATGACGATATGCGGGCAAAGAAGTTTTTTAAGTTAAAAGAGTTTAATGTGTCCATCTGTATGGATGACCTGAATGAGATTTTTGAATAATTCGGTGGCTGTAAGCTTTCAGCTGCTTTTTTTCATCACATTCCTTTCTCTTATTCCGCACATTTTTCTCATTCCCCGGTTTCTCTCACCCCGTATTTTTCTCATTCCCCGGTTTCTCTCACCCCGTATTTTTCTCATTCCCCGAGATCTTCATTCCAGATTTCCGGATATTTCTCTATAAAATCTTCCATCATTTGCCTGCACTCCGGGATTTCCAGGTCCACAACCTCCACTCCGTGGGCTTCCATGAATTCTTTTGCACCTTCAAAAGTCCGGGACTCTCCTGCACCCACTTTTTTTATCCCGAAGCTTCCATGAACTTTTTTTCCGGAGCAGTTTGCTTGCCTTAAAAAAATGATGGAGTAATAAAGAAATAGAAAGGCTGGATATCCGGTGATCTTTTGATTGGTCTTTTTGATTGATTGATTGATTGATTGATTTTCAACAGGCATATATCACAGAGCATCCAACTATTAATGGGGATTATTATGGCTATTGCAGTTAATGAGGGGCTGGAGCTTTCGCAAGAATACATTATTGAAGAAATTCTTGCTTTGCACCGGGACATAAGGGACCTGTCCGGTGAAGAAATCCTGTACGGGCTGTCCGACCGAACCGGGGAATTGTTCAGGAAACTGGATGCCTTAATCACTCTGGAGATGGACGATAAAACCGCCCTGGAGATTTTGCAAAAGAAAGAACTGGAGCCGGTTTTTACCGACATTATCAGGTTCAGGAACCTGTACACCGTGAAACTCGAAACCGTGCACGCTAATGAAGTCCTTGCAGATAAATCGCCCTGGGATGTCCTGGAGCAGTTTCCTTTTTACGGGAATTACCTGAAGCTTGTCCGCACGGAATACGAAGGGCTCGGGCTAAAAGCCGGGGACAGGATAGCCTTTCTCGGGAGCGGGCCGCTTCCCCTTACCCTTGTGGTTTTTTTCAGGCAGTACGGGGTAAAGAGCATAGGAATAGAACAGAATTCCACCCGGGCGTATATGTCAAAAAGAGTCCTGGAAAAGCTCGGGCTTTCGGAAGATATAAGCATACTCAACGGAAACCATTTTTCACTGGATGGAAAGGACTTCGTTGCCAATCTCGATTCCGGGGTCAGGGCCCTGATGGTAGCTGCCCAGGCCGAGCTCAAAAAGGAAATTTTCGAGCACCTTCTGGAGGTCATGCCGGTAGGGAGCAGGATCTCGTGCAGGATTTATGAGAAAGGGCTCAGAAAACTGCTGAACGGGAACTGCCTGCTGGACCTGCCTGAGGGTTTCGAGGAGCAGGAAAGGGTGCATCCCGAGCCTCCGGTCTATAATACCGTTGTATTTCTGGAGAAAAAAAGATAATATGTGCCGGGGCACAGCTTAACCAGTTGCCTGGATTTATTTTGTTGAGCACATATTAATTTCCTGGATTTGTTTCACCGGCAGGGTTCACTTAACCTGCAGAGCTCACCTTACCGGGAGCTGAACCTCTGTCATCAGTTCTTCTTCTGGGACTTCGGCAGGGTCGTTAAAGTACAGTTCCCTGCTCGGGCCGAAATGTCCCAGGGGTTCCATGTTCTTTTCGGAGGCGTAGGCAAAGATCCGGGAATACCCGGCTTCGACACCCTGGTATGGCCCCCTGTAGACTACGGAAATAACCCTGATGCCGGGAAGGGTCCTGACTTCCATTTTCGGGTCTTCCACCGAGATCCTGCCCGAGACAGGGAGGGCGACTTCGATATCGGCATCTTCTTCTTTGTATTCTTCGTCATGGCAGAGAAACATGACAGGGCCTGTAACTTTTACGCGGTTCCGACGGTTTTCGGGGCTGTCCACGCAGGCACAGAGTTCGCCTATGAGTTTTCCGATCGTTACGGCATAAACGCCCTTTTCGCGCTTGCTTATTACGCGCATTTCAGGGACTTCTTTGATAACGGGATCTGTTACTGACATCTTGAATAACTCCAGTATTTTTCCGTCTTGCTTGCAGGCGCCCTGCAAAATGCCTTCGATTTTTCGCAGCTGCCCGATCTCCAGCCGGATGTCCTCAAGCCTCTTTTTGAAGCAGGCTTCAATGACCTCACAGTTTCCCGTGCTCTCCGTGTCCAGAAGCACGGCAATCTCGTCCAGGGAAAATCCCAGGAATGCGAGAGTTTTGATCGTCATCCCCCTCTCGACCTGGGCAACCGTGTAGTAGCGGTAGCCGGTAAAGGAATCTTTTGCTTCCGGAACAAGCAGTCCTTTCCGGTCATAGAGGCGGAGCGCTTTTTGCGTGAGGCGGGTCATGAAGGAAAACTTTCCGATTGGGATCTGATCGATTGACATTTTGCTCAACCCTTAATTGCCCTGAAATTAGATAAACTGCCTTACTTTTCCCCGGGGAAAGGTTTGGTTTTTACGGGTAAAGTGCATAATATATATTTCAGATATATATCCCAGAAATTCAGGGTAGAAGTTCGAGCTATTATTGTTGCTATTTTTTCGGGGAATTCTCTTTGCTTGAAATTGAATTCAAAAAAGCTCAGACATCTTTTTGAGTTTTATTATGTGGGATTATATGGGGGGAGAATTAATGGGAAGAACAAATAATTCGAAATTTATCGGATTACTTGCATTTTTGACGACCCTGTTTGCAGCCGCCGGTTGCGTTGAAACGCCCGATTCAGACAACGAGTCGGCCACGGAACCAGCTACAGAACCAGTCACTGAGCCTGTCACTGAGCCGGCAGCATACTGGCCCATTGGGGGTTGACAGACATCAACCCCGGAACAGCAGGGGATAGACTCGGAAAAACTGGCCGAGACACTGGATTACATCCGGGAAGAGGGCGTTAATATTCACAGCTTGCTGCTCATAAGGAACGGGTACGTCGTGATGGATGCTTACTTTTATCCCTTTACTGAGGGTTCCATACACGATGTCGCTTCCGTTACCAAAAGTTTTACAGCGACCCTGATAGGCATCGCAATTTCCGAGGGATATATCACAGGTGTTGAGCAGCCGGTCCTGGGCTTTTTCCCGAATCGTACTGTTGCGAATGTTGATGCAGATAAAAAGGCAATGACCCTGGAAGACCTTCTGACCATGAGGTCGGGTTTCGAATGCATTAACGATCCCGTTGAAACCACGCTGGCTCAGATGCAGGAAAGCCCGGACTGGGTCCAGTTTACGCTTGACCTGCCCATGGCAGAAGAACCGGACACCCGTTTCGTCTACTGTAGCTGCAATTCCCATCTCCTCTCGGGGATCATCCGGGAAACAACCGGCATGAGCGAACGGGATTATGCTAATGAAACTCTTTTTGAGTCTCTCGGCATCCAGAACGTCAACTGGCCTTCCGACCCACAGGGAAACAACCACGGCTGGGACGACCTGCGCCTGGCTCCTCAGGATATGGCAAAACTGGGCTACCTCTTCCTGAATGGGGGCATCTGGGAAGGGGAACAGGTAGTGCCGGCAGAATGGGTGAATAGATCGACTCAAAAGCAGGTTTCCCTGGATGAAGGTGAGGGGTATGGGTACCAGTGGTGGGTTCCAGGCAGCATCCCCGGGCTTTATGAAGCCAGGGGACGCGGCGGGCAGCGCAGCGTTGTCTGGCCTGAGAAAAACATCATACTTGTGACCACAGGCGGGGGTTTTGAGCCAGATGAGCTTTCTCCTTTCCTGCTTGCAGCCCTGCAGTCGGACCGGGCCCTTCCTGAAAACCCGGAAGCCTACGGGCGGCTTCAGGACAAAATAAAAGCTGCTGCAAACCTCCCTGATCCCGAACCCGTGCCTCAGTTGCCGGAAATGGCAAAGGAAATCTCCGGTAAAACGTATGTGTTTGAACCCAACCCCTTTGGCATTAAAACCATCTCCCTGAGTTTTCCGGGACAGGAGGAAGCAATCCTCAACCTCTCCCTGGAAGAGGAGCAGCAGGTGCTTCCGGTAGGGCTGGACAATGTTTACCGCATATCTCCCGGCGGGGAGTTCGGACCTCTTGCCCGTAAGGGTTTCTGGAGAACGGACAGAGAATTTGTTTTCTATTACAATGAGGTCTCAAATATTGACAACTACCAGGTGAACATGAGCTTTGAAAACGATGAGGTAACACTCCAGATAGAGGAGCTGACAGGGCTTGGAGGTGCAACATTTAGCGGCAGGCTTGAGGAAAGCAGTAGTAGTAAAGAGGTGCAGTGAACAGGAGAAGTGAACAG
>DUKH01000132.1:0-5687 GCA_013329415.1 Methanosarcinaceae archaeon | reverse complement strand
GTGAACAGGAGAAGTGAACAGGCGCAGTGATAATGGCTCGACCTGGACCGCTCAACGCCGACATTTTATTGGCAAGCTGCCCGATCATCTTCACGGCCTGCCTGCAATTATAGTGCAAAGATACGTCCAGACGATAAAAAGTAGGGATGGGAAAAAAGGGACCGAAATTTATGGGTCTGAGGTTTCGTGGGTTTTGAATCCGGTCCCTTTGTTTTTTTGTTTATCGTTTTCATGCAGGGGAGCATGCAGGAGAACTTCTGTAAAGGTGGAATAAATTATGCAACCCGGGGGTTCAAAGTAGCGGTGGGTTTTTTCCTGAAGCATAACAGCATCAGTGCCCGGGGTAAGCTCTTCCTGCAGGCCGGGATTTCCATCCGATTTAAGGGTTCAAGAGGTTTGGATCTGGGGGATTCGGGGTTTATGCCGTTATATCATATTCAAAATACATTGCCCAGTCTCCTTTCGGGACGAAACGATAGCCTTCGCCCCAGGCACCTTCCTCAAGGAGTGTTATCCCTTCATATCCCTCTTCTTGCTGCACGGCTGCATGGGCTGCGATGATTACTGTGGTATCCCCTTCTTCAAGGTTCAGGTCTGCAATAGGAACGATATAGGTATATTCTATTACTCCGGGGGAGTACCTCTCCGAATAGTCGAACTGACCGGGGGTCGGGTTTCCTTTCTTTGTTGTCGGGATACCTGTAATGTTCCCTGCGACGGCAAGGTGAGTTTCGTTTAAGGTCCAGCCGTCTTCTGTTATGTATTTTATGGAGAGGTTATTTCCGTCACATGTGACGTTTACCATTCCAACATCAAGCGTCTGGTTGGCCAGCAGGTCGACCTGCATATCTGCCGAAGCGAGCGGGATCGTTGCCAGTAAAACAATTGACAATGCAAGCAATTTCTTCAATGTTTTCATTTACAACACCTTTCAATTTTTGACTAAGTTTCTGCTTTATATGGGATATTCGGTTTTATTTTGAGACCTGGGGGCAAAAAATGATGCCACATTTCTATCCATTACTTCAACTGTCTAATATTTTTTATTGAGCTTCTTTCTAAGAGTATACCAGTCCCCAACTCTCAAAGTTTTCCAATTTTTTTCTTAGTTGAATAACTATATAAAGATTCTTTCCTGCAGGGCAAAACCGCTAATTTTCGACAGAAATTAAAACTTCATTAAGCCGTATTTTTCCTGAAAAATAGCTTTTAAACTTTGAAATTAAAATTAAACTTATAATCAAGCTTCTGCATAAGACATTTACTTATAAATGTACGTTTTTTACATAACAAATGAAAAAAAAGTGTTAAAATGAAGTCAAATGCCAATCTTAATGAAATATATTTGTTGACTTTTTCATTAGATGCGCGCAACTAATTTTCGATCGCAATAGGTGATATTTTATTCGTAAATAATAAGTTTACTGGTATATCATTAAACCATCCTATTAAGTTTATTAAACTATCTATTGGTATTATACACTTCTAATTATACAGATGTAAAAAATCGTTATCCATGTAAGTTTTGAATCAATTTTGTAGAAGAGAGTGGAATTTAAGAAAAATAGGGGTAAATCGAGGAAATAGTAAATTGAAGTGGATTAGTAAGTTATAGAGGACCAGTAAATTGAAGTGAATTAATAAATTATCGGAAAATGGTAAGTTTTAGGGAAATAGTAAGTTGCAGGGGAAATGACTCTATCTCAATGGTTCTTCATAACAGCAAAGCGTCCTCATTTCCCCTTAAAGTCAATTCACTCTTCCATTTGGGTGTGTTCCAGAACCCAGTCCCCAATAAGTTCCATAGCAGTCGGAGACATGGTCTCTTCAATCGTCGCGTACTCGGAAGGGGACCCTGTTTTGGCGGTCTGGAATAAGTGGTTGAGCTCAGGCAGCTCTTTTACGGTATAGTCCTCGTTACCTCCTGCTTCGAGAGCTTCCTCGATGGCCCGGAGGTTTTCTTCAGGGGGCACCTGGAGGTCTTTTTCCCCGTTTATCGCCAGGAGCGGACATTCCACTTCTATCAGGGTCGTTTTTGGGTCGTAGGTCAGGAAGTAGCGCGTCCAGGGCGATACCAGTAGCTTTATTTCAGCATCCAGGGATTCTTCGGTGTAGCTGGAATACTGTTTTTCTTCTTCGCTCAGGTTTGCCAGGGTATCCGTTACAAGCCTGCGGATTTCTTCCCCGGCAATTGTGTCATTCTCTTCCGCTTTAATTACGGAGAATATGTCTTTTAGAAGAGCGTCATTTTTGGCGATGGTTTCGTTAGCTACCCCATCAGCCTCGGCAACCAGCCTGCTCTGAAACAAAACAATTTCCTCTCCCGTCAGGCCCGGGCCTGCCATGAGCACGATGAATGCGACATCCGGGGACCTGACTGCAACCATCGGGGCAATTAATCCGCCTTCACTGTGCCCGATCAGCCCTATCCTGTCCGGGTCTATGTCTTCGCGGCTCTTCAGGTACTCAACGCCTGCAACTGCGTCTTCTGCGAAATCTTCGGTAGTGACCCGGGAGAAGTTCCCGGTTGAGCCTCCGACGCCCCGGTCATCGACCCTGAGGACAGCAATGCCCTGGCGTGTCAGGTAATCCGAGAGCACAAGGAACGGCCTGTGCCCGAAAACCGCTTCGTTGCGGTCTTGCTTGCCAGACCCGGTTATGAGCAGCACGGCGGGGAAAGGCCCCTCGGTCTTCGGCTTGGTTAAGGTGCCTGCCAGCTGGATCCCAGCCTCCTTGTTTTCATAAACGACTTCTTCCTCGTCATACGGATAGGGTTTTACAGGGTCCTGTTCCCTTCGAATTTCAGGTTTTTCATCAATACGGGAAAGCACAAGTGGGAAAACTGACCCCATCTGTTTCCACTCGCCTTCGATGGTTTTTCCGTCCTCTTTTAGCACTCCTTCAAAAATACCTTTGATGGCTGTGACTTCAAGGCGCAGGGTCCCATCTTTGTAAATTACCTTCTCCACAGGTATGCCGCTTGCCCCCTGGTCAAGGCTGTCCATGGTGGCAGTTGGCAACCCATCGGATCCGGTAGAGATGTTGAATAAAATTCTCAATTCCTGCCCGCCCTTGAGTTCCAGGCTTCCCATCCAGAGGCCTTCGATGTCTTCGATGTTTCCAATTTACTCTTCGGGCATGTTATTGCTTTCTGAGATGCAACCGGAACCGGCTGCAGTCACAATCACAATCAACAAAAAAAAGCAAATTAAGATTTTACTATTCACAAAAGAACTCCTTTGTTTGTTTCTTTTTCCTTATTTCCATAAAGGAGTGGTCTCTTATTTGATTGTATTGAAAAGTGTGCTGTCCTTTTTTACAGTGTTCGTTATTACCTTTTCTAACTGTTGCATTCCAAAATGATTTCGCACACCCCAAAATCTCTGGTTAGTTCACCTGTAAATATCATTCAATTCTTTTAACTTACTTTCAGGAACGTCCTCTTTCAGGAGTGAGAAAAGCATTCTATCAAAATATTTTGCGCCCACAAACCAGTATTTTCTTTGCCTGCCTCCGGGCTGAAAACCTGATCTAACCATCACTTTCTCTGATCCCGAATTGTCCCTTACACAATCGCCTGTGAGCCTGAATGCATCTATAACATTGAAAGCGTAATGTACCAGGAAATCACAGGCAGCAGTACCATATCCTTTTCTCCACTGGGTATCATCTATTTGGTACCCGATCAGATAATTCCCATTGGTGAATTCTATCGGAAGCAGTGCACACTGGCCTATAAATTCGCCGGTACCATTATCTCTGATAGTGAAAACATGACAATCCGGTATTTTATCATCCTTTAAAGATTCCTCTATTGATTTGACCAGCGGAGAAAAGTAAACCATTGTATCTTCTTCTTTATTCGGCCCAAAAAACATGTATTTGCATACACTTTCTTTTGAAAGCATTGATGCTATATCCTTCAGGTCTGCCTCCGCACAATAACTGAAAGATGTGTTGTCCTTGATCCAGTTTGTTTTCATTTTGATCCCCTGATCACATAATAAATTTCTCTTTCTAACTAAAGTTATTCTCTTTCGAACTAAAGTTATTCTCTTTCGAACTCCGGTTTACTTCCTGAAACCAGATCCTTTTTAATACTATACTTGGGAAAATATTATTAAAGTTATCCGGCATATTTTTAAGCATAAATCCTTTGTAACTATTCAGTAGCCTTGTAAAGGCTACACAATTTTTCCTCGTTTCGAGGAAAAATTGGATATAAAATGATTCCTTTTTGCGCTTATGATACGTGAAGAGATTCTTGCACTCTGTGCTTCAAACCCTGAAGTTATTGTATATATTGAGAGTCTTGAATCTCAAATAAAAGAGCTTCGTGAAAGGTTGCAATCCCTGGAAGCTCGCTTAAATCAAAACAGTAGAAATAGTAGTAAACCTCCTTCTACAGACGTTTTTTTGCATGAAAAACCTAAACCCAAGAGTCGCCGCAAAAAGAGCGGAAAGAAACCCGGAGGTCAAGAAGGCCACCAAGGTACCACTCTTGAAATGGTTAATTATCCTGACTAGATCATAGAACATTCTGTAAACTGCTGTGGAGAATGCGGACATACTCTTGAAGATGTTGGAATTGAAGCTTATGAGAGAAGGCAGATTTTTGATATTCCTCCCGTAAATCTCATTGTTACGGAACATCGAAGTCAAATAAAGACCTGTTCTCACTGTGGAAAAACAACTAAAGCTACCTTTCCTGAATCTGTGAAATATCCAGTCCAATATGGTCCTAATATTTTAGCTTCAGCAGTTTACTGTAAGAACTACCAGTTTATCCCATATGAAAGGCTTTCAGAGTTTTTTGAAGATATTATGGGGATAAAAATCTGTCCTGCTACCATAATAAGAGCAGAAAATGAATGTTTCCGGAATTTAGAGCAGTTCGAAAACGACATTAAGGAGAAGATAATCACTTCTCCTGTAATCCATTGTGATGAAACAGGTATGAGAATCAAAGGAAAAAGACAGTGGCTTCACGTAGCTTCAACTGACAAATATACCTGTTATCTCCCCCACCCAAAAAGAGGATCTGAAGCAATGGATTACATGGGAATTCTTCCGGAGTTTAACGGGGTAGCAGTTCATGACGGCTGGAAACCGTACAACAGTTATGAATGTGAACATGCACTTTGCAATGCTCATCTCCAGAGGGAACTCACTGGAATTGAAGAGAATTATAAACAGCAGTGGGCTAAAGAGATGAATGAGCTGTTCACTGAAATGAAAAGATATACTGATGAGTGCAAAGAGCTAATTAGAGATTTAGATTTTGAGCAAGTCAAGGCGTTTGAAGAAAAGTTCGATGCTATCGTCATGAAAGGGATTGAAGAAAATCCACCTTCTTTAAATCCGGAAAAAAAAGGAACACGAGGCAAGAATCCGAAGACCAAAGCAAGGAATCTCCTTGATAGGTTCATAGAATACAAAGAACAGATCCTGAGATTCCTTAAAGACCTTAGAGTTCCATTTGAGAATAATCTGGCAGAAAGAGATGTCAGGATGATGAAGTTACAGCAGAAAATATCAGGAACTTTCAGAAGCGTGCAAGGAGCGCTAGCTTTCTGCAGAATTAGAGCATACATCTCTACAATCAGAAAGAACAATTTGTCAGTTATAGAGGCTATTCTAGCGACGCTCAGCGGAGCGCCGATAACTATACCCTGAATAGTTACAAT